>CANHGL010000026.1 GCA_947460245.1 Sphingobacteriales bacterium
AAAAACCCCAGAGCTACGCTGGTGGGCGTATTGTCTCAATACCTCTTATTTCCTCTTTTTACGTTCATGCTAATAAAGATCCTGCATCCTCATCCCAGTATTGCATTGGGCATGATGCTGATAGCAGCTTGCCCGAGTGGTAATATCTCCGGATTTATTACGCATACCGCAAAAGGTAATACTGCATTGTCTGTAAGCTTGACCGCTTTGTCTACCCTCATATCGCCGATTACTACTCCGCTGCTATTTGCAATTTTTGGAAGCATGGATGCCGGAACGAGCGAGCTACTGCAATCGATACAACTATCCTTCACAGATGTTTTGTCTTCATTGTTTTTGCTGCTCTTGTTACCCTTGCTGTCAGGCCTAGCCGTACGCTATTATTTTCCTCAGTGGGCACAAAGAAGTAAGAAGCTAATCAAGACATCGTCTATGCTTCTTTTCTTGTTTTTTATCCTGGGAGCACTCTTTAAGAACAGCGACATATTTGTAAAGTATGTTTATCTGGTTATTGGGCTTGTTTTTGTGCAAGACCTAATTGGTTTTTTAACCGGATATTTTTGTGGCAGATTATTTGCCTTAAGTGAGAGAGATTGCAGGAGTATTTCTATAGAAACAGGAATTCATAATTCAGGATTAGGCCTGGTACTTATCTTTTCTTATTTTAAAGGATTAGGGGGTATGGCCTTGATTGCAGCATGGTGGGGAATCTGGCACCTGATAGCAGGAATATTGCTTGCCACCTATTGGAGCAGGAAGGCCGTATCTTAATAAGTTAAGAACCGAGCACGCTTGCATATACTTCAGCATACCTTACTACTCCATTTTCTAATGAGAAATAGTCGGCGGCGCCCTTTATGATCTGTTCTTCACTAAAACCTGCGTCCAGTTTTTTAATAGCATCTTTATAAGCGGTGCTATTAAATCCTTCGACTACAATGCCACTTTGATAATCAGCGATAATTTTGTCAGTATCTCCAACATGTGCATTGCAGATAACTGGAATTCCCATCGCCATAATCTCTCCCTGCTTGGTAGGTGATGACGCTTTCTTTGAATATGCCGGTAGAATAAAGAAGACCGAATAGTTGCTTAAGCGAATTAAATAAGGTATTTCCGCTCTTGCTCCGGGCCTTAACAGTATATCCTGCCGCACCTGATATTTTTCTGCACAGTTTAAGATGCGCTCATGCTCATCTTTGGTAACAAATAAAAATTTAGCGCCAGGCTCTTGTTGTTTCAAGACACTAAAGAATTCCATCATTTCTTCAAGCATATACCAGGTTCCGATAGACCCCAGGTAAAGCAGTACTTTATCGTTAAGGGTAATTCCAAGTTCTTCTCTAAACAGCTTTAATCTTTCAGGAACGATATTTTTGTTATCGAAAAGCTCGAGATCAACACAACATGGAATAACCTTAACAGGAGTAGTATCCGGAATAGACTCCCAGGACAAAAGCTCTTCTTTTGCTGTATGGGTCAGGCTGATGGTATAGTCTGCATTTCTAAGGAAGCTGTTCTCTTTTCTTTTAAAATAATGATATATCGTTTTAAATACAATATGCTTAAGATTCCATAGCTTTCCATCTACACGTTCATCCGCCCAAAAACCACGCATATCAAAAACAAATTTTAATCCTGCTTTTTCTTTTAGTTGTAAACCTACCAATGCAGCGATATAACTTCTGCAGTGTACCATTTTGAAATGTTTTTCAGCATTTAGCAGTAATGCTAATTTTTTTATTTTATAAATATCATATAGTGTAGACAGAATCGTAGGAGATTTAGTATAAGAGAGAGGCCTCCAGTCGATATTATTTTCTTTCAGTAATTCAGCAATCTTGTCTTTATCTCTGCTGTATGCATCTGTCTTCTCGCAACTAATTAGCGTAAAAGAGTAGCCTAATTTGGTCAGCCCGATTAGATAGGGGATTACCTGTGACTGCCCGAGTGGATCGGTCATACCGTCATAAGAGATATATAAAACAGGTATTGCCATTATGCATTTTCCTCCAGCCACCAGTGTAGTACAATTAGAACCCAAATACGTCCGTACAAATAGTTTTCTCCACTAAAGAATCGTTTTTTTAATAATTCAACGCGGTCATAGTGTACAAGGTTATAACATTCTATACAGGCTTTAGATAGATACTTATCGATAAGAAACTTCCATTCTTTTTTTAACCATACTTGTAATGGGATAGAGAATCCCTTCTTTGGTCTGTCAAAGAATTCTTTTGGAACAAACTTATACAAAACATCTTTGAGTATAAACTTTGTATCAGCCCCCCTTAGCTTAAAATCTTCTTTTAGGTTGGACGCAAATTCTACAATCCGGTAATCCAATAGAGGTACTCTTGCCTCAAGTGAGTAGAGCATACTTGCCCTATCTACTTTTACTAGTAAGTCGTCCTTTAAATAATAGTTTATATCCCATAATGATTGTTTTTCCGTCTTATTCAAGATTCTTTCGGACTCATAGGAGCAATTGATTAAGTTGAAATCTGAAACATTACATTTTAAGTAATCACGAATTTCTTGCTGTGCAAACATATAGTTTTCCTGAGAAAAAATATGACTCTGAAGATTAGTCTCTGTTGTGTTATAATTCAATAGTAAGCCACCTCGTTTTATTCTATTATCACCAATTTTTGTTAGTTGATACAACTGATGTCGAAAGGTTCTTATGAGTGGATTATTGAGCCGTTTTGCCCAGTTATAGCTGCCATAACCAAAGAAGAGCTCATCTCCTCCTTCACCAGTTAATGCTACGCTCACATGTTTTTTGGCAAACTTTGAAATAATCATAGTTGGGTAAGCCGAGGTGTCTGAAAAGGGCTCGTCGTATGTGCTCAGTAACTTTGGAAGAAGCTCAAGTATATGCTCTTGATTTATATTTATATTATGATGATTGGTATTTAAATGTTTAGCTACTCTTTCTGCATAAATGGATTCATCATAACCTGGGTCATCGTACCCTATGCTAAAGGTATTTACACTATCCTTTTTTATCGTTGCTGCAATGGCTGTTACCAGACTGGAATCTATTCCTCCACTTAAAAAAGTACCAATAGGCACGTCGCTGACAAGTTGTTTTTCTACTGCATCAAAGAGTAATTCTTCTAGATGGTTGCTGGCTTTAGAATAGTTTGAAATCTGTTTCTCTTTGAAGCTGCTGTTTAATTTCCAGAAACGAGTAGTAGGTAGTATTTTATCTTTTTTCTGATAATCACTCAAAGAAACCTTAGAAGAAGAGGCACTCGGGAATTTATATATATTTTGGTAGATGCTTAATGGCTCAGGAATAAAGCCCAGATGAAGGAAATATGGAATCACCGATAAATCAATCGTAGGGTTATGGGAAAGTAAAGCTTTTATAGCTTTTATTTCAGAAGCAAATATAAACGTCTGTTCATCCCAAAAATAAAATAGTGGCTTAATTCCAATATGATCCCGAGATATGACTAACTCACGTGTTTCGATGTGATATATTGCAATGGCAAACATTCCATTCAACCAACTAAATACTTGTTCTCCAAAACTTGAATATAGTTCTATAATTAGTTCTGTATCGCTTTGGGTTCTCCATAGGAAATGAGGTAACTTCTGCTTTAACTCCTTATAATTATAAATCTCCCCGTTAAATACAATTACATATTTTCCGCAAGCAGAGAACATGGGTTGATTGGCTTGTTCAGACAAGTCGATTATGCTAAGTCTATAGTGTTGTAACAAAAGCTTATTATCTGGGGATATATACTTTCCACATGCATCGGGCCCTCTGTGTTGCAAAAGCGGGTCAATCTTAGAACTGTCTAGATGATCCAGACCATTTTTAGAGAATATGCCTAAGATTCCACACATATTTATTTTGCAGTTTTTCTTAAAGGATATAAAGGATCAATAAGGAATCGTTTTAGTAAAAAGTAAATCCCCAACACGGGTTTTCCAACTCTTATATAGCCAGCACCTAATATATAATAAATTTTAATAAAAAAGTAGTTTCTAATAGCTTTTGGAGCAAGTTGATGTTTTTTAACTTCTTTTAGGAAAAGGTGACTGTCGCCAATCAATGTTTCTGAAATGTGATGGGACATGCTAGTCTTAGAGATCCTATATAACAAGGGAGTTTCTTCTATCAATAGACCTTTAGTAACCTTGTTTAATTCCAATAAGTAAAATCTATCAGCGCTGCTCGAAAGATTTTCATTGAAAGAAATATTGTGATCGATTAGTATTTTTCTTCTAATCAAATAATTGGAGGGGCAAGTTGCAATCGAAGAATTATATAGTAAAACCTCTTCAGGGATATTTCTGGCAGCCCCATATAATAGATTTTCTTTTTTAGGAAAACACTCAACTGGGCCACAGCAGAATCCAAATTCTTCCGCCTTAATCAGTGGAAGCAGGCGATCATTTATAAAATTCTGAGGCATTATGTCGTCTGCATCGAAAAATAGAACATACTCACCAACTGCAAGTCTGAATCCATAATTCCGAGCGGCAGAGACGCCGGAATTAACCTGATGGAAGTATTGTAATTCGGGATACTTAGTTATGTGATTTTTTAAATTATCAGTTGAACCATCATCAATTAAAATCACCTCTATACTTCCATCAATTTTCTGACTAAAGATAGAATCAAGCGTCTCTTCTATATATTGAGAAGCATTATAACAAGGGATTATTACAGATACCTTAGGTCGCATTTATACTGCTAATATATAGAAGATCAGCTATTAGTAGAGAGGTTTCATCCTTAATTACTGTAAATAGTTTCTAATTTTTTGATCATGGTTGTGAGACAGAAGAGTTGATTAACATCATTTTTTCCATTATCAATTAACTGATGCCGCAGAGGCTGATCTTCCAATAGGGTTAATATGGAAGTGTAAATCTGTTCAGTAGATTTAAAATCTACTACCAGCGCATTCTTTCTATTCACAATAAATTCACTAGCCACGCCAGAAAGCGTAAAAATGCTTGGAATTCCAGTCGCGAGAGCTTCCACATAGATTTGTCCAAATGCCTCACTGTATTCGTCAATAGGAACATGTATAAAGACGTCGAAAAGTTTAAATAGTGCCGCATTATCACTTTCGAATGGAATCTCTACATAAGAGGAATCAGGCAGTTGTCGTAAGTATTCTTTTGTCTTAAGCGTATCTTCCCCCTTTGCGTTGGCTAAAATTAATAGTGCATCCGGGTAATTTTTTAATAATTCGTTAAATGCCTCAATGCTATATTTCAACCCTTTCCATTTAGTATATCTGGAGATAACGCCTATAACTGGAGATTTTCGGGAAGGATTATATTTTTTGGAGACAGCCTCTATGCGACTTTCTACAATAGAATGAAAAAAAGATAGATCAAAACCGTGATGAACGAGATGAATTTTTTCTTTTGGAACATTTTCTTTATTAGTAAGAATACTTTGCACATTCTTGCTGATAGCGATAATATCTGTAGCGATAATATTGCAATACAGATCATACTTTCTTCCACTTGGGGCATAGAGGTAATGATAATTGGAGTGGTGCCTGGTATAGATTCTCTTTTTTATACCAGCGAAATAAGCAGCAGTTAATCCAATTATGTTAGCTTCAAAAATATGGCAGTGCACCAAATTAGGTTTTACGGCACTTAATATCTTATAAACTTTCAGGATTGCTTCAGGTATACTCCATTTTGACTTATAGCCAACCTTAAAAAACGGGATTCCCCTTTGCTTACAAAATTGCTCCATAGGAGAATTTTCTACTGCTGCAATAGAAATAAAAGAAAGCTCAAATTTATCTTTATCGAGATTGTCTATAACCCATTCAAAGCCAAGCGCCTTATTAATTTGAAAGAGCACATACGTAACCTTAATTTTTTTCTCTTGCATGAGGAGTATTAGAATGCTTTAATGCCCTAAAATAAGATAATGACGATAATATTCCTATCAATCGAAAAGAAAGTATATCCCATATTGGGATGTTGGGAGTTAGTTTAAAGGAAAATTTTAATAGGCCATAGAAATGCAGTAAGCTTTGATATATCAAGGATTTTATGGGAGGGAAGTTCATCGGCATTCCTGCTTTTATCTGTGAGGTATATCCTCTGTATATACGATCTAGGAATCCATCAATATCGAGCCTATCTTGTTGATTATGGAAGGCTGTAATTTTAGTTAATATTTTCATTATAACTTTATTAGAAATAAGCCGTTTGGATAAATCAAGATCTTCTCCCTGAAATCCAATGTTTTCATTATATCCACCGGCTACATTGAAAATCTTTTTGTAAATAATAAAAGCGCCACTGCCAATACTATTGGTTTCCTGTAGGCTTATTGAATAATCTATATGCTTATGCATTCTGCCCTCCATAGTATGGTATCGTCCTTCTAAAAGATATCGTCCAATTTTAGAATACTTTAGTTGTTGTACTAATATTTCGGGATATTCCCAATTTAAGCAGACACAGCTATTATTAAAGAAAGCGGTCTTCTCTAAGTCTAGGATTTCTGAGATGCTCTCTTTGGTAATCCACATGTCATCATCAATAAAAAAAAGCAGTGATGATTTAGCCTTCTCTGCACCTAAGTTCCTCGCTTTCGAAACGCCCCTTTGATGATTATCGAGCAGTAGCAGTTTTTCATGCTCAATTAATTTACCAATAGGATCTCCGTCATTAATAATAATTATTTCTGCTTCAAAATTTTGTATAGCCTCTAAAGCATGCAATATACTTTTTAACAGTATGTCCTCTCTGTTTTTAGTAGCTATGATTATAGACAGTTGCATTATAGACGAGTATAATTAAGAATTTGAGGTATATTATTAAAATAAATTTTGGCAATTTTTAAATCCTTTCGGGTTCTTAGAGAGAAATATTTGAGCGCACGTAAAAAGAAAAGTAATATAGTATAGACTTTCCCTTTTTCTATAATCCAAAAATCAGTTTCATTGATAATTATCTTTTCGAGTTTTTTAAAATTTATGATGTCAGTAGAAATACTATTGCTACTTGCAGATACATGATGAATAGCTTTAGTAGAGGCTATGTATTGAATAGAATAACCCATCTTTTTGACAGCATGGCACCATGCTACATCTTCGAAATACATGAAATATTTGCTTGGCAACTCTTGATTAGAGAACCTATCTATAACCTCTCGGGTAGTTAGGAAGAATGCACCCCAAACCCAGTCTACCTCTTTATTTTCTTTTTGATCGAAATAATAACCCAGTAAAAAATCTTTTGGTAATAAAAATTTATTTAATCTAAAAAGCTCTATGAGCTCATAAGACAACGAAGGAAATTTATTAGCAACAAATTGTATTTTTCCATTTGGGTAAATCAGCATGGGAGATACTACACCTATGTTTTTGTCGCTTTTAAGTTTATTTAAACAAATTTGTATAGAATTCTCAGTTAGTTCGATGTCGCTATTTAATAATAATATATAGTTTCCCTGAGCGTGCGCTATTCCTAAATTATTTCCCTTAGCAAATCCTACATTAACAGGGCTCTTGATAAGTTGGATGGCAGGGAAGGAAGTATTAAATAAATCTGCATTGCATTCTATAGAAGCATTATCTACAAGAATAATTTCAAAATCTATTCCTTCTGTATATTGATAAACGCTTTCAATACACTTTTTAGTAAGCTTGAAAGTATTATAATTAACAATGATGATGGATAGTTCCATTTAATTAAGGAAAGATATTATTCGCTGAATAAATCGGCTGTTTTTGATGAATAATTTTAATGCGTTGATTTTTGGTAGATGCTGGTCAAAATAATTCATAACATCTGATATATTTTTAGCCTCAACATGTTGTAAAGATTGCCAAACCGGTGCCTCTATGGGGTGAAAATTCTTAATATACTTGGCATTGTTAGCATCCAAAGCTTGCCAAAGTGTATAATAGCTTTCCTTGTTGAAATCTTTGGAATGCCCCCAGCTGTTCATTTTATTCCAAAGTTCTTCGTCGTTTCTTGCCCATGTCTCATGTATCACAAAAAACGTAGACTGCACATTAAAGTGTCCATTTCTTCTCGCATTAAAATATTGAGGAGTATTGGTAGCAACCGGCATGTATTCATATTGGCCATTCTTGCTTTCTGTACATAAATATCCTTCAGGCGTTTTTTTTATGAGAGAGATATAGTTGACACAAACATTAAAGGCTTTGCTCTTAATTTCAAATGAATTAAGATATTTAACGAAGCTATTAAAGTCGATGAAGTATTCGTCAGCATCAATCTGTATATGCCAACCACCTTCTCCCATATAGGCGGCCATTTGATTGCGTTGAAAGTTGTCATTTTCTATAGGAGATCTTTCTGTACTATAAAAGCCATCCTCGTATATTTTAATTTTGTTATTCTTGTCTATGTCTTTTACAAAATTTTGAAAAGCAGTATCATCAAAATCATATTTTTTACCAGACCAACTTTTTCGGTACTTATCAATAGATAAGCATATCACATCAGCATTCTCATATACCAGAGGAATAGAATTTCTTAACAGCTCCCAATCATAGGCAACACAAAATCCAACTTTTATTTTTGTACTATCCATCGGTTTATTAATCTTTGAAGATAAAAGGTACTTAATTTTATTGGATTTAAGAAAAGTGATTTAATCAATAAATTGATTGCTTCACCTATTTTTTCCCGCTTGAATAAGAATTGAATCAGGAAAACATCATAATTAAAAATGACTTCAGAACTATTCTTAAAATACTCCTTCTTTCTTATTTTTCCTTGTTCGTAATAATATTTTAGTATCGACATCTTGATCTCATATATCTTTTGGCTGGATAACTGATTGTCTTTATCTTTTCTGCTTATAGAAGCTTTGTGAACTCTGTATTTATATAAAGACTCATTTATACAATATAATTTATAATGTAATCCAACCCTAAAATAAAACTCTGTATCTGTGGCAGCTTGAGTTTCCTTGCTTAGTAAATAGCGATATTTTCCAATCTCTTCAAAGATATTTCTCCGCATTACAGAGAGCCCTTGTCTTAATATGGGAAAGCTTAACATCTTATCTTCTCCCATTTGTACCAGAGGAATCGTAGAGAATGGCTTTTCATTTGCAAAATCAGGCAGGATAATTTCTGAGTCAGAAATAATTGCATCTCTTTCGTCAATGTTGAGATATTTTGTGAATACCAACCCAACTTCAGGATATTTTTCTAATATAGTAATAGATTTTTGCAGGAATTCAGGCATCCATATATCATCAGCATCTAATTTTACAAAGAGCTCACTTTTACATAAACTGATACCTTTGTTCCAGTTCTCCAGCATACCGAGATTTTTTTCATTTTGGTATACTTTTATTTTTTCAGGATGTTTAGCTGAATATTCTTTTCCTATTTGTAAGGTACTATCTGTAGATCTATCCTCCAAAATAATTAATTCCCAATCTGTATAAGTCTGAGCCAAAACGCTGTTTATTGTTTGGCTAATAAAATCTCTAGCATTAAAAGCGGGGATTAATATGGATAATCTGGGCATACTACTTAGTAGCTTCTATAATTACCGACTCCAGTCTATTAAATTCTTCACCCAATTCAAGGGCATGCTTCTCCAGTTGTTGGAAGTGTTCATGTTCGCTTTTATATACTTCACAAGCTATGATATCGGTGAACCCTGCTTGTTGCAGGATATATTCCAGTGTTTTAAAATCATAGATAAATTGATGCCCCCAATCTTTGAAAAAATTATTTATCACAACAGTATCCGACAAGGGCCTATTGTCCTTAAAATATCTATTGCTGAATTCAATGTATTTTTGTTGAATCTCAGATTTAGGTTCCCTGTACAAGTCTATAAGAAATTTTATGTCAGGGGTAGATAGTCGTATGGTGCCACCAGGTTTTAATATACTGTAGCATTCTTTTACCATGAATACTCCTTCACTAAATGTAATATGTTCTATCATGTGTTCCGAGAACACAGCATCAAATGTGTTGTCCTCAAATGGAAAGGACTGAGTTGCATCCATCAAGATAACTTCTTCGTGCATAGGATTTATATCTGCATTTAACCATCCCGGAATGGGATGATTCTGACAGCCAATCTGAAGTTTTTTTACAGAATTATTTTGAAGGTAGTTTTGTATATCTCTATCTCTTTTCTCTTTAAAGTAATTTAATTTAAGTATATCGGGCGTGACTCCCATTATGTTTCGCAGAAACCTTACTGAACTGGTAACAAGCGGAATCTTTTTTAAGAAATCTTTCATTACTGATGCAAACTGATTAGTCCTAAAGTTAGTCTTTTTGTAAATACGAAGAATGGCTAAGCCATCTTTTATTTAATCTTTGCTAAATCCTAACTTCTGTAGAATTTTTCCGGATAATGCTCTATATAATGATTCCTAATATTATTTGAAGAAAGGTGTGCATTATAAGCATACCTATAATCGCAAAGTTTACCAAAAAAACCTTCTAAACCGAAATAATCTGGGTCTATGGGTGTCTTAATGAATTTATCTCGTACCATTGAAAGATTCATAGAAACAAAATTTCCTGAATAATGAAAGTTAGAAAATTTGGAAGGACCATAATTGTATGAATTAGATAATTGTTCTTCAGATAAATTAACTCCATATAAAATACATCCATTAGCGAAGGCTTCTTTGCATAGATCAAATCGTTCTATTAAAAAATAGTGCATTAGTTTAACCCAGTCACTAATATTAGGATTATTAGGTTTAGTTACGCCTTTGCTGTGCAAATAGGTAAGTATATTATATCCAGATAAATCTATTTGCTTTCTCATGTTTTCAAATCCGGGTACTTCTCCCATTTTGGAGTTTTCTGTAAAATATATTGCTTTTACCTTGGGAATGGGTTGGAGGAATTTGGTAATAGATTTCTTTTTGAATAACCTGTCCCATCTGTCTAAAGCAACATTAATAACAATGTCATCATGAGGAACATTGCTCAGTAAAAAAAGCGTCAATTCCTTCCAGTGATTTTTTGGGTATAGATTGTAGAAGATTATAGATTTCATATAAAACTTAAAATTAATAGGGATAATTTGCTCGTTTATCTTCGGAAGAGTATCGTTTTAAACAAAATTTTTGTTATGTATGGAATATGTAACCAAAACCTAGGCCTTGTGAATAGAAGAGAAATAGACTTTTTAAATGCAATCAGAAAAAATCTATTTTGAATAAGGTATGTTACTTCACTATACCTGAGCTGATTAAGCATCAAATTATTATCTATATAGAGTTGTCTGTCTTCAAGTTTTATGAAATCTTTTTTGAGTTGTTGTCTTAATATTCCATCATAATAGAATTTAGTATAAATAGAGTTTTTGTTAGATGCTTTCGCAATTACACTTTCGGTATGATATCTAAAATTATTTAATGCTTCAGGTACGAATGTAACACTCCCTAAAAGTAATAATCTTATCCATACATACCAGTCGCCACATTTAGCAATATCTATTCTTGCTTTACCTATTTCTATAAAAGCAGATTTTTTAAAGACTACTGCACTTGCATTTGGAATGACATTCTCTTTTAGCAGACAAGCATTGATGAAAGCATCTCCATTCATAATAAAATGGGTATTAAATTTTGGAGAGGGGTATTTCTTTGTTTGCTCTTCCCAATTCCCTTTAATAATACTATTCTTATCAACCTGGTTTGACTGGCAATAGGCCAAGACAATTTCTTGGTCAGATTGAATTACAGTTGCAAGTGTCTTTAGAAACTCAGGATCAGAGAAATCATCGCTTTCGGCAATATTTATCCATTCAGCTTTTGCTACTTCAACGCCAAGATTCCATTGAATAAAAGTAGACCCACTATTACTAGCATTATAAATAATAGCTGAGACCTTAGGATGTTCTCTATATTGCTCAATTATTTTCTTGCTATCATCTGTAGAGCAGTCGTCAAGCAGGATGAGCTCAAAATCCTGAAATGTCTGATTAAGAATACTCTCAATTCTCTGTTCTAAATACTGAGCATGATTATAATTTGGTACAATTACAGATATAAATGCCATTAGCTTCTGACTAATTTTTTCCTAATCTTTAACGTTAAATGTTTTATCAACTGTTTAATTCCTATTCTTTCTATTGTTCTCTCCGGCTCTGTTTCTATCAGTATTTTTGAAATGATGGATTGAGCGAATCTTAATTCCAAAACGTTGTTTTTATTTGCAGAGAGTTGTACAATTCTATTCAAATCTTCAGGGCTAATCTGACTTATAAAATTCCGAATAAAGGACTGAATTCTACTTAGCAATATAGTAGCTATTTCAGCATTACCAATAGAATTAAAATATTTATAAAGTAGCGTATGCGTGAGCGTAGTCTTGAAATTTCTTGAATAACTGCTTTGGCCGGACCATACCCCGGAGGAGAATCTGTATACTGCCATTACATCATCTTGTCGGTTCAATTTTCCATGTTGTGCTAATAACATATATAAGAAGAAATCGCCTAGTGGTGAATCATTAAACTCCTCTGGCAAGGGTTGAATGATATTTCTAAAAACCACAGATGGGGTGTGAATATAGTTACCATGCTTAGCAAGGGTTTCCATTTGTTCATAGTTGTCATGCAGTGTATTAATGTTATCTTCTTTAAACAATTCGCCATCTAGTATGGCAACCTTATGGCAAGATAGAACGTAATCTGGATTTGCTTCCAAAAAGTCTACCTGCTTCTGCAGTTTCAGTTGATCCGTCCAATAGTCATCACCTTCGCAGAGTGCGATATACTTTCCTACGCATAAAGAGTAAGTAGACATAAAATTGTCTTTGCCTGGAATCCCATCGCCCCTTTTATCTCTGAAGTTTAGCCTTATTATCTCTGGGTACTTATTCTGATATTCAATCAGAATCTCTCTCGTTCCGTCGCTAGAATTATCATCTCCAACTATAATCTCAAAGAGGAAATTGGTTTTCTGCATCAACATCCCATCAATACATTTTGAGATATATGCGCGTTGATTATACGTGATTATATGGCAACTAACTTTTATATTCATGCTTTCCATTTTGCCCAGCCGACACCTGTTTTGCCAAACTGATTGCCATTATAAAACATGATTAATTCGCCACGATGTCTTACGACTAAAGGGTATTCTATCATCTCAAAATCCCAAGCATCGGGGTTATTACTTACATCAATTCCTACTTCTGAATCTTTTCTTTTCCAGACAACTCCATCTATTGATTCTGCATAATATATTCTATATGCTTTATCTCTGTCGTTGCGATAATTCGTTTTAGCTCTTGCAGAGAACCACATCTTATATAAGCCATCTTCAATTATTACAGATGGTCTTGATATGCCTCCTTCTTCTTGGTCTTTATAGTCTATTGCTACTTTCCCTTCCCGCTGCCAGTTAATGCCATCATAGGATTCCGAATATTTAATGTGATAACAAGGCTCCATCCTATCATTGTCTTTTATCCAGTGAGTACAATTCAAGTACCAGGCCTTAAATTTATTACCGTCCTTTAGGAAACAGGCAGAACCATTAAAATATGGTTCAGTTGCAATACTGCCAATGATGGGTCCTTCAAATTTTTTCTTAAAGTTAATACCATCTAATGAGATTGCCAGCCCTAAAGAGTTATGGTAAGGAATAGTATTCCTGACTGTCCACCCAATATAGAACAGCCATTTTTCTTCGCCATTCTGTAGCAACCATGTAGGCATTATTCCACAATCATCAAAAGTCCCTGGTGTACCAATCTCTAGGATAGGTTGGTTGTGAACATATATAACTTCAGACAGGTTATCTGGATTCAGATCAATAAAAGAAGCTTGGCATCTGCCTAATTCATCTCTCGCTGAATAATAGAGACGGAATCTATTTGGATCACTATTGTCTGCACAAACTACATGAGCATATTGTCTACTATTCCAAGAAGATTGTCCATCCGGGCAGAAAATTAAACCTTGTTTTATCCACTGATTTCGCATATTAGTAAACCTCCATTGCTTTTTTTTCTTGTTTCTTTGCCGGCGAACCCATATAGAATCCATCATCTTCTGTAGACTTCGTAACCACGGCACCCATGGCAATTAAACATCCCTCTCCAACAGTTATATAATCGCGTATAGTTGCATTGACTCCAAACCAGGCCCTCTCTTTTACGTGACAATGCCCGGAAAGCACTACGTGTGAGGTGAAAAAAACATGATCTTCAATCTTGCCATGATGTCCAATATGGTTTCCACTCCACATGACCACATTATTACCAATCTCCGTAAACGGCTGCAGGGTATTGTCTTCTAATATAAAACAGTTTTCTCCTATTTTATTCTGACACACTGTAGCTTTTGATGAAACATAAGAAATGAACTCATAACCCTTGCATTTTCCTTCTTCATATATCTTTTTCCTAACGGTATTCATTTTAACTCCTGTCATTGGTGCAAAAAGCAAGAAATCTGCTGGTGGATATGTCTCTTCTAGCCGTTCAAAGGCTACCACGGGTAACCCTTTGAAGCTTGTTTCATTAAGATAGGACTGGTTTACAGTGAATGCGATAACCTCATAAGCAGAATCGTTTTCTAAATACCAATGAGCGAGTTCTGCTGTATCTAAAACTCCAAAGATTACGACCTTATTTTTCATATGAGGGTATATTTTTTTAGTTCTCTTATTAAATATTCTTTGTCGTACCTAAACATCAAGTCTAGTATAGAGGCGTAAGGGTCATCAAACCCGACATCTCCCATTTTAAGGAAATGCAAATTAATGCCATTCTCCCTAAAGTCTTCTTTTGAATATAATGCTTGCCCTCCGATTGCATTAATATAATCTGTGCCATTTAATTGCTTGGTTATGGATTTTAATCCTGCTTCTCTCTTTAAATCCAGATTTTCAAACTGGGTAGAAGTTTCTATAATTTTGGTATGTATATCTAAATAATTGCATACCCGCTTTATGATGCTGATATTAAACTGAGCAATACTAATCTCTCTCTCTATAAATTCTGGAAGTATGATTTTTTCTAAGATATTTGAATAGTGTGGGCTCTTAGCATAAAAGTGATTTATTTTTTTTAGGAGGGTGTTAGTGTAGTCTTGAGAAAAGTTTACCATCACTTCGTCGCAACTCTTATTCTGGCTGCCATTCCAGACATTAACATTAAAAGCTGTATTATCTTTTAATGTGTTTCTTGTCATATAGCTTCTTTTCATAAAAGAGACATGATCCATATTGACATAAATATCTACAGCATGAATCAGTTGGAAGTAACCAATGTAAGGAAAAAAATAAGGTTGCATTATTGCCACTTTCACTACAGGCTATTGTTTATTAGGTTTACAATTTTTTTTACTTCTTCAGTAGACAAACCATAGTACAATGGCAGACATAATATTCTAGAAGCAATGCTCTCAGCTATAGGCATACTTTCTCCACCTGTATATTCAAAATTATTTAGAGAGGGATAGAAATATCTTCTGGGGATAATATGATTCTGATGTAGTAATTTTTCTGTCTTTAATAGGGAGGCTTCACTCTTAAATATAATAGGGAAATAGCTGTAATTCCATTCAGCATCTTCACGAATCTTTAATGACTGGAATCTTGATAAGTCAAGTAGTTCTATATATTGCTCTACAATCTTTCTTCTCTCAGAAATGATAGTATCAATATGAGGAAAAACGGCTAATCCCATTGCAGCCTGTACTTCTGATATTTTTCCATTTATACCTAGTCCATGAAATGTAAGCGGAGTATTATGTCCAAAGTTATGACTATAGAATAACCGATGGTGTAATTCTTTGTCTTGTGTAAACATAGCACCGCCTTCTGCTGTATGAAATAATTTGGTAGCATGAAAACTACACGTACTTACATCTCCATAATTAAAGACAGACTGATTGTTGTATTTCACGCCAAAGCAATGCGCGGCATCATATATAATTTTTAGATGGTGCTTTCTCGCAATGGTCTCTATAGCCTCAATATTACAGGGGTTGCCAAAGACATGTGTTGCCAAAATGGCTGTTGTTTTATGGGTAATGGCCGCTTCAATCTTTGATTCGTCTATGGTTAAATATTCCGGGTGTATATCTACAAAAACAGGAGTGCAGCCTTCCCATACAATAGCGGCTGTGGTGGCTACATAAGAAAAAGGAGTAGTAATAATTTCACCGGTATTGCCCAATAATTTTAGAGCAATCTGTAATGGGATGGTGCCGTTGTTGGTGATAATGATATTGTCTGTTTCCAGATATTTTTTTAAAAGTGCTTCCAGTTCCAGCACTAGTTCTCCTCTGTTGGTAAGCCAACCATTATCGAAAGCTCTCTTTACCTGTTTTTGATATTCTTCTAGTGGAGGAAGGAAAGTTTTGGTGACTGGTATCATTGTATCTCCCATTTAAAGTATGGTCTTATAAAGCCGGGTTCTCTACCCATATAAGTGCCTAATTCACGGCTTCCATCTACAACGGTAAAGGTAATGATATCTTTCTCAATAAAAATGGCATTACGTTTGTCTTCTACAACAAATAGACTAAGAGAAAATGCCCCGGATTGGAGAAAATGTTTTGGAAAAATACATACTAATTTGTTAAGCCCCTGATTTAATGTAAGATTATCCCATGCAGTAGAGAATGAAAACATTGCTTCGCCCAGTTCATTATAAAGATGATAAGTGATATGATATTTGCTTGTATTAGGATCAAACAATTCAATTTCAGTAAAGAGCTCAATTTCATCATCTTGCACAATTGGTTCATCAAACCTTCGGGCACGATTTTTTATGCAAATTTCTTTCAGCGAAAAAATAGAATTACTGTACTCACTTCCAAATACTTTTTTATTCTCTTGCTGATTGTCGCCTTTCAGATAATAACTCACCGCTTCCCCAGCACTGCCATTAAAGACTAATTTACCATGCTCCAGAACAATACCTTTTTTGCAAAGGGTTTTTACCGCAGCCATATTATGGCTTACAAATAAGACTGTTCTTCCCTCCCCATTAGACACATCACCCATTTTACTTAAGCACTTTTTCTGGAATTCCGCGTCTCCAACGGCAAGCACTTCATCTACGATAAGGATTTCAGATTCTAAATGAGCAGCAACAGCAAAAGCCAGACGTACGTACATGCCGGAGCTATAGCGCTTAACAGGAGTGTCTACATACCTTTCCACACCAGAGAAATCTACTATCTCATCGAACTTTCTGGAGATTTCTTTTTTGGTCATTCCTAATATGGCACCGTTTAGATATATGTTTTCTCTTCCTGTCATTTCAGGATGAAATCCTGTGCCCACCTCCAGTAATGAGGCAATTCTTCCATTTATATTAAACCTTCCGGTAGTTGGTTTAGTAACCTTACTTAAAAGCTTAAGCAAGGTGCTTTTTCCTGCCCCATTTCTACCAATAATACCCACTGCATCTCCTGCTTCTATTTCAAAATTTATATCTTTTAAAGACCATACATAGTCACTTTCTCCTTTAATACCTCTGTTATTCTCTTCTCCAATTTTTAGAAATGGGTCTTCCTTACCCCTTATAGCATGCCACCAGCGATTTAGATCGTGGCTAAGCGTACCTGTTCCAATCATACCCAGTCGGTACTGTTTAGAGATATGTTCTGCCGCTATAGCTATATGGCTCATAATTAGATTTTAAACGGTATCCACGAAACTCTTTTCTACTTTATTGAAAATGAACGTACCGATTAGTAAGATAATAAAAATAATAATCAGACTATAAGCTAACATTAAAGGTTCAAAATTACCACTGCCCAAATAGGCATATCGGAAACATTCGAAAATACCTGTTAAAGGGTTAAGACTCATTATTTGTTTTAATCCCGGAGACAACAGTGACGTAGGGTATATTATTGGAGTTGCATACATTAGTAACTGAATACCAAATGATAACAAGAAGGTAAGGTCTTTATATTTGGAGGTTAATGAGGAGAAAGTCATTCCAAGTCCCAATGCAAGTGAGGCCATCAACAATAGGAGTATCGGGGTAGCTAACACCCAGAGATTCGGGTGAATTCTTATATCTATATAGGTGTAATAGATGACCACAGAAAGGAATAAAATAAATTGTATACCAAATTTCATTAAACCGGATACAACTATAGACAGAGGCATAATAAGCCTTGGAAAATATACTTTACCAAAAATAGTAGCATTGCTGGTAAATACATTAGAGGTGGTAGTCAAAACCTCTGAAAAATAATTCCAAATGGTAATACCTGCCAGATAAAAGGCAATTTTAGGTGTTCCATCCGTAGATAGGCCGGCAATCTTACCAAAGATGATTACGTAAGTAACAGTGGTCAAAACAGGTTGCAGAAAGAACCAGATGGGTCCTAAAATGGTCTGCTTATAAAAGGTTACAAAATCTCTTTTGACAAACATAGAGAGTAAATCTCTATATTTCCAGATCTCTTTTAAATTCAACTTGAAGAGAGGAGTATTGGCATCAATTTGTTCAGACCACTGCCTTCTTTTTTCCTGCGTCATCAATTGATTAAACTATTTGTGTACCATAAAGATAGGAATTTTAAGAAGATTCCAAATCCTATGTAAACATAAATCAGTTTGAAATGAATTAATCTATCAGTTTTTTATTAAGTTTATACTATGAATATTAGGTTTCTATTGCTGTTTTTCTTAATTACAATTGCGGAGATAACTCTCTCACAACAGTCTTTCGTATTACCTAAAGACGGACAAACGCAGGATACTAAGACAGTCAATTTCTTGTGGAATAAAAACGCATATTCAGACAGTTATAAATTACAAATCTCTACCAGTGCAACCTTTAGTAGTATCGTTCTTTCTACTGCTACCAGTAATAATTACCTGACACTGACACTGACAAATTATGGAATATATTATTGTAGAGTAAAAGGCAATAATGATGTTTCTTGGTCGCCTATAGTAAAGATAGAGCTAATAGATTTTGGCAATGACAACAATTTAATTTCTTGGTTTGATGCGAGCACCAATGTGACGTACACAGACAGTACTGTAAGTCAATGGAAAGACAGAAAGTCTACAGCAAGAGCAGCCACACAGGGAACTCTTTCTAAGCAGCCGGTAGTATATAATAATCTTTCTAAGCTTAATAATAAGAGCACGATTTCCTTTAATGGGAATAGCTCTAATCCTACTACATTTAACATAAACCCTGCAATAACAACAGAAAAATTCACCTTATTCTGCCTTAGAAATTATAGAAATAATGCAAATCTCGTTCAGTTTTTCCTCTGTGGTAATGGACATGGTTTCTCATCAGAAGTGGATGCAGCCAATGGGGGATTCTCTGTCTCAGGATTAAATGGGAGTGTAATTATTGCTCCTTTATCTGCTCTGAGGACAGAATATTCTATCTATTGTATCACAGATTCTTCATTTTCAGTAAATACGAATAGAGTTCCAATTGCGCAGACTTCAGGCTCATCATTCGTATCACAAATGTCTCTTACTCAGTTTGGCTCTAGGCCCGAAGCTCCTAATCTAGCTTACCAGGGTGAGATTGCTGAAGTTCTGATGTTTGACTCAATAATTGATGTGAATAAAAGAAATACCGTAACAGCATATCTAAGAACGAAGTATAGTCCTCCAGTAAATCTAGGTCTTGATACCATTGCAGGTTCCTCTTTCACGGATACTATTAGACTCAGTACTAGAAGCAGTTTTGCCAGATATCAATGGTCAACCGGAGATACTACTCAAACAATCAAGGTTACTACTGCAGGAACATATAAAGTTAGAACGACAGATATTTTTGGCTTTGTTTCAGAAGATGAAATTGAGGTATATCCCTACAGAAGGCTGAAAAGTACTAATGTGAATCTTTGTCCAGGAGATAGTGTTATTGTCAATCTTGGATTAGACTCTTCTTATAGCATTTTGTGGTCTACAGGAGCAACAACAAGCTCGGTTGTTTTTAGGACATCGGGCCAATACAAGGTAAGTATTACAAAAAATACTAAAACAATTTTAGATACTATCAATGTAGTGTTAGTAACCAATGTAGATACTACTTCTCTTGTCTATAGCCCAGCGAGAGATCAAAATCAATTAGTAAGGATATGCGGTGGGGGAAAAATATATATTAAGAATGATTCTCTTTTTGATTCTTTTATTTGGTCAACTGGCTCAACACAAAATTATGGAACAGCCTATAACACTGGGGATGTTTATATAAATTATATTGAAAGAAATGGTTGTAAGTTGGTGGATACTCTAGCTGTAGTTGTTACAGGTCAGGTTCCTGTTGCTAATTTTACTACTACTGCAATTTGTCAGAATAGCAGCGCTTCTTTCTCAGATTTATCTCAAGCTCCAGCAGGAAATACTATTACTAGATGGAAATGGAATTTTAGCAATGGGGATACTTCTAATGTGCAGAATCCATTGGAAGTTTTCTCTTCTACTGGTGCTGCAAGCGCTGCACTGAGAGTGACTACAGATGCAGGTTGTTCCGATTCTATCTTCAAGACGTTTACAGTAAACAGAAATCCCAAAGCCAAGTTTGATAACCGGCTTTCTTGCGAAGCTACTGCTACTAATTTTCAGGATTTAAGTATTGCCAATGCTGCTTCTATAATAGACTGGAGATGGGACTTTAATGGCCTGGGCGCCATTAATAGCATTCAGAACCCTTCTTTTATTTTCCCTGCAGCAGGTAATTATAATGTACAGCTGGTTGTAAAAAATTCTAATCAATGCGAGGACAGTGTCACGAATATAGTTACCGTAAATCCTTCCCCATTAGCCAATTTTTCTTTCGATTCTATATGTGGAAGAAATGATGTGCACTTTAAGTGGTTGTCTTCCGTAGCACCTCCTGCAGATATACAGGTATGGAATTGGGATTTTGGGGATGGTACCTTCAATAGTGCTATCAAAGATGTTTCTCATCCGTATGATACCCCGGGAGAGTATGACGTGATTTTAACAGTAAGATCCACTAACGTTTGTTCTGATACTGCCATACGAAGAGTTAAAGTATTTGAATATCCTACCATAGATTTTGATGTTTCGCCCACGCAATGTGTAGGTAAGGAAATTCAGTTTACCGATATTTCAACTACCCCTGATAATAATACACCTATCAGTAGTTGGAACTGGTACTTTTCTGGTCAAACAACTTCTAACTTGCAGAACCCAAGGTATGTTTTTGATGCAGCCGGAAACTACACGATTCAGCTTACCGCTGCCAATTCTATTGGTTGCTCTGGAACTAAATTAAGGTCTATAGCGGTATCTCCACCGCCGATTCCAAAGTTCAGCTTCTCGCCGCAGAATGGACTTCCACCACTCACCGTAAATTATACTAATCTTTCCACTGCTTCGGGAAATTACTTCTGGGATTATGGAGATAATACGGGGCCGCTGGTACAGGCATTTACGCCACCTTCTCATACCTATACTACAATTGGCTCTTATCCTATAAAATTGATTGCTACAGATTTCAGAGGATGTACAGATACGCTTATAAAATACATCCTAGTAGATAAGGCTTATCTCGATGGTGTGATGGCTACAGTTACCGTAACGCCTAATGGGGACTTTTATAAAGTGCAGGCGTTGATTCTTAATAACAGCAATGTAGAGATAAGATCGCTTGGCTTAAGTTTGCAATTGGGGGGAGGATCAGTAGTGCGCGAGAATTGGGAGGGTAGCCTATTGCCAGGTCAGTCTGTAGCTTATGCTTTTGCTTCGCAAATCAGATTAAGCGATGTATCGCTTCCTGTTATATGTGCTGCTATTGAGAATATCAATAATTATACACCTGAAGACAGAACGGATAATAACAGTGCTTGTAAGGAGGTTAAAGTGGGTACATTTGATGTCCTGAATATCTTCCCAAATCCTGCGAAGGAGTATATTAATTTTGGAGTAATGCTTCCTCAGGAGGGTACTGTTTCGGTTGGGTTTGTAGATTATCTCGGAAGAGAACTATATAAAACTACATTCAATGGCTTGAAGGGCTATAATAATTTCACAGTATCTACTGCAACGTTGAACGCAGCGGTTTATTTAGCCGTTATCAAATACGACGGAGAAATTATCCGAAAGAAATTTGTGTGCAGAGGAATAGGTAATTAAGCGTTCCGGATTTTTTCTACAATCTCAATAGAAGGTTTTACATCACCAGTTGTAAAACCTTTTTTTTGTAGTATTTCCTCGTAAGACTGCGTATGTAATGCTGCAAAGCCTTCCGTAAACGCATAGGTCTTATTATTTATTTCGATTTGTCTTCGGGGTGCAGCAGTACTGTCTATGCTTAAATTCCATTCTACATCTGCATGCTTTAATATCAGCTTACCGCTGCTTACTAAGGCAGTATTTTCCTGAACCTGAATGCTTGTAGGCGCACCAAATAACCAGCTCACCAAATCAAACAGATGTATACCAATATTAGTGGCAATACCGCCTGATTTTTCTTGTATCCCCTTCCAGGAAGCATGATACCACTTTCCGCGAGGCGTAAAGTATTCAATGCGCACCTGATATCTTTGTTCGCTATCAGCTCGTTCTTCCAGCTCTTTTTTTAACTGGAGTACTGCAGGATGTAAGCGCAACTGTAGAATAGTATAGATTTTTTTCTGAGTGAGGATTTCTAATTCCTGCAGCTCTTCCAATTCTTGCAACGTCAGCACTAAAGGCTTCTCACAGATAATATCTACGCCTAACTTTAGCGCATTTCTGCAATGTTCGGCATGCATATAGTTGGGAGAACAGATCACTATGTAGTCAACCTTGAGGTCATCCAGTAATCGGTTGTAAAACTCAAATTCATCGGTAAAGAAGTTACATGCAGGGAAGTAAGTATCCAATACACCCACGGAATCAGAAATATCATAAGCAGCTAATAAATTCCCACCTGTATCCTTTATGGCTTTCAGGTGTCTGGGTGCAATATATCCTGCTGCTCCTATTAGTGCGAAATTTGCCATCTTCCTATGCTTCAATATTCGGTAACAACTCCGTTTAAGAGTTTATATTTTTCTTGTGTTTCTTTACAAATAGCAATGCCTTCCTCATTAAATTCAAGTTTGTTTCCAGCCTTGCTCATCCATCCACTTTGTATGCCCGGATTACCTTTAATCAGTGCGAAATCTTTTACGTCTTTAGTGACTACAGCGCCCGCACCTATAAAAGAATATCTTCCTAGGGTAATACCACAAACTATAGTGGCATTGGCCCCGATAGTAGTACCTTGCTTTACCAGTGTTGTTTGGTATTCACTTTTACGTTCTATAAAACTTCTCGGATTGATAACGTTGGTAAATACCGCAGAAGGACCAATAAATACATCGTCTTCACAATGTACTCCTTCATATAAAGAAACATTATTCTGCACTTTTACCCGATTACCCAGTGTTACATGATTGCCAACAAAAACATTTTGTCCGAGATTGCAGTGGTTACCGATGTTGGCTTGCATGATATGGCTGAAATGCCATATTTTACAGCCTTCTCCAATGGTTGCGCCTTCATCAATAATAGCTGTTTCGTGTTTGTAGAAATTCATACTTCTATACGCTGCTTTTAAAAAAGGTACTTATCTGTCTACAAATATACAATAATTGATTTGGTGTCATTTCAGGATAGATGGGTAAGGACAATACAGCCGTACATAGTTTTTCAGTAATGGGTAGCCGTATGTCTTTTTCCAAATAGGCTTTTTGCTGATAACCAGGGATAGGATAATATACCATAGTGGCAATACCTTTATCACTTAAATATTTTTGTAAATCAGCTCTGAGGCTGGAAGGTACTTGTATGGTGTATTGATGAAAAGTAGAATTATTTTCTGAATGACTGTCCGGCAATTTAAGTACTGGAATATTTTTTAATTGTTCATGATACAACGAGGCAATTCTTTTTCTGCTTGCTATCCATACATCCAGGTAGTTTAGTTTAATGTTCAGGATAGCAGCCTGTATGGAATCTAATCGCGAATTAATACCAATAACATCATGATAATACTTCTGCTCCTGCCCATGATTGGCTATCATTCTGCATCTTTCTGCCAATTCTATGTTATTGCATAGTATTGCACCTCCATCTCCATAAGCCCCTAAGTTTTTAGAAGGGAAAAAAGATGTCGTGATGAGGTGGTCTCTTGTTATATTTTTTTCTGAGCCAAGAGACTGAGCATTATCTTCAATTATATAGAGTTGTTTTTCTTTTGCAAAACCAGAAATCTCATCCATAATACAAGGCCGTCCAAAAAGATGAACTACTATAATCGCCCTAACTCCTTCGGTGTATACTTTTTCTATGTTTTCTCGTGTAATATTAAATGTATCCGGATCTACATCTGCGTACACTGGAGTAAAGCCCAATAATCTGATAACTTCTAATGGTGCGATATACGTAAATGCAGGGACTATAATTTTACTGCCTCTGGGCAGATCTAATGCCATTAAGGCTATCTGCAGCGCATCGGTTCCATTGCCACAACTTACCACTTGTTTAATACCTAGGTAGCCAGCCAGCTTATCTTCAAATAGCTTTACCTGTTTCCCTCCGATAAACTGGGCATCTTGTAAACATTGGTGCAGGGCAATATCTATCTCGCTCTTTAGCGGGGCATATTGAGCCTTGAGGTCGACCATTGGGATAACTTCCATACTATGGATATAAATTTAGGCTAATTATATTATATTTCAAGTCGAATACAAGCGTTGATGAAACAACAATCAGAATTTCTTTCAGATAAACAGCGAACTAAAAAGATGCTCTTTCTTTCCCCGTACCCTAAAGGTAAGGCAGCAAGTCAGCGCTTGAAGTATGAACAGTATTTTGATTATTTCCGCGCCAATGGATTTGAGCTGGAGACCAGTTCTTTTGTAGATGATGACTTTTGGGAGATTATTTATAAGAATGGGTTCTTGTTTAGAAAGCTGCTGGGTACTTTACGTGGCTATCTGCGTCGCTGTGCTGATTTGTTTAGATTACAGCAGTATGATATCGTATATATTCATCTTTGGGTTACTCCTTTAGGCCCTCCAATTTTTGAATGGCTGGTCAGGAAATTATCTACAAGAATTGTCTACGATATTGATGACATGATTTAT
>CANHGL010000027.1 GCA_947460245.1 Sphingobacteriales bacterium
ACCAACAAATATTTCACATTTGTATCGCATCATAATTGTTTAAAGCGTCATCCTGTCCCGATATCTATCGGGACAGGATGACGGTACTTCCTTGCTCATTATTTGTTGTTGGTGAAGAACACCAACAACGGCAGAGGGCTAAAATTCGTCAGGATGTGCTAACTTGGTATAATAATCATTAATTATGAAAATTAGGGTATATATAGCGGTATTGACTGTGCTTATTCCTTTTTCGTGTAAAAAAGAAAATAAAGGAAGTGTGCATTTGACGGAAGGGAGAATTAAAACTATAGAAGTAATAGATTCCATACAGCCACTCCAATCTAAGTATGCCTTCTTTTATGATGGGGATAACGGCGAATTGAACCGCATTACTAAAGATGGCCAAGATTACATACAAATTAATCCGGTATCCAACAATTTAATGCTCGTAAAGCGGGTTGACGATACACTTGGTATTGAAAAATATGAGATTGTTTATGATGGCAACAAGAATGTAAAATCGATAAAATATATTCTGGATTCGGCCAATCAATTAAACAGTTATCTGTTCGTTCTTTCCAATAATAATATAGATTCAATTTATGAGTTTGGTCTTTTCTTATACCAGTTCAATATCCGCAACTATAATTTTGTTTTTCAAAACGGCAACTGTGTCTCCTATACATCTACTTATGACCAACAGATTCTTAGTGGCATCACAGAGGTAACAGAAACCCGAACATTTATTTATAACGATAAACTGAATAACAAGGATATTCCGTTTCAAAGTATCTTAAAATTTCCGGATATATTTATTACTACTCCCAGAGGGGTTGTTTCATTACCTTATATCGCAAGCCTGATGGGGTTGAATGTTGGCTGCACGAATAAGAACCTCTTAACAGAAAAAGGAGAGTGGAAGTACGAATATGTTTTAAATGATAATGCTCAGGTTATAGAAATCCGTGAGTATTCAATAGCCAGTCAAACACTCTATCGTATCTATAAACTGGCTTATTATTAAACGTTCGACTTACCCTAAATCCTTCTTTTCGCTTCATCCTGTCCCGATTACTATCGGGATAATTCAGGATCTATATTGTTCGCCTTTGTTGGTCTTCTTGACCAACAAAGTACTTTCAACTTAAACATCAGCATTTGTCAAGAAATCCCAGTCATTTTTGTTTAATACATAATAGCTGGCACTACTATACTTATAGTGTTCTTCCGATGCACATAAACCGGCTTTCACCGGATTATTATGTATGTAGTCCAATTTTTGTTTGTAAACACTCTCACTTCTTAATTCAATACTCAATGAATTGCGCTGCCATACCTGATACCTCCTATCTTTTAAATTTACTTCTATCCTTTGTAATATTGCTGCCTGTTCATTTCTAAAATTCTTTAAAATTTGTTGAGAAGTATATTTTAAAAAATCCCGTTGAATTTCATCTCGTTTCCATCCTTTGCATATACGCCATATCATATGAAAATGATTGTCCATTAATACAAAGGCATGAACTTTTACCTTATTTTTTTGTGTAAGATATCTTAAACTTTCTATGATAATATCCTTTTCTGTTTCTCTTTCGATTAATCTTTCCCAGTTGTAACAGGTTACTGTGGTGAAGTCGGGAAAATAATCTTCATCTTCAATATTAGCTGCCATTTTACGAAGATATTTATTTTTTGATTATGGATTTATTGCGATATTTTGTTGGTGAAGAACACCAACAACGGCAGTTCTTTTTGTGTGGTAGTTTGTTGGTGAAGAACACCAACAACGGCAGTTCTCTTTGGTGTGTTAGTTTGTTGGTGAAGAACACCAACAACGGCTTTAGAAAAAGCCACCCGAAGGTGGCTTTAAAATGTATTCTTAGTTCTTAACGTTCTTAATCTCTTCTTCTCGCACCGGCGAAAATAGAGATATAATAGAGTAACGTTACCAAAGAGCCCAGCGCGGCTACCACATAAGTAGAAGCTGCCCAGCCTAAGGCATTCTTTGCTTTATCGTGTTCTTCACCTACCAAAAGTTGAGTGCTGTCCAGCCACTGCAAAGCACGGGCCGAAGCATCAAACTCTACAGGTAAGGTGATGAAGCTAAATATGGTGGTAATAGCGAAAAGTATAATACCTACTAATAGTACCCAAGGCACAGCACCTTTAGTCATCATCAATACAATAAACCCTCCCATGATGATCCATTGTACCCAAGTAGAACTAATCTGCACCGCAGGCACCAACTTGGAACGCAGGGTAAGCCAAGAATACGCTGTAGCATGTTGCACGGCATGTCCGCACTCATGGGATGCCACAGCTGCTGCAGCCACATTGGATTGCTCATACACCCAATCGCTCAGATTTACAGTTTTATCCAATGGGTTGTAGTGATCGGTTAAAGCACCGGGAACGGAGATTACTTTTACGTCATAAATACCATTGTCTTTTAACATCTTCTCCGCAATTTCTCTTCCGGTAAGATTAATAGGTAATTCTGAGTATTGTTTAAATCTACGTTTCATGGTGGCGCTCACAATCCAGCTCACCAGCATAATCAAAATGGATATTAAATATATTCCGCTCATGTTTTAAAATTTATAGTGTAAATATAATTCTGTTTAAACACTCAACGTTATAGGCAAGCGAAATGTTTAGTGAAATTACGTTAAATCAATTCATTTTCTCTCCTCTTAGTTTTCTGTAGCGCTTTCTGGCTTCTACCGCAAAGGTACTGTCTTTATAATTGAGGATCAGCTTTTCATAATAGCTTTTTGCTTTCTCTTCGTCTTTTAAAAAAATCTGATAGAGCTCTCCGAGGTAAAATACGGCATTGTCACCTAAGATATCCGTAGCGTATTTGGCTTCGATTTCTTCTAAATAAGCTGCTGCTTTAGTATAATTTTGTCGTTCTTTTTCGATCTTGTATTTCACATAAAGGATATCATCCGTTAAGGCACTATTACTATAATTTCGGCTAATCTCATTCAGTGTATCTTCTGCTTCTTCCAGTTTATGTTGATATCGGAGCAGGTCTGCCTTCGCAAATTTTAACAAAGCATAATCGATGGTGTCGGTATTCAGATTATCCAAAATAAATACAGAAAGATCTATGGCATCATTGGAGATTAATTCGGAAGTGGAGGCTTTTATAATTTTCAATTGAGTTTGTGCCCAATCAAAGTCGCCCTTATAATAGGATAGTTTGGCATTTCGATATTTGGCTTCTTCGCCTAATGGATTCCCTTTTTGTTCTTTCTCAACTTGTGTATACAGTAAAATACTTTCCCATGGCTGATCAGCCATCAGGTAATAATCGCCGAGGTATAATTTTGCCTTTGCATTCAAATCTTTACCAATATATCGGTCTTCTGTAATCGGAAGAACAAGCCGGATAGCAGTGTCTATTTCATGAATATAAAGGGCTTCCAGCTGAGCCAATTCAAGGATAGCATTGGTGGCTGTAGCTTCGCTCGGGTAGCTCTGAATAAATTGCAGATAGGTGGTTTTCAGGGAAAGTAATTCCTCTGTTTTGTAATTAGACGCATTAACGAGCTTGTCGCGCTTTACATTAATGAGTTCGAGGTTGGCATTAAGGTACCATGGAAAGCTATTCCCTTTGTTGATTACATATTGGTAGCCCTTGATAGCGGCGTTGTAGTCTTTTTGTACTGCCGCAGTTTGGGCAATACGCATTACATTACTGCCATCTTCTTTCCGCAATAAGTCTATTGATTTTGCTTGCAAGACAGCTGCGTCAAAATCATTTCTCTGCATGTATAACCAGATTAGCAAATCCTGATATACGAAGCCAGATTTTTCTGATTGTGTAAGCTTCAGTAATTCTTTTTCTAATAGATCTTTAGTGGATTCATCTATCAGCGCTTTTTGTAATCCGTTTTCAATTATCGTAAGATTATTTTCTTGAAAACGGGCTTCCTCCAAATAGGCTTTTATCATGCCCGGATAATCATTCTTTAGCAATAAAAGATTGGCAATATCCAGATTGAATACAGCAGGATCTTTGAGTACGTCTTTCCCTTTAGTATAGGTTCTCTCAGCGAGGTCAAGTTTTTTAAGTGAGATAAATTTCTCAGCTACGGAGCTAATAAAATATTTATTGGGCTGGAGTTCTTTTATGACTTTATTGAATTGCTTTTCTGCATCTGCTGTCTTATCCTGTTTCAGATATAGATTCGCTAAATCAATCAGATAAAGCGGATTGTTTCCATTTTTCTTGTACATCTGTTTGCAGATTTTTTCTGCTTGCTCATACGATTTGAGTATAACCAATACATTGCTGTACGCTTCATAATATTCATCCGGATTTTTCTGAAAGAGCTGTTCATAATATTCTGCTGCTTTAGCGGGTTCTCCGTTTTCCATAAACTGCCGTGCTAAAAATGCATCGTAGTTTCCATCCTGCGCACGGGCATTCAGAAAAAAGACAAGTGCAATTATGGAATAGAGGTATTTCAAGCGCAGAATATTTACTTAAATGTAAAAGAGTTTTTCGATATCCGGAAAGAATTTAATCAGCCTTGTATTTTCTTATGCGTATAAAAATTCCGAGCAGTATGCCCGTTGCGTTGGCGCAGAGATCTGCTATTTCAAAACTTCTGTGAAGGATGAGTGCGGAGCCTTGCAGGAGTTCAATGCATAAGCCTTGTAACATAGCCACAAAAGCAATAATTCCGAGCTGTCGTTTATGATTTATCAGATGTTGTCTTACTGCCCGATCTAATAGTAGTATGAGTACGGTATACATGGCTGTATGCACGAGCTTATCGGCATAAATTTTATTTAGAAAATCTTCTTTTGGGAGTGCATCACCTGGCAGTAGACAAGCCCAAAAAATAAACCCGGACCAAAGTAGTCCGGGCATATAGTTTAATAGTATAATATATGTTGTCTTGCGGTTCAGAAAGGAATATAATTAGATTATCCAATCATAGACTGATACGCTACACCATCCATCAGTTGTCCAACCTCTTCCGAATTAGTCAGTTTTATCTTAATCATCCAGCCATCACCATAGGGATCTGTATTCACCAGTTCCGGTTTATCTTTTAATAGCTCATTAAATTCTATTACTTCTCCGCTTACCGGCATGAATAGATCAGATACTGTTTTTACCGCTTCTACAGTGCCGAAGATAGCATCTTTTGCTATTGTATCGCCCATTACATCAATATCTATGTAGATAATATCTCCAAGTTCTTTTTGTGCAAAATCGGAGATGCCGATGGTAGCAGTATCACCTTCTATACGCAGCCATTCATGCTCTTTGGAATATTTTAATTCGCCAGGAATATTCATAGTTTTAATTTTATACGAAAGTAAGATATTATTTTTTATTCTGAATAGATTGAAAAGAAAATTGAGCAGAGATTTTCACTACCTAAGGAGTGAGGGCGAATCTGAGTGTGATACCTCCGCGATGTGTTTTGGTAGGATAGGAGGCAAGGGTAGCCGGAGTAGTTCTTCTAAAGTCATAGAATACGCGAATGTTCAGTTTATTATTCACGATATAGTCTATAGTTGCCGCTAAGGAGATTGTTTTTTGTCCGCGAGTAGGTTCCGCAATATTCTGATCTAAACGATAACTTACTGTTTTGTCGTCTCTGTAAGAGAAGTCGGCACGCAGGTTAATATCATTATTTAGTGTAATGCGTTTCCCTTTTATTTTGAAAGGAATCTTGAATTTTGCCAGCTTATAGCCCAGTGCACCTACATATTCGGTTGAGCGGGTCTCCGTGAGTCGATAATCTAACAAGCTAAGCCCAAGCGTTCTGGATTTCTTGAATTCAAAATTGGTAATTAAACTGTTTTTCCAGGTAACTTCTACACCCAGTAGTGGAGCGAATTGTTCTGTAATATTCACTTGAGGAATCAAATAATAGGAATAGTAGTTTCCAGATAGGGAATCTATATTCTGAGGTACATTGTAGAGGTCTTCATTATAGTATCCGGTAGTTCCGAGGTAGTTTAAATTTGTTACATAAGATCCGATACTAAATGTAGAGCTGTACCCATGTGTTATGTTGAAGGACGTGAACAGTTTCTTTCCCCAGGCCATCTTAGAAAATCCGTTGTAGGATATTCTCCAGTTCGGTAATGGCAGCGATTTAAGCGGATTCAGTCTAACCTTATCCGGACTTCTTCCTGTGTAGGCTGCAATCAGTGAAGGCACCAATACATCCTGCGAGAATGGCCCGTAGCCTTCTCTGAAGTTAGGAAGTTGGATGCTGTCATTGGTATAAATGCCTGTAGAGTTTGGATTGTTTGCGCCAAATTTTTGTGAGTATAGTGCTCTCAATTCCTGAAACTTATAAAATGCCGTACTGAAGTTGTTAGCGTCTACTTTTCCAAATATAGTTTTAAGCATCAGGAACGACATCGACATATTACCGCTGGTTTGTGGTGTAAGATGCTGGAATGCCCCATCGGCAGTAGTTGTTTTGAAGAATTCGGAATAATTACGTCCTTGTGTTTTTTGCAAGGAGATATCTACCCGTAAATCACGATAGGGCTCTAGGGTAACTTTTAAATTATACGATTGCTGATTAGTCTGTATAAACTGATAGTTTAGGGTAGTGTCTTTTGACATCAGACCTTTGGCAGCCATTGAATTAAGCCAGTTAGTGTCTTTTTGTGCACCAAAGAGGAACGCGGCTCCCGGAGCATGTTGTTTAAAATCTTCTCCCAGTAATAATGGTGAAGGCATAAAGCCCGGTAATATTGTGGTGCGCTTTACATCATAATTGAACGAGGCGCGTTGTAGCATTAATGCAGGTCTGATAATCGGATCCAGTGTTGGGTTAGCAGGTTCTAAAAGCAGACGTTTATCTAACTTTAATTGCCTTAGATCATTTTTTAGTTGTTTCTTATCAACGATAAGTTTTTTGATATCTTCTTTTGTTTTGGTAGTGTCTTTTTCTGCTCTTTCTATATCTTCTATCTTGCGTTCCAGATCTTTCTTTTTCTGTTCAATTTTTAGTTTTGCCTGATCTTCCAGTGTCTTGTATTTGGAATAATCATCAGCATATTCTTGTTTTGTTTTTCTGTTTCCGGGCTGTGTATAAGGTTTTAGGAATTTTGCTTTTTGATAAAGATTCTTAAAATTTACGTCGGCGGTTACCTGGTAGTCCTGGCTGTTTTTTAAAGTATTTCCCAGGCTTGTTAATGCCAGTGGAGCAGCTATCCAGGAGTAAGTTGCACCATACCTTGCTTTGATATTTATCCAATCCAGAGAAGGGAAGAGTTGCAGGGGAAGCGTATATGACGCATTAAAAATATGCTCGTAATTGGTATTCCTTCCAAACTTCCAGAAATTTCGAACCACTGAGTCTTTTTTTGCCTTGGTATCAAGTGCTCCGGCAGGCTCATCTATTCTAGCCTTATTGTTAGCGGTGAAGTCTAGATTTATAGATTTGGTGAGGCTGTATTTTATACTCCAGAAACGATCCCAGGTAAAATATTTATCGTAGGTAGGCAGAATAACCAATCCATCATTTCCAATATCGCGGATTTTAGTGGATCCATATTGCCTGTTGATATCCGTTCGGAAGGTAATGGTGTTAGGTTTTAGATTGATATTAAATTCCTTCACTGGCTTAAGATGTACGCTGTTATTTTTTAGTTTTTTGAACGGTTGCCAGTATAGTGATTTCGGTGCAAAGTTCCATCCTATGGATCCTCTGTGTTTAGTAATCACTTCCTGTTCAATAATAGGATTGTGTTTAGATGTTTGTGTGAAGGCATAAGTAAAGTTGAAATTCTCTACATCGTAAATACGTGGTTGTTGCTCTGCATTGGTTCTTACCTTTTGCAGATTAGTAACGTTTATACTTTTGATAGTGGTTACATCCTGAGCTACGCGTTTGATGGAGTCTTTCAGGCTTTTCTTGTAGGAAGCAGAAAGATTGGGATCTGCATCAATCGTACTGAATTTATCATCGAGCTTTACGTCTAATTCATATGGATCATACTTGGGTGTGCTGATGGTTTGTGAGAACTGCGTATATACCGGAATTTTTAATCCTACTTTTTCCGGCAGTAAATTGCCTAACTGCAGGTTCGCGGCAATATCATACTGATAATAATTATCGCGATAACGTTGATTAAGTCGCTGCTCTAAATCGCCAAAGCCTATAGTATGGATATTACCCGACATGATTAAATTACCGAGATTACCAAGTTGTAAATCTACTCTGCCAAGTGCGGCCCATCCGCCCTGTTCGTCAAATCCGGCCATCCGTAATTCATTCACCCATATTTCTGCACATTTGGATAACCCATCATCTGTAGCATCATTTTCTCCAATAATTCTTTTTGGGTTCTTTACCCCAATCATCATAATCGAGGCTACGCCTAAATCGGGATTTCCCTTTATGCTAATCTTAGCACCATTATTCAAGGTTACATCATATGGCAATATCAGAGATGCATTACTTTGGTTTCGCAGTTGTTTTATTTTTGTTAAACTATCGAGTAAGACATTGATTTCGTTAGAATCCGGCCAGATAAGTCTTCTGTCTATATCGCTCTCAGGATTATAATTTCCAGGCTGGGTAACCTTCATCGGTATTTCATATTCGTAGTAGTTATCGGTAAAGTCAGAGCCAATACGGATAAAGGCATGAATATCGTTATTTCTTATTGGGAAAAGCCCTCCACGATCGCCCGGATAATTTTCTGCGTGTGTAAATAATTTCAGTCGTTTGTAGTTTCGCAAGTCGAGGTTGCTAATTTTAAATACGGCCCTTGCATCTCCATCCTCTAATTCGCACACCCGAAGGCTCATGGATTGCTCGTTCTGAAGCGCATTATTATACCCGCTGATGTTCTGTTCTCTATTGATGCCAGGAGGAATAGCATAAGGAATAGGTTTACGTTGCGTATTCTCTTCCACACTCACAGAGGTGACGCTGAAATCAGTATTAGTGCCGCCATCACCAGGAAGTGCTTCGCCCGGATTAGCTAAAGACAAATCGTATTTTCTCCATTGATTTCTTACTAATCCAAACTGTGCAAATCTTAAGGTAACTGGTTGATTAAAATCTGCTGTAACTAGTCGAATAAAACGGATAGATCTAAAGTCTGCGATATTTCCCACGCGCGATTCGAATTCCTTTATAGGAATCTTTATCTGATACCAATAGGCTGAATCGTTTCCGTTAAGTGGGACTGCAACCTTGTCTGCTACAAAAGAAGATGTAGCTAAACTATTTTCATCAAAAGGAATTCTGTACTGAAAATATTCTTCGGTTTCATTGAGCGTATTGTCATTATTCAGGTCTTCATTATCCGGTTGTGTTTTCGAATTTCCGTTTACGTTACCACCGTTGAGGTTATTGGAGGAGTTTCCCTGAGTATTAGAGAAATCTTTGTATCTATCTATTACTCCAATATTTCCAGGAAATCTTCCATCACGGTTAAAGACATAATCATCTCCAGAGGGATCTGTAGACACCTTTGCTAGCTCGTCCGGATTGGTCACTACGCTAGGAAGTGTAGTGAGATAATTGGTATAAAAGGTTTTTTCAGCATCGTCATCCAATCCATCTAAACCAACGTCTTGTTTCTTAATAACGTTAGGATCGGCGTCGAAACTATTGGTTAATGCATTTTGTATGGTTGGCGTTAGCCCCCAGGAGGATGCTTCTACAGTTGTTCCTCCATTAGGGCGTGGAAGCCCATTTTCATATTGCTTCTTTGAATCCTTTAGGATATCCTCGGAGATAGTACCCAACTGCAAGTACAAATTACCCTTTCTGTCTGCCCCAGGGAATTTGAATGGATCCAATACCCAAAACTGAACGAATTCGATATTAGCAGCTTCAAAGTCGCTAGTACCATCTATTGTCCGCATAATCCCTGCCCAACGGCTTTCAGGATTTTTTAATTTTCCAGATGCATTTACCCCTTTTGAAAGTGCAGTTGGTGTAGTTTCAAAATTGTATGGTCCTCTTTCGTCCGGGAAGTAAGATAAATCAAGCGTGTAGAGTGGAGGATTAGTGATGGTTGCATTTTGTCTATTCTTAAAAACATCCTGCTCAAAGTATTGTCGCGTGTAGATATTGTCTTTAGTTGCTTGTGCAGTTGGTCCGTCTAATGGGTTGGTTCCGGTTGCGCCCTGGAAAATAGGATCTACAGAGTACCAGGATAATTTAGCACGATTGAAACCATAGATAAGACTATCGCTGTATCGCGCTTCCGGAAATTTCTCTGCTCCAAATGCATTCGGCATTCCTTTCGGAGCAGAGGCCAATGACCAGGATAGAAAACTTCCCTTCAGATCAAACGTAGTACTCGCGCCTTCAAAATCATCAACATAAACAGTACCTGCATTATCAATATTGATAGCCTTGGAATGCCCTGGCATAAAACGTGCGGCTTCAGCGGAAACTGCAATCTTTGAAGGTGTTTTAGTGTCTTGGGCTGTGATTTTATTGAATGCTCTCGTTAGGCCCTTGGATTCTGTAGAGTAATTGATGTCTAATCCTATGATATTATTCTTAACTGGATCGTCATTGAAATTTACTTTTTGTGTAAAAGGTTTCTCTGCTAATCGCAAATGAGTTAATCCTATAGTGAAGTTTTTATTCACCGTATAGTCTAGTCGGGTTCCAATCAGTGATTTGTTGACTACACCAAACAGAATATTATTTTCAAATTTTATGTCAATAGGAACGCCGGAGTTTAAAACACCCTGATTAGTAATTACGATTTCTCCAATTCCATAGTTAACGTTATAGTCGATATTTTCTTTTAGTAAATTTCCACCTGCACTTACACTCACAGAACCCTGAGGCAAATTGAATGCTCCCGGTAACCTGAAGGTGCTGTTATCCGTTCCTCTATACGATCCTTTTAAAACAAATCTGTTGAATTCAGGAAATTGCTGTGCAGCAGTCTTGGTGGTGTCGTATAGATATCGATATACATATCTTGCTGCGACAGTAGGATCACCTATTGCAGTGGCGAGCGAGCTTCCAAATGGCTCAAGAACGGGGAAGTAGATTTTTCCATTCTTAGGATTGATGGTTATACCCGGAAGAAAATCGAATCTTCCATCCGGTTGAGGATCAAGTTGATTATTGACGTTATCGAGGTTGAGTACTTTTAAGAGTTGCTTACCCGAAATATTTCCTGCATCCGGAAGGTAGCGCTTCTGTCCGCCACCCGGATCTATGTAGTAGATGTCGAAATAGAACTGTTCATTGCTAACATTGTAGGCATTTAAGGAATAGACATTTTTCATCATCAAATCCCAGATAGGTTCTGTGGTTCTTACAGATGTTGCTTTCAATAATTTTACTGCCAGTACTTGGTCTTTAGTTCTGGTGGTATCTGCTGATGGCGGAAGGTCAGTAGCGAACTCACCAATCTGGAATACTTTTCCATTCACAGTATATTGTATGGTTACACCCAGCACCTCATCTGGTCGCAACTGCTGATTTAAAGAGAGGTATCCAAGCTGAGGGTTAAAGACATATTCTGTGGAGGCTAATTTCCTGGCACTGGTCTTTTCAAAATCGTCTACGGCTTGCATACCAAAGCTTTCCAAAAAGCTGATGGTTTTACTGGGATCTCTCAGATCGGCAGCATTCGCACTGCGGGTGATGGTGTTGTATAAGTTATTAGAGCTGTTATCCGGATACGGATTAGTGGTGCCATTATTCCATGTTGGATTATATAATTTACTATTTTCTCCAAGATCCTGAAAGGCAACAATCTCTCTTACCTCTTCAGTTTGTCGTGTTTTATTGGTTACCCAAACTTCAATCCGATTGATGACTACCTGGGAGGCTACAAACGGCAATCGGTTAAGGTTAGGCTCATATGTGTCTCGAAAATACTGGGCAATAAAAAAGTGACGATTGTCTTCGTATTCATCTGCCTTTATATCGAATTTCTTAGTCTGTGCTCCATTTTCGATGCGAACATTTTCTGTCTTAGATTTCTGTTGCGATAGAATATTTGTAATCATTAAGCGACCAAACTTTAGCTGTGTCTTTACTCCAAATAGATTTTGTGGTCCTTTGATGAGCGCGCTTCGCAAGGGCAAACTTACATTACCAAATTCCAATGCTTGAATAATGTCATCTTCTTTTCCTTTATAGCCCAACTTCAATTGATTTTCGAAGGCGAATCCTGACTTTGTATTATAGCTGATGCCAAGTTTTAGTTTGTCTCCAATAGATGCCTGCAAGCCCAGCTGGATATTCATATCGAAATCAAAGTTGGTATTTCTGCGTTGATTTTGAAGCAATACAGGATTGTCTATACGTTGTGAGTTTACTCCAATCGTTACATCGATGCTTCCTTGAGGTTTAATTTCAATTTTAGTACCACCCAAAAATCTATTAAATAATTCAGGGCCTTGATACAAGAAGGGTTGTTTGCTTTTTCGTTCCGCCAGGTCTATAGCTCTCGATCGTTGCCGGAAATAGTTTTGTTCAGATTCTTTTCCAGTGTATTCCAGATATTCATCATACGTCATATAAGTCGGTGCCTTGTAATAGGCGCCACCTATCTTTTCGTAAACTATAAATTTATTTGTTTTAGGATCGTACTCCACTTTCTTTTCAATAATGCCCGGATCTTTTAGGTCTATATTGGTGCTTGGAGGGGTAACTAGATAATCGGTATTTCTATCTTGAATCGGATACCTGAGATTGATTTTGGAGCTATCTTTTTGTGCAATAGCTTGAGGAATACTATAAAGTATAGTTAGTAATAAGAGCGTACTTCTAAAAAAATGACGGATATTTCTTCTCACTAAAGACTCAGTGTATGCGTTTTATTATAAATTTTTAAGGCTCAACTTAATCAATTCTTCCACAGACTGAATCTGAAGATTATCTTTCATTGACTTAAGTACTGCTCGTTCAGCATGAACTCTCTGGAATCCAAGCATACTCAATGCAGCAAGTGCCTCGTCGATCATGATAGTATTGCTACCCTGTAGTGTATTATCCATCCCCTCCGGTTTGGGTTCTTTTTGGAGTTTATCCTTTAGTTCCAAAATCAAGCGTTGTGCAGATTTCGGACCTATACCTTTGATTGATTGTATTAAACGCACATCTCCCTGAATTATTGCCCTTTGCAGTTCATGGGTAGACATAGAGGAAAGTACTAATCTGGCAGTGTTTGGCCCCACGCCTGAAACTGAGATCAGATGCAGGAACATAGTCTTCTCCTCTTCTTTGAAGAAGCCGTATAATACGTGCGCATCTTCCCTAACTACCAGATGGGTGAATAGTTTTACTTCCTTTGCCTTTTCTATCTCTGAAAAGGTTGCCAAAGAGATATGAACCAGATAGCCCACACCGTTGCATTCCAGATATACATGGGTTGGAGTTTTATACGTAATTTTTCCGTCCAGGTAAGCAATCATATTCAGTGGTTGAGGGATAGAAAATTTCTAAACCACAAAAGTACCAAAAATAATAGACAAATGCTGAGAATAATCTATATGAATGTGACAGGCTTGGATAGGGGAAGTCCTTGAAAATCAGCGGCAAGGGATTTTTCGAACTTTTATTTCATCTCCTTTGTGGAGGATGGGAGTTTTCTTAAAATTATTCCAAATCATTAGGTCTTGAATGCTTACATCATCAAATTGCTGGGCGATGGTCCATAGGTTTTCTCCAGATTTTATCTGATGGGTCTCAAAACAGCCCTCCTCTTGTTTAAATAATCTTACAGGATTTATCTTTTCTATCAGGGTCGTGTTCTCTTTTTTTTGAGCACTACTAGCAAGCAGTCCTGATTCCTCCTGGGTTTGAATTTTACTACTCAGTATGTCTTTTATCCTATTACTTAGGTAGTTAAATCGAATGAATTTTCTATAGTCGTTGTTATGAACATAGATTAAAAGTTCTTCGTCTACATTGATTAAATTACTATTGAGGTTATTCCATCTTCTGATTTCTTTGACGGTACAATGAAACCAAGAGGAGATATATCCTGGGTTGTCTCCTGGTTTTACCTTATAAACTACTACTCTATAATTATCATCATCTTCTTTTAAAAATCCATTTGATTTAATAGTTGTTTGCGGCGTTACATTTATTTTTTCATCTACTTTGTCAGTTGAATTTTCATTTTTTACAATAGATGGTGTGCGGCTTTTCTTACTAACAGCTTCACTTTTTGCAACAGGCTGATTCTGCTCATCTGAAATTTTTAGTCTGTCTTTAATGCGCTTAAATAAGGATGTGTTTTCAGTCTTCGTTTCAGTTTTGGCGCTTTCACTTTGATCTTTTTTGCTTAAATCATTCCCAGAGTTATTGATATTGACTTCTGCTGATACAGGAAGCTCTTTAGGTGCATTACCAGGCTTCACTACCCTTGGAATATCTAGTGTTTGGGCAATAGTAATATTTTCTGCTTTGTTATACAGGGAGTCCTGAGTTTGTGAAAAAAGTGCAATTTTAGACACCGGCAGATTCAATGTGAAATCTGCGGGAATTAGTGTGGTTAGTAATGATGGATTTTCATCAATGATAATTTGTCTTGCAATACCGAGGAGTCCTTCTAAGTCATTAACCGTAATTTTTTGTCTGGTTGTAATACGCTCAGTAATTTCTCTATCAATAACCATGGGAGAGATACCATATTGTTTTGCATACTTCATGGCATATACCATAGCTATAAAGGAGGGTACATATGCTTGCGTTTCTGCCGGAAGAAAGGACCGAATATCCCAAAAACTATGCGAGCCGCCTGCTTTCTTAATTGCACGATTTACATTCCCTGCACCACAATTATATGAGGCTATGGCGAGTTGCCAGTTTCCATAAAGGTTATACATTTCGTTAAGATAACGTGCTGCTCCTTCGCAGGCTTTATATGGATCCTTACGTTCATCTACCCGCTTGGAAATATTTAAATCATAGCGTAGCCCGGTGCTATACATAAACTGCCAAAGTCCGCTTGCCCCCTTAGGAGAAACTGCAAAAGGATTTAGAGCAGACTCAACTACTGCCAGATATTTCATTTCTTCCGGAACACCATATTTTGCAAGTATAGACTCAAAAACGGGAAAGAATTTTTTAGCCCTGCCCAGCATCTTTGCAAAGTGCTCCTTACGCTTAACATTATAAGAGATGTATTTCTGAACATGCTCGTTATAATCTAATGGAATGGTATGTTGAATTTTTTTTAATCGGACAGCAATTTGTGCGCTCATGACTACCGGATCCGGATCGTCCTTAAATAATTGTGTCTCAGTGGGAATAGCAAGTTCGCTGGAAGCATCTTTATACTGAGATTGCATTACAACTTGTGCGCAAGCACTATTTTGTAAAGAGTAAAAAAAAATCAGTAAAGGTATTGCCTTAAAAAACCATCGCATGGAACTAAAGTACAAAAATGAATTCCGATAGAGGCCTTCAGCTTATTTTTTAAGATATTTTTAGCATAAAAAAAGATCCCGAGCGTGTATAGGATGTAAATCTGAATAAGTTACCCAGATAATGAGTCTACAAAGTTTAAGATGAATTTTTTAATTTAAAACCCTGGACATCCAAAATGGAGGATTTGTAATCCAGGCACCAATGGTCAAGTCCAATGCTTATTTATTATTCTCTGATACTTTTTTGGTTTCGTCTTCCTTTAGCCCTTTTTCAAACTCATCTTTTAAATTAGATTTAGCAGTATTAAACTCCCTAACACCTTGTCCAATGCCACGCATTAATTCAGGAATCTTTTTACCGCCAAAGAATAAAACTAAAACAGCTAAAATGAACCAAAGCTCAGCCCCATGCATTCCAAACATAATTAATTATTTTACCCAAAAATAGTATTTTTTATACTTGGAATACCAATTTTAACGTATCGTTTTTATTATCAATAGTTAAAATAGGCTATCGAAATTGCCATTCGACTTAATTTGAGCTTTAGTCCTCCTCTTTGAAGCGGTCTATTTCCCTTCGCTCTTTTTTTGTCGGCCTACCGCTGCCTTTATCGCGCACTTCATAAAATACTCCAGGGAAGCGAAGTTTATCCTTTTCTTCCGGGGGTGTAATATCTTCATAGCATAATGTCGCCAGTGGTGCGCTTACTCTTTTATCAATCAGTTTGATAACGTTTAGCTTCAATTTATCTCCTTCTTTGCTAATTATAAGGATAGTATTTACTTTTAAAGGATGGGCAGCTTTCACAGATTCTCCATCAATTTTGATTTTACCGGCACCGCAAGCTTCTGCAGCCAAAGATCTACTTTTGTATATGCGAACAGCCCAAAGCCATTTATCTATCCTGATTTTTTGCAATTCTGCCATTTTGGTAAGATATTTGTTAATGCTTAGTAGTTAGGTGTAAATTTTATACTTTTAAAGCAATTATTCATATGAAGCATTTCTTCTTTTTTCTTTTTTCTTTTTCACTGCTGATGCCTGATGGGTTTGGCAGACCACCAAAGGTATCAAAAACTAGAATAGGTGAATGGATTGAGCCGGTTAAGCCTAGAAATATTTACAACACATGGGTATGGCTGGAGACAGACTGCTGTGGTGTTCGTCATGGCGTATCTTCACCCGCTAGTACCTCAGATAATATAGTGTTGCAGTTAAATCCTGATAACACATTCCTAGAAACCCATACCAAGGTTACCATATTGCCAAGATCCGGTACGTTTAATATACGCAGAGAAGTTACAAATGATATAATTCAATTTAATGATGAGCGCCCGGCTCGATATTTTCTTTCTGAGAAAGGGGATACATTGATAATTTCATGGAAACACCTTGAGTTGCAGACGGAGAAGTATATAAAGAAAAAGTAGCATTAGGGATTATCACATAATCCCATTATCAGCTCTATTACAGTATTTAGTTCTTCTTTAGAAGTATCTCTGCCTAAGCTAAATCTGATTGCTTTTTCAGACTGGCTCTTGTCTATTCCCATAGCAGTTAATACATGAGAGGGTAAATTCTCTGCAGATGTACATGCAGAGCCCGTTGCTATGGCTAATTTGCTTTTTGTATGTCGTATAAAATCTACTGCTTTGAACGGGAAGGAAATATTGGTGGTGTTGGGCAAGCGTTCTGCTGCTTTGCCATGAATTTGTATACTGCTTCCAAGTAGTTGTAATAGCGTTTCTTCAAAATAGTGTATCAGCTGCTCAGTGCCTGTATTAAAGTCAAAGATCTCGAATGCTCTGCCTAATCCCACGATACCGGGAACATTTAATGTACCACTGCGCAAGCCCCTCTCATGTCCTCCACCATGAATCAGTGGTTCCAAGGTTACCCTTGGATTTTTTCGTCTTACATATAGTGCTCCTACTCCCTTTGGTCCATATATTTTATGGCCAGACATGCAGAGGATATCTATTCCGCTAGCCTGCACATCGACCTTTACTTTTCCGATGGCTTGTGTGGCATCACAGAAAAGTATAGACTGCTTTTTGTGTACTATATCTGCGATAGATTTAATATCCTGAATTACTCCCGTTTCATTATTGGCAAACATCACGCTCACCAGAATAGTCTTGTCTGTTATGGCCTCTTCCAGCTCTTCTAAGCTGATTAGTCCATTATGATCCACCTCCAGATAAGTAACTTTTGCACCCTTCTTCTCCAAAAACTTACAGGTATCTAGTACAGCTTTATGTTCTGTAGCTACTGTGACAATATGATTTCCTTTGTTATAATAAAGGTTATATACGCCTTTAATACCCAGATTTATAGCTTCTGTGGATCCTGAAGTAAAAATGATTTCTTGAGTTTCTGCCTGTATTTGTTTTGCAATGCTAATCCTTGCATCTTCAACCGCCTGCTTTGCCTCCAGTCCGGGCAGATGAGTACTACTGGCCGCGTTGCCAAACTTATTTGAAAAATACGGCAGCATATACTGCAATACTTCTTCAGCTACAGGCGTTGTTGAATTATAGTCCAAATAGATCACGCTATAAAGGTATTAACTTAATGTTTATTTTAGAGGGGTAATATTTTTGTTGTCATTTGCTAAATTCAATCACGATATGAAAAAAATAGATCACATAGGAATTGCTGTAAAGAATCTGGAACAGTCTAATCTTTTATTTTCTAAGCTTTTTAATAAGGGGCCATATCATAGTGAGTTTTTGGAAAGTCAGCAGCTGAATGTTTCCTTTTTTGAGTTAGAGGATACTAAGGTGGAATTACTGGAGCCTTCCTCGGAACAAAGCACAGTACATAAATTTCTAACTGCCAAAGGAGAGGGAATGCACCATGTTGCCTTTGAGGTGGAGGATATCTACAGCGAGATGGAACGATTAAAAGAAGAGGGATTTCAACCACTCACGGAGGAGCCTTATGTTGGTGCGTTAAATAAGTTGGTTTGCTTTTTCCATCCTAAAACCACGAATGGTGTTTTGGTAGAGCTCTGTCAGAAAATTAAATAAACAAAGTTTTAATTTGCTATTCGTTCATCATCTTCCACAACACATCTTTAAGCATCGGAATATTTTCGCTGGTCAATGAAGAGAAGAAGACATGCGGGATTTTTTTAGGCAACCCTTTTGCCAATAATCTCTTTAGCTCTTCGTCTAATAAATCAGATTTTGAAATACCAATTACTCTTGGCTTATGTGCTAATTCCTTATTATACAGTTTTAATTCCCTTTCTAAAATTTTATATTCTTTTTTGATATCGTCGCTATCAGCAGGAATCATGAATAATAGGCAAGAGTTACGTTCTATATGTCTCAAAAAGCGAACGCCAAGTCCTTTTCCGGCATGTGCGCCTTCTATGATGCCGGGAATATCCGCCATGATAAAGGAGCGGTCGCCACGATAGGGCACTACTCCGAGATTCGGCACTAATGTGGTAAAAGCGTAATCTGCAATTTCTGGTTTTGCAGCACTTACTACAGATAGGAGTGTCGATTTTCCTGCATTCGGGAAGCCCACCAGCCCAACGTCTGCAAGTACCTTTAGCTCTAAAATTTTCCATCCCTCGTCGCCGGCTTCTCCGGATTGAGCATATCGTGGAGCTTGTTTTGTGGCGCTCTTATAATGATTGTTGCCTTGTCCACCCCGGCCACCTTTCATCCAAATAATTTCCTGACCGTCTTCTAAGATTTCTAAATCTTTTTCCATGGTTTCTGCATCGCGTACAATAGTACCTAGTGGTACTTCTATGACAATATCTTCTCCGGCTTTTCCACTCCGTAGTCCACCCTCTCCGCTATTGCCATTGTCAGCATGTATATGCTTCTTATATTTCAAGTGAAGTAATGTCCATAATTGCTTATTTCCGCGTAAAATGATGTGTCCGCCTCGGCCTCCATCTCCACCGTCCGGTCCACCCATAGGAACATATTTCTCTCTGCGAAAATGAATAGATCCGCCGCCTCCGTTGCCGGAGCGCACAAATATTTTTACGTAGTCTATGAAATTACTTCCTTCCATCTTAATGGCATTATTATTGCCTTCACTGCTTAGGCAAGGCAAAGATACAACAAAAAGCAGTAGTAATTTTTAGCCTACTGCCGTATCTGATTTTAAAGGGTTATTTTGCTTTGCTTATTGCTACAACAAGAGCCTGAGAAATATCTTCTATGCTTCCAACGCCGTTTAAAACAATTACTTTGTCTGCTTTCTTGTAGTGGTCTAGTACTTGAGCAGTTTCTTTTAAGTATACCTGAAATCTATTTCTTATGATAGAATCATCCAAATCATCCGCCCTTCCGGATGTTTTACCGCGTTCTTTTATACGCTGAACAATTTCATCTTCCGGTACTTCCAGTGCGAGCACTAAAGATATTGTAGTTCCCTTCAATTCCAATAGTTTATCTAACGCCTCTGCTTGAGGTTGTGTTCGGGGAAATCCATCAAAGATAAATCCATCAACTTTACCTTCGTGCTCATCTAGTTTATTCGAAAGCATTCCAATAGTTACTTCATCAGGAACGAGTTCTCCCTTGTCGATATATTTCTTGGCTTCCATGCCTAGGGGTGTCTCATTCTTTAATTCAGAGCGAAATAAATCCCCTGTGGAAATATGTAGCAAATGAAAACTTTCAGCCAGTTTTACAGCTTGTGTTCCTTTGCCGCTTCCGGGAGGTCCAAACAAAATCAGATTTGTCATTAATTAGTGTGATTGTGTTTCAAAGATAGTTAAAACCTCTTTATACACCCACATCTAAAGATTAAGGAATTGTTTTGAGCAGAAGATACTACACTGCTGAGCGGGATGACGGTTGTCATTTATATTAATATATATCAGGGTTACATTTAAAGCGTCATTAGATGATTTAAATATGAAAACAATATTAGTTCCTACAGACTTCTCCGAAGTAGCCGCTAAGGCATTAATGATGGCTAAGCGTATTGCCAAAAAGACAAGTTCTAAAATTCATATTGCCAATTTCTATTCTATTCCAGTTGCGGATTATTCCTACCCCGAAATTAGTATGCCGGGAGAATTATTGGAAGGAATGAGAAAGGCTTCGGAGGAAGGTATTGCTGCATTGGAGATGGAGCTAAAGAAGGAAGGATTTGTTGTAGAAACCACATTGGGTATGGGTATGGCTACCGATGAAATTGTAGCATTGTCTACTAAGATAGATGCTGACTTAATAGTAATGGGTACTACCGGAAGCAGCGGGATTATTAATAAACTAATTGGTAGCAATGCTTCTCATGTAATGCAGCGTGTAGAAGTACCTGTGATATTGGTCCCATATGAATACGGTGGAGAAGATATCCTGAGGATTGTTTATACAGATAGCCTAAAAGAAGATGATACACCAGTCCTGAGAAAGCTATTTGAGTTTGCTGATTCCATCTGTGCGTTGGATGTTTCTATTTTAAATATAAATACATCCGGCCATTATGAACCTGTGGATACAGCACTGGTGGACCGATTGAATGCAGCATTTGGTGATCAAAAGATAAAGTTAAATTTTGTAGATGCTGACAATATCAAAGAAGTAATAGACGCTTATTTGGCATTACATAAAATTGATTTGGTGGTAATGTCTACACACAAGAAGACACTGCTGCAGCGCATCTTTACGGCTAGTAATACCAGAATGATGGCATTGCATTCAAAAGTGCCACTGATGGTATATCATAAGTAAACTTAATAGAGAATGCGAGCCTTAATGGTGTTCTTTACTTGCTTAAGGTCTTCCATCATTTCCAAATCGCCATCACTTGCGTTGACATCAAGAACTACGTAACCTATTGTTTCATTGGTCTTTAAGTATTGTGCCAGAATATTTACTTCATGCTTTGACAAAATGGAGTTAATCTCGCTCAATACGCCGGGTACATTTTGATGTATATGCAGAATTCTACGGGTGTTGTGCTGGGATGGCAAACTTAGCTCTGGCACAGATTTAGAGCCCAATGTGGCACCTGTATCCATAAATGCAGTAAGTTTTACGGCAACTTCAATCCCTATGTTTTCTTGTGCTTCTTGAGTGCTTCCGCCAATATGTGGTGTAAGGATTATATTTTCTAATCCTTGAAGCGGACTGCTAAATCCAGGCCCCTTCTGTTTAGGTTCAACCGGAAAGACATCAATGGCTGCTCCTGCTACCTTACCATGCTCATAGGCTTTTTTAAGCGCATCAATATCTACAACTGAGCCACGTGATAAGTTCTGAAAAATAACTCCATCTTTCATTAAAGAGAACTCTTTTTCTCCAATCATATTTTTTGTCTGAGGAGTAGCCGGAACGTGTAAGGAAACAATATCAGATTTAGCGTATAATTCTTCCAGTGTGTCTACAGCACTTGCATTACCCAACGGAAGTTTAGACTCTATGTCGTAGTAAATTACTTTCAGTCCCATTCCTTCTGCCATTACAGATACCTGTGTTCCGATATGGCCATATCCTATAATACCTATCGTTTTTCCGCGCAACTCATAGCATCCTTTTGCATCTTTCAGCCAATTGCCTTGATGAGCATGTTTATTTTTTTCCGGAATTCTTCTTAAAAGCATTATTGCATTTCCTATAATAAGTTCAGCTACAGAACGGGTATTAGAATAAGGGGAGTTGAATACAGGAATTCCTAATTCCGTTGCTCTGGTTAAGTCTACCTGATTGGTGCCGATACAAAAACAGCCTACTGTAAGTAACTTTTTTGCTTTTTCTAAAACTGCAGCACTTAATATTGTTTTGGAGCGTATACCCAGGATGTGATAATGCTCAATGCAATTTAGTAGTTCTTCTTCCGTCATTGCATCTTTTGAAGAATCAATACTTGTATACCCTTTTTTAGTAAATTCTTGGAAGGCAGTTGGATGTAATCCTTCCAAGAGAAGAATTTTTATTTTGTCTTTAGGGAAGGATACCTCTTTTATCATGCTATTCAAATGTACTGAAGTTTTAATACTTTAGATAGGGCATGGGATATGACTTAAGGATTTATTAAAGCTATGCCAGATTACTCAAAAGCAGTATTTAAGAAATCTACGAGTGGTTTTGATGCAATACAGAGGTTGGTAACCGTTTGAATGAATTGGGGCGCTATGATCTCAGAATCATCAATCTTTCTGAAGACTGTAAAGCTTTTTAGTTTGAGTAATTCCAGAGCAGGATTTTCTTCCTCATAGCCCTTTGGAGCTCTTTTTAGTTTGAGTTCAGTATCTAAGCCTCCGAATATTGACTTGAATTTCTTTTGTGTAATGATTTTTTCAAAATCTTTAAAGTTATAATCTATTTCCTGTCGGATTTTTGAAAGTACCTCCGAGTCAGGCATATAATTACCGGCACCGAACATGCAATTTCCGGGTTCGATATGAAGATAGAACCCGGCTGTTTTGATGTCTTTACCTCCTTTGCTCAGGTAAGCACCGAGGTTATTCTTATAAGGAGATTTATTTTTGGAAAAACGAACGTCCCGATAAATACGGAAAATACATTTTTTAGGATCTAAATGGGCGATGGTTGGATCTTTCTTTCCATATTGCTTTATCCATTCTTCAGCAAATAATCGGATTTCTGCCTGTGCATTTTCATATCCTTTCTTATTCGCCTCAAACCATATTTTATGGTTATTCTTCTTTAGCTTCTTCAGAAATTGAAGTGTGTCATTTGACAGCATTCTTCTTTAATTTTTGTTCATTTTTGATTAATACCTCTAAGGTGTCTTTTTTTAGCATCTCTACGGTTTCATTCCGTATTGCCAAAAATGCATGTCGTATTCCGCAGGTTATTTCATCTTTACATTCTTCGCATTTTTCATAGTACTTATGGGTTACACACGGCAATAATCCAATAGCTCCATCAAAGTAGCGGATTATTTCTGCGAGGTTTACTTCAGAGGGATGTTTTATGAGGTAGTAGCCGCCTCCCTTTCCTTTTTTAGAATTCAGGATACCGGCATTACGAAGCTCCAATAGAATAGTTTCCAGGAATTTTTTAGGTATATGCTCTTGCTCTGCAATTTCGCTGATTAGCACAGGCTCTTTTGCCGGCTTCTTGGCCAGATAGACTAAGGCATTAATTGCATATTTTGTTTTTCTTGAGAGCACTGCCGTGAATTTTAGTATTCTATGGGCTGAATTTAAGCATATTATTGCGTAATAAAAATTAGTCTATAGGCATAATGGGTTTTTGTTAACATAATTCTTCCTGTGAATAAAAACATATTACTTATTAGGTCTGACTTACTACTTTTACTACATGAGTTTTAAGTATAACCAGTCTACGCTAACTAATCTAGAATCCATCTTTAAGGAGAATAATTATGTGATTCGTTACGAGAAGGGAAGATTCCAATCTGGGTATTGCATCCTGCAAGACAAGAGAGTGGCAGTGGTGAATAAATTCTTTGAGGCGGAAGCGCGTATCAATGCCTTGATTGATATTCTGCAGCAGGTAGAGGTAGATGTTTCTTTGCTGGATGAGAAACAAATAAAGTTGTATGAGCAACTTGCTCAACAGAAAATGGAGTTGGAATAATGTAATACCCTTTTTCATTTCTTCTTACTAATTTTAGTTATTGTCGTCAACTATGAGATTTACCTTTCTTGGAACAGGCACTTCACAAGGCATCCCGGTTATTACTTGTAAATGTGGAGTCTGCATATCTTCAGATCCCAGAGATAACAGAACAAGGACATCACTGCTAATAGCATCTGATACCACAACTGTTATTATTGATACGGGTCCTGATTTTCGACACCAGATGCTAAGGGAGAATGTGGGCGGTCTCGATGCTGTAGTCTTTACGCATGGGCATAAGGATCATGTGGCTGGTTTGGATGATATTCGTCCGTTTAACTACTTGCTTCATAAATCTATTGATGTGTATGCAGAAATAGAGGTGCAGCAAACATTAAGAAGAGAGTTTCCCTATGTGTTTCACAAAGAAAAACATTTTGGTGTTCCTCAAATAGAACTAAATACCATTGACGAAAACCCATTTACAGTGGGAGATATAGACTTTATACCTATCAGGGCAATGCATAAAGAACTACCTGTGCTAGGCTTTCGGATAAATGATTTCTCTTATATTACTGATGCTAATTTTATTGCAGATTCAGAGTTAGAAAAGCTGAAAGGCAGCAAGGTGATGGTGCTTAATGCACTAAGAAGAGAAGAGCACTATTCTCATTTTAATCTAGATCAGGCATTGGAGGTAATAGCAAAGGTCATGCCTGATGTTGCATATCTTACACATATCTCTCATCATTTAGGCAAGCATGCTGAGGTAGAGAAAGAGCTTCCAAGTCATGTGCACCTTGCATACGACGGGTTAAAACTTTAGAAGCTAGGTTTATATTTAGATCCTGTGAGCATCTTTTGTCCGTCTTTGATAGCAATTAATTCCTTTAATGTTGTCTGAGGATATTCTCTCATATATGCTTCAACAATCTGTAATCCTACCCACGCGCCCACTCTTCC
>CANHGL010000028.1 GCA_947460245.1 Sphingobacteriales bacterium
AACGAAGAAATCTCTACTGTAGGAAAAGACGTAGCCATGCAGATTGCAGCAATGAACCCGGTTGCCGTAGATGCTACAGGAGTTTCTGAAGAAATGAAGGAAAGAGAAAAAGCTATCGCTCGTGAAAAAGCAGTCGCAGCAGGAAAGCCAGAAAATATTCTGGATAAGATTGCAGAAGGTGCTGTACAGACGATGTTGAAGGAAAATACCTTATTACCGCAGCCATTTGTAAAAGACAGCAGCAAAACGGTAGACCAATACCTCAAAACTGCCGACAAAGAATTAACGGTGGTATCGTTCAAGCGAATCACCTTATCTTAAACTAATAAAAAATAGAGAACGTAATGTTCTCTATTTTTTTTGCTTATTTTTATTCTATACAACTAACTCATACCATGAACAAACCTATCAAACGCGTACTACTAAAACTTAGCGGCGAGGCATTAATGGGCGACCAGCAATTCGGCATCAAGGCAGACACTTTAGGGCTTTTTGCAGATGAGATTGTAGAAGTAATAAAGGCGGGATATCAGGTAGGTATTGTTATTGGAGGAGGAAATATCTTCCGTGGTCTGCAGGCCGGAAATATCGGTATAGAACGCTCACAGGGAGATTATATGGGTATGCTCGCTACCATCATTAATGGTATGGCATTACAGGGCGCTGTAGAATCGCGCGGTATTTATACACGTTTACTTTCTGCATTGAATATCTCTCAGGTATGTGAACCTTATATCCGCCGTCGTGCGGTACGTCACTTAGAAAAAGGAAGATGTATCATCATGGCAGCCGGAACAGGTAATCCTTATTTCACTACAGATACTGCCGCAGCATTACGCGCCAATGAAATAGAAGCAGATGTTGTTTTGAAAGGCACCAGCGTAGATGGTATATATACCGCTGACCCTAAGAAGGATGCTACCGCCACAAAATATGAAACGATTTCTTTTGAAGAGGTGATGCTGCAAAATTTACGCATCATGGATCAGACAGCATTTGCGTTGTGTAAAGAAAATAAGATGCCGATCATCGTTTTCAATATCAAAGAAAGAGGAAACATCTTACGCATCCTCCAGGGTGAGAAGATTGGTACGCTGGTGAGTTAATGGATAACCTCTAACTTCTTAGTGATATTTCTTTCAGATGTTTGCAGTTGGATAAAATACATTCCGCTTTTTAAACTATTCACATCGAGCATATAATTGCTTGCAGTTGCTAAAGTTTTACTAAGTACCGTCTTTCCTGAAATATCTATAATTCGTATAGTTGCGTCTTGGCATCTGAGCACATCTCCAAATTCCATATATACAGCATTATCGGCCGGATTAGGATATACTATAAAATCATGGTTATTGCTAGATGCTAATGGTTGCACGCTATTTACAACATCGTTATAAGTATATATAGCAACATCGGAATTCCCAAGGCATACATCTGTAGCCTGAGCAATAGCAGAGAGTTTATTATCCGAAGTATTAAAGAAAGTAATTGGAGATTTTGGGTACAGGTCAAAAACATGAGGAGTAATACTTTGTGGTAAATCCAATTTAGTAATGCTTCCCGTTTCTTTCGAAACCAGGAAGTAAAAGAATCTTACATAATAATAATTCTGATCAGATGTGTCGATATATGTTGCTGCTACAATAGACTGATGATGATAATCTACCGGATAATAATTTAATACTGCTGAACTGGCATAATAAACTATAGTACTATCCTCCACAATGCTGTCTGGCAATTGCGATTCCCAAATTATTTGGCCACTTGTATCCTGTTTTTGTATAGTATTGTGATGAAGTGTCATAAATAAAGGTCCATTATAGGTGGAGTCTTTTGTGCTTATTGTTGCATCATCTATGGAATCAATATCCATAACGCCGGCGTGCATGCCTGTTACCCTTGTGAAACTGTTGGTGTTTTCATTCAGCTTTACTAATGAACGAAGGTTAATATATTGCGAATCCTGCTTGTATGACTGATTTAGATAAGCATACAGCTTTTCATCATTATCCGTTTTCTTATAAAACGAATTAGGGAAGAAGTTATCTATATCTGACGTAACAGAATTGAAGCTGGACTGATAATCATCAGCAACAACATGATTAGAGTAATTGTAGGTAGTAAATGAAAGATCGTCTAATTTTATCCTGTACATAATATTTTCTGTAGTAAAACTGAACGCGCTGGTAGGGATACGGAATATTCCTCCCATTAGCAATTCATCCTGAGTATCCAGTATTTTATAGTAGTTAAACACAGGAATTCCGCTGTTAATATTCAGGAGTTTGCTTTTGCTAATGTGCCCTTCTGCATCTGTCTTCTGTATGTAAACTATACTATCTGTATTTGCAGCAAACTTTGTCCAGTAAAACCCCCTGTTATTCCCATTTTTAGCAATTATCTGCAATACGACACTATCACCATATTCTGTTTTAATTACATTCCTGGAGTGAGTATTAATAGTATAGAGATTTAAGTGATGCGTACCACTAAAATTATAAGGCAATGGAATCTTTACTACCTTATCATAATTTACTAACAACTGATATATACTATCGTTTTGTTTAACCACATAACAAGCATTGACATTTACAGAAGTGTCATAAGTAACCTCAAGTGTGTCATTTACCATAACAGGTTCACTTTTGGTTACTCTAATCAGCGTATCAATCACTATTGGCTCTACTTTTGTACCACCATCAGAACTATTTAAAATACCAAAAGTGAGCAGGTTATTCTTTCTATCCATTATACTACCGCCACTGTTCACCAATGCGCTTAAACTGTCATAATAAGAATAATGCAGTATAAGCTCATCATCCAGTTTAGTGTAAATGGGATAAGGATAATCTGCTACATAGTACACGTTATACTGCAGAAAGAAATTCAATTCATATTTTGCATACAATGCATTCTGGGTATTGGGAATTATCTTTTTCCAAATAACACTACCCTCTCCATCCATCTTAAACAACCAGGAATGTGGCAAAACTCCTGAAGAATCTGTATTGATAAAATCAGCAGTATTCGAATTAGAACGAACATACAACAAGTAGCTTTGAGGGGATAGCCTTTCCACAGATTTTAGATCTTCGTAAGACTCCCCTTGTAAACATCTGGATAGGCTAAAATGCTGAGAAAACCCTTGTAAAGACCAAAGGAAAAACATACAACAGAACAATTGTTTTACGCTCATTTATGTTTAAATATAAATATTTCCTACGCATTCTTTGAAAACAGATTATCTTATTTCTATTTCAACATTCTTTTTCTTATTATCTTTGTCGCTATAACATACTCCTTATGGAAGAAGACGTTCAACTAATATTAGACGAGACTAAAGACTCAATGCTGAAGGGCTTAAGGCACCTCGATGATGAATTACGTAAAGTGCGTGCAGGGAAAGCCAGCCCGGATATGCTGCAGGGAATCACAGTAGAATATTACGGAGCTCCTACCCCTATCAATCAGGTGGCCAGCGTAAAATTACTGGATGCAAGAACTATAGTTATCGTTCCATTCGAAAGAAAAATTATTGGCGATATAGAACGCTCCATCTTCCAAAGTAATATTGGCATCACTCCACAAAACGACGGAGAAAACATCCGCCTCTCTATCCCTCCAATGACGGAAGAGCGCAGACGGGAGCTGGTAAAACAAGCTAAGAATTACGGAGAGCAAACCAAGATAGTTATCCGAAACGCCCGTAAGGATGGCAATGAAATGGTAAAGGATGCCGTAAAAGAAGGCTTAAGCGAAGACATTGGCAAGGATGCTGAAGAGTCTATACAAACGCTCACTAATGAATACATTACCAAAGTAGACAAGATACTTGCGGAGAAAGAGCAAGAGATCATGACCATCTAATAGAATGGAGCCTGACTTAAAAACCGAGTGAAATCTTACTGATTATACCTTATCACCTTCTTTGGTGATGAGCTTATACTCTGCCAAATGTAGCGAGGAATCCTGAATCAGCTTTACCCACTTACTGATTTTCATAAACCATTTAATTCGGAAAGGTATTCTACCTTTCTTCATGTAGGCATAGATGAAGGGATGAACGTATAATAGAAAGTAATTCTCCTTATGTGTCTTTAGCTGCTTGAGTTCAGACTGTATATTGTCAATAATCTGTAATGGCTGATCGAGCTTGTATTTACTATTTGCATGCATCAGTGGCTCACGGGTATCAATACTTAATTGCTCTTTCATACGCTGACGCGTAATCTCCATCAATCCAAACTTACTGATCGTAAGAATAACGTGCTTTGCCTTATCAGGACGCATAGCTTCCTGCATGGCTTCATACAATTTATGCTTATAGTCGGCAGACTTCATATCGATAAAATCAATTACAATGATTCCACCTATATCTCTCAACCTTAACTGCCGCGCAATCTCCTTAGCTGCCTCTACATTAATATTAAAGGCCAGTGTATCCTGAGCAATATCCTTCTTTACTTTAGGACCGCTATTTACATCTATTACATGCAGCGCTTCTGTGTGTTCCAATATCACGTAGGCGCCACTTTTAAGCGTTACCGTTTTACCAAAAGCCGTCTTTACTTGTCGACTTACATCATAAGCCTCAAATAGCGGTGTATGGTCATTGTACTTATGAAGAATAGCCGACTGTTCAGGAGCATGCTCTTTGATGTAAGCTTTTAAATCGCCGTGCAAAGTTGGATTATCTGTGATAATCTTAGAGAAGCTGTCGTTCATCATGTCTCTTACAATAGAGAACGTTTTACTCATCTCCTTTAGAAGAAGTTTTGGAGGATTATTGTAATGAATGTTTTCCTTCATTACTTTCCACTTATTCATCAAGCTGTCTACATCGTGCTTCAACTCGTCCATTCCTACTCCAGACGCATTGGTTCTAACAACAAACCCAAAATTCTTCCTTTTGATTTTATGCATCACCTCTAACAAGCGCTCACGCTCTTCGGGGTTATCAATTTTCTTAGATATACCAATGGAATTGGTAAATGGAACTAAGACCACATACCTTCCTGGTAAAGAAAGTTCGCAGGTTAAGCGAGGTCCTTTGGTAGAAATGGCTTCTTTTGAAATCTGGAAAATAAGGATATCTCCTTTTTCCAATACATCAACAATCTGGCCGTCTTTAGGTATATACGGACCAAACTCAAATTTATCCAATAAGTGTGATTGCTCTCCCCTGAATGCCTCAGATCCGAATTTCTTAACAGTACGGACGTAAGGACTTAAATCTGAATAATGGATGAAAGCATCTTTGTCATGACCAATGTCGACGAAGGCTGCATTTAATCCGGGATTTATTTTTTTAACTCTTCCTAAGTATATATCACCAGCTGAAAACCCTTCTTTATCATATGCATCTAGGTGATATTCAACTAACTTTTTGTCTTCGAGAAGCGCAATTTCAACACCTTTGGAATTAGCATGAATAACTAATTCTTTTATCATAGTGTTTTTTGGTTGGTCACTAGTCTGTGCTCGTTGGGAGTTTCCCAATAGAAACTGACTAATGACAGATGACTACTTCTTCTTATGTCTGTTTTTTCTTAGTCTTTTTTTACGTTTGTGCGTCGCAATCTTGTGACGTTTTCTTTTTTTTCCGCAAGGCATAATTAAACTTTTTTACTTTTTAAACTTTTGACGATCTCGTCTATTTCTTTATTGAAATTTTTATCTGCTACAATCAACTTACACATCTCAAATAGCCTTACGGCTTCATCGTTATGTCCCATCTGTGCTTCAGTTATTGCCATAAAATACAAGGCTTCTGTATTCTGTGGTTGTATCTTCAACACCTTTTGTAACCGTTCTTTAGCTTTGTCAAACTGTCCGGATTGTATCGACAATCTTCCAAGCGCCAATAACACCGGAACATTATCGGGAAGGCTATCCACTAACTGACGCAATATACCTACTCCTTTCATAGGTTCCTGAGAACCTTGTACATATACTTCGGCAAGCTTAATTCTTAACCCAACATCACTGCCATCTTTACCAATAGCCTCCTCGTAAGAACGGAGGGCAAAAGTAATCAAATTATTTGAAATTGTGGAGTCCGGACCGCTTTTATATGCATTTACAAGCACATCTCCTGCATTTTCCAAATCTGCCTTGCTCCCCCCTATTTTTGCAAATCTATAGAAATTATAGGCCCCCATAGATAGATTTCCGGAATTCTTCCAAAGATCAGATACTTTTAGGTAAAGCGCCTTTAGGGCTGTTGTATCGGAAAGCTTGATAGATTTAATTTGCGCCTTCAGCGCGAGTAACTCCTTTTGTTGCTCGGAAGATAATTTAGACAGCTGTAGCTGTTCATACTGATCGAAAGAAAAATTCTCCAGCGTTGGAGTAGATAACTGCTCCTTCTTCTGAACAGTCTTTCCTAAGAAATAAAGTGTGAATACTAAGATGAGTGCCCCTACACCTATAACTATCTGTCCCTTCTGCACCGTTTTATCTTATTTAGATGCAGCCTTATTTTTAACACTGGCCTCTTTAATCTGCTCTACAAACACCTTGGAAGGTTTAAATGCAGGGATCTGATGCTCAGGGATTTCTATTGCAATATTCTTTTTAATATTACGTCCTATCTTCGCTTTTCTAGTTTTTACTATAAAACTCCCAAAACCTCTTACATAAAGATTTTCACCATCAGCCAATGTGTCTTTCACTTCCTTGAAGAATGCCTCCATGGCTACTAATACATCTACTTTAGGAACACCTGTTTTTTCTGAAATAGTGGTAATAATATCTGCTTTTCTCATGTCTATAGTTTATATTAATACTGCAAAAATGCAAAAATATTTCTAACTAACTAACTAATATACACGAAATTAGAGTTTTTTTAATAATTAATTATCGGCAATGCCCAATATTTGGAAATTTATTATGCGTGTATATGTGATTAATGTAATTTAAAAGCGAATTAGATTATTTTTACAATCCATGTCCACCAACCTACTTTCTGCTCATTTTCGAAAGAAACTACTCGAATGGTACAATCCAACTTCCCGCAACCTACCCTGGAAAAAAGACGCCACTGCGTATAAAATTTGGCTATCTGAAGTTATACTACAGCAAACACGGGTTGAGCAAGGCACCCCTTACTATCTGGCCTTCGTAAAAAAATATCCAACAGTTAAAACATTGGCAAAAGCACCCCTCGATGAAGTATTGAAGCTGTGGGAGGGATTGGGTTATTATTCCAGGGCACGCAACCTGCACAAGGCAGCCCAACAGGTTACAGAAGTCTATAATGGGAAATTTCCTGATACCTATGAGGAAATACTTGCGCTAAAAGGAATAGGTAGTTATACTGCTGCTGCAATAGCCTCCTTCGCGTATAATCTACCTCACGCGGTATTGGACGGAAATGTATTCAGAGTATTATCCAGAGTATTTGGGATAAGCACTCCGATTGATACCACTGAAGGAAAGCGACAATTTGAAAAGCTAGCCGCATCTTTATTGGATAAAAAAGATGCAGCCACTCACAACCAGGCCATTATGGATCTTGGTGCTATCATTTGCAAACCTAAAAATCCTTTATGTGAAAAATGCCCATTCAGCTCCGATTGCAAAGCACTTGAGCATCAGGAAATTCAACAATTGCCGGTAAAATCAAAGAAACTGATAAAATCAAATCGAAACCTTCACTATTTCGTTGTCTATGATGATAAGAGCATTTATATACAGCAAAGAACATCAGATGATATATGGAAGGGCCTATATGAGTTCCCAATGCTGGAAACAACATCCGACCAGGATCTGAAGAAAGAACTTAAAATACTCTTTAATGGTCAGCCGCCCAAACTACCGGTTACACCTTTTATCTACAAACAGACCTTAACGCACCAATATATCAGTGGCTTCTTTTATGAGATACAGATGCAGCCATTACCAAATATCCTCCAATCATTACTGAAAATCAGAAAAAGCACTATAAACCGCTACGCATATCCAAAAATAGTACGTTCATATTTGCAGGATAGATTAAATTTTTTATCTTAGTTATACTGAAATCTGCTATGCCTAATGGCAGATATATTAAAATTAAAAATTTATGAGCGTTAATAAAGTAATATTAATAGGAAGACTGGGCAAGGATCCCGAAATAAGAAAAATAAATACCACTACAACGGTATGCAACTTCCCTCTAGCCACCAACGAGTCTTATAAAAATCAGGATGGTACCTATACTGAACAAACAGAATGGCATAATATCGTTATGTGGAGAGGAGTAGCAGAAAGAGCAGAACGTATCCTTAAAAAGGGCAGCACCATCTATGTGGAAGGGAAACTCAGAACACGCTCATGGGAGGACAAAGAAAATAATAAACGATATACTACCGAAGTTGTGGTAGAAAACTTTCAATTATTAGATAAGAGAGAACCGGGAACCGGGAATTCAGGAAATGAGCAAAGATCAAGCTCCGGACCATCAACTACTTCAGAAAGCACGCCGGAACCAACTTTCGGTGATGATTTACCATTTTAATGGTTTAAATTTGTACCCTTGGACGACGATATTCCCATACGTATCTTTTTAAATTTTATACTTTCAGTACCACTGAGCGATATATTTAATCCATTTGATATAGCCTATGTCTATGAAATTATAGGCATTTTAGTACTTCTCTTACTTACCGGAATCGTTAGTAGCACTGAGGTTGCCTTATTCTCTCTGGATCTACAGCAAATCAAGCAACTGGAGCACACTACCGACAAGACAGATAAACTGATTCTGGAATTTATCAATAGACCAAGGAAGTTACTTGCAACCATACTACTAGCTATCACTTTATTTAGCTTGAGTATCGTATTGTTATTTGAATCCCTTACTGCGCTATGGATAAAAGAAGAATTTCTTCATCAGCACCAAACTTTAGAATTTATAATCAAGGTGTCGTTTGAAACCTTTATCATCGTGCTATTTGCTGAGGTAATCCCTAAAATATATGCATCTCAGCATAACATAAAGGTAGCACGCCTACTCATTCATCCTATTAAGTTCTTCAGTACTGCATTCTCTCCATTTGTGGCCGGACTGATTGCAATTTCTAACTTCTTTGAGAAGAGGTTGGAAGGCAGCCAGAAGAATGTATCTGCCCAGGACATAGAGGAAGCAATAGATATTACCACCTCTCAGGATAAAAATGATGAGAACAAAAATGATACTAAGATTCTCAAAGGCATTGTAAAGTTTGGCAACATCACCGTTACTCAAATTATGAAATCCAGAATGGATGTGGTAGCTGTTGATAAGGCTTGTAATTTTGAGGAGCTGCTGAATATTGTACGTGAATCTGGATACTCCAGAATCCCTGTTGTAGAAGATAACTTCGATAAGGTAGTGGGCATTATATATATCAAAGATCTATTGCAATATATTGACGCCGATAACAACTTCAACTGGCAAAGCCTTATCAAGCCAGCACTCTATGTGCCAGAATCTAAAAAGATAGACGACCTACTGGAAGACTTTCAGGCCAAACGAGTACACATGGCAATCGTAGTGGATGAGTATGGTGGCAGCTCAGGAATTGTTACCCTTGAGGATGTTTTAGAGGAAGTAATAGGAGATATAAAAGATGAATTTGATGATGCCTCTGAAATTGACTACAAGAAACTGGATAATCACAATTTCATATTTGAGGGACGTACCGCATTGAATGATGTTTGTAAAGTGCTTGAATTACCCTCAAATATATTTGATGAAATAAGAGGAGATGCAGATTCATTAGCAGGAATGATATTGGAATTAAATTCTGAAATTCCAATTGAGGGCGATGAACTTCGTTATAATAATTTCACCTTTATCATTCTCGAAGCAGATAAGACCAGAGTAATACGCGTTAAAGTAACCCTACATTAAAGAACAAATGATGAGCAACCAAAACAGTACACTAAAAAAATGCTGTGTATTTTTTATGCTTCTACTTGTCCTTTCCTCATGCAAAGAGAACTACACCCCTAAACGCCCTTCTTATTTTCGTATAGAATTTCCGAAAGTAAGAAGCTACACAACTTTTGATAATACCAATTATCCATTCTCGTTTGAATATGCGACTTATGGCAGGATACAGAAAGATTCTGCAAATACAGAAGAGATGCTACAGCATCCTTATTGGTTCAATATTATATACCCTGAGTATAACAGCAAAATCTACCTCAGTTATACGCCCATAGATGCTAATAATACCCTCGATAAACTGATACGGGACAGCTATAAACTCACCTTCAAACATACTGTAAAAGCGGATTATATAGATGAGACTCCGGTAAGAGGTAATAACCCACATGTCTCGGGTATATTGTATGATGTGGGAGGCAATGCAGCGAGTGGCGTACAATTCTATGTAACAGATAGCAGTAGGCATTTTATGCGAGGCTCATTATATTTTTATGCAGCACCAAATGCAGACTCCATAGCACCAGCAGTAGCCTATTTCCGAAAGGATGTTGAGCATCTTATACAAACTCTGAAATGGAGATAATCGGCTTAGTGGATTAGCGCTGCAGGAAATGTTGTATGTGATTAATTACGCTGATTACCGCATTAACTAATTATCTATTTATATTTACTCTATGAATACTCCTCAGGGTAAATCTTTTCTATCAACGCCCATAGAATACCTGAAAGGTGTAGGGCCTGAGCGTGCGGAGGTTCTGAAAAAAGAAATACAAGTCTTTACATTCGGCGATCTGCTGAAACTCTATCCTTATCGATATATCGATAGAACAAAGTTTTATGCTATCAAAGACATAGATAATACACAGACTTATATTCAGCTAAAAGGGAAGATTCGAAACTTCAAAGAAATTGGACAGGGAAGAGGACGAAGACTTACTGCAACCTTTTATGATAACGACGGTGAAATTGAACTAGTTTGGTTTCAGGGAATTAAATGGATTCTAAAGGGCATCAACATTAATGACACCTATATCCTATATGGAAAACCCACCCTTTTCAATAGCAAGCTAAACTTCACACACCCAGACCTCGAATTATTCCAAGCAGAGAGAGAAACAAGCGCTGGTACCTTTAGGGCTTTGTATAACACAAGCGATAAAATGAAAACCAAAAGCCTTGACAGCAAAGGAATTTCAAAACTGATGATGGTATTACTCGCTCAGTTAAAACCTGAACACATACTGGAAAATCTACCTCAGGATATACGCTCAAAATACAAGCTACTTGATCGGTATGCTGCCGTAAAAAATATTCACCTCCCATCCAACTTATCATTACAGGAGCAAGCAGTGAAGCGAATGAAGTTTGAGGAGTTATTCCTTATTCAACTCAATTTATTACAGTTGAAAATCATACGCAAGAGAGAGAAAGGTATAGTACTCGAAAAAGTAGACGATAAATTTGATAAATTCTATAAGGAGGCACTTCCCTTTGAATTGACGAATGCACAAAAGCGTGTGTTAAAGGAGATACGCAGAGATACACTTTCCGGTACACAAATGAATCGACTACTACAGGGTGATGTAGGCAGCGGAAAAACAATAGTTGCTTTACTGACTATGTTAATGGCCATCGATAATAAATATCAGGCCGCCATGATGGCCCCTACAGAAATTCTTGCCCAACAACACTACAGCAGTCTAAAAGAGCTTTGTGAAAAAATTGGCATTAAGGTGGCACTACTTACCGGATCATCTAAATCAAAAGAGCGCAAGGATATACTCAGTGCACTCCTCCGTGGAGAGCTGGATATCCTTATAGGTACTCATGCCTTATTGGAAGATAACGTGCAATTTAAGAACCTTGGCATCGTTGTAATTGATGAACAACATAGATTTGGCGTAGCACAGCGCGCCAAGCTGTGGAAGAAAAATAATACGCCTCCACACATCCTCGTAATGACAGCTACACCCATTCCAAGAACCTTGGCTATGACACTGTATGGCGACCTGGACGTCTCTGTTCTTGATGAGTTGCCCCCTGGAAGAAAAGCCATTAAAACAGTTCAGCGAAATGAAACACAGAGAATCGGAGTATTTGATTTCATGCGCGAAGAAATTGCAAAAGGCCGACAAATCTATATTGTGTATCCGCTGATTGAGGAAAGTGAAAAGTTAGACCTAATTGATTTACAAAATGGATTTGAGAGTATTTCCCGTGCATTTCCATTACCTGCCTTTAATGTCAGTATACTCCATGGAAAGATGAAAGGAGAAAATAAAGATTTTGAAATGACAAGGTTTGTGAAGGGAGAGACACAGATCATGGTTGCCACTACAGTAATTGAAGTTGGGGTGAATGTTCCTAATGCCAGTGTGATGATTATTGAGAATGCAGAACGGTTCGGACTATCACAATTGCATCAGCTGCGCGGAAGAGTAGGCCGGGGCGCCGAACAATCTTATTGTATTCTAATGACCCATCATAAACTAACACATGAAGGAAGAACAAGAATTAAAACGATGTGCGACACCAACGATGGATTTAAAATTGCAGAAGTAGACCTTCAATTGCGTGGACCTGGAAATATGGAAGGCACTCAGCAGAGTGGAAATATTGATTTAAAAATTGCGAATTTAGCAACGGACGGCCCTATTATAGAAGAAGCACGTAAGGCAGCAATAGCATTACTTGAAGAAGATGCAACCTTACTAAATCCTGAGCATTATAATCTAAAATTTTATTTGCAATCTCAGCAAAGCAACTCCAACTTCTGGAGGAATATCAGTTAATAACATAAGTATCTTAAACCATATTTTATATCTCTTGTTAATATAGCACACTAAGGATGTCACTATTTTTTATTCAAAAGTTTGAAATCATGAAAAAAATTATTTTAATATCTACCTTAACTTTATCCTCTCTGATGAGCTGTCAGAGTCAATCTGCGCAAAGTAAGAATACCAATACTGTACCTACAGATAAATCGATAACACCAGGTACTTCTCATAGCAAGAATCCATACTACTCCAGAAAAGACACTACACCGTTACAAATAGAAGATGCTGAATGGGAAAAGATATTACCATCTGAGGTCTTCGAAGTGGCACGACAAAAAGCTACAGAGCGCCCTTTTACCGGGAAATATTGGAATTATAAAGGAAAAGGAATTTACTATTGTGCAGCATGCGGTAATGCATTATTTAAGTCGGATGCAAAATTTGCAAGCAGCTGTGGCTGGCCCAGCTTCTTTCAAACTATAAGAAGTAACAGCGTGGCCTATCAGACAGACAATGCACTAGGGATGGAAAGAACCGAAGTATTATGTGGCCGTTGTGGTGGGCACTTAGGGCATATCTTTAACGATGGTCCTGCACCAACAGGTATGCGCTACTGCATGAATTCCATTGTATTGGAATTTGAACCTGAAACAAAAAAAAAGTAGAGATAGCGTCAATAAGATATACTTACTTTATACTGATTTAGTATTTGATTAGCATCCACTGCCTTCCGAATAATATTTATCCCTATCAATCTTCCTTCCTGATCTCCACTGTAGGCATATTCAGTTCTTATATTACCAGAGACTATGCTGCGCGGAAGTTTATAGACAAAATTAGATAAGGGAAGGGCACTAAGAAGAGAGAATACGGCACTACCACAATGCTGGGCAACACCTAACTCTATCAAAAATAAATAGGGAATTCTGTAATCTAAATTATAAGAGGAACTAAGAATTGTATCATTAGAAAAACAATTATCAGAAGCCCGCTGACTATTGACCAAAATGGTATCATCATGATAAGAGTAGCCTCTAAAATAATTCTCTGCTACAATTGCACTATTAAAATCATAACGCTTTAATCTTGCATAAGCGTCGTATTGAAGCTTATAGCCTTTTGGTGTCTGTAAAGGAGTATAACTCGTATAATCAGTTAATGTATAATTTGCATTATCAAAGACTAATTCAGAGAATACACTAGAGCTATCTATGAAATTCAGTACTATTTTTTGTCTGGAATTCAATTGAGCATAATCAAATACATAGCTCGATGCACTACTACCATATGTCGAAGTCACTATACTATCAAACCTACCAGATGACACATTAAAAGCATATAAAAAGCTGAATACAGGAACTTCTAATCCAGAAACCACATCTAAAGAAGATAAAGCAATAACAGATGGCTGTTGCCGAATAGATATACGAGCTCCCTCTGGCTCTTTCTTACAAGCAAAGAACAATAACAGCAAAATCCATATATAATGTTTCATGAGCGCTTATCTCGGAACTACGCCATTGCCAACAACGTTAGGCCCTTTCTTACTTCTTGGATTACTAGGACTTTTCAACTGTTGTTTGCGTGATGCTGCAATTTTCTTCCAATCATTATACTGATCGGCAGGACAACCTACTGCCTGATGGCAGGATTCTAACATTGCTGAGACCAAAAATATCAGCAAGAAAAAAGCTATATTTCTCTTAATCATAAAAATAAAGATATAAAACAACTCTTAAAAATCCAACATAGTAGATCTTAGTGCAAATCCATAGTTTTCAAAGCTTCATATATAAGACCAGACTCATATCCTTTCTGCAACGCGAACTGAATGAGCTTTTGTCTTTTTTTATAACTATCCTCCTCTTTCAACTTGCCAGATTTTTTCTCCAATAGATCCTGTAATTTCAAAAAATATGACCCTTCATCCAATTGATGTATATAATATTGGATTTTTTTATCATCAATATTTTTTGCCTTTAGCGATTGCTGGATTTTCTGCTTGCCCCATCCCTTGATATTGAATTTTCCACGGGCAAAGGCAGCTACAAAACGATCTTCATTCAGAAAGTGGTGCTCTCTGAGATACTGAAGAAAATACTCAGTCTCTTCAGCAACAACAGCTAATTGATAAAGTTTCTGCCGCACCTCTGACTCGCATCGTTCGCGATAAGCGCAGTAATTTTCTAACTTGCGTACAATCTCCTCTTTAGTAAGTTCCTTATTATGGTTCTTATTCATAATGCGCTTTTAGATATCCCAGACAGGATTGCGCTTTGTTTTTATCATAAACCTTAGATTTAGGATAAAAGTGAGAATCAAATAGATAATTATAGGAGAACCAAGCGCAATAAATGAAGTATAAATAAAGAAGAGACGCACCTTTGATGAAGGTATAGCCAAGGTCCTGCCTAAGAAGGAACAAACACCATATACATTCATCTCTATAGTATCTCTGAGAGACTTAGACTGTAATATCCTTAAAGGCTTTTCTAACACGCTACAAAGTTAAACTATAAAAATAAATATTATCTTATGAAAGCTATAAAATCTTATTTCCTATAGCACAATCCAGACACCTTTTTCGTGTGCAATAATATTCATTGAGCTCTAGCATAGCCTGAGTTGAATATGCACTTTCAGGAAACCAGTGTGCTGTTGTAAATATTTGGATTCGTGCATTCTGCTCTGCCGGAATAGCTGCTAATAAGGCTAGTGCCTGCTCCATATATTTTCGCTCTGCATGAATTACACCATAAGTATATATCAATGGAGCAACTACATTTATTCGCAAACTATTGCCTAAAACCTTACCCAACAGTTTAGGCTTTATCAGAGATGGCTTATCAAAAAGATAATGGGAATTCCAATAGGGTGAAACTTCAATCTCCTCCAGGAATTCATGGGTTGATGACGGTTGTAATATTCTTTCAAACAGAGGTGTGCGCTGCAACAATGCAGAGAACAAGGATAGCCGAATGGTTGGAAAAGAGATGGGGCGCATACGAAGAAACTGCCATTGATGACTATCCAGACTTCGCAACTGATATTTATATCGCAGAAATGAAAACTCTTTTTTAAGTGAAATAGGATAACTATCTGTAAAATCTCTATCCAGCATGCCGGCAACACCGAACAATAAAGACTCCAGCTGAAAAAGACCTGATGAATGCCTTGAGATAATTTTATAAGGAAGCAAGGCCGTCAGCGACTCAAACGATGCTTTATTAACAGGAGCGCCAAAATATTTCCCAAATAATTGGTACGTCGTTTCCTGCCAGTCATTATGATTAACAGAGAAAGTATGCCTAATGATTTTTGACTTTCTCTCCAGCCGTTCTATAACTAATCTTTCTGTCCAATTATGGAGCGTAAAACTATCTATACTGTTTAGCTGATTTGCACAGGCAAGTTCTCCCTCAGCAGACATCAGATGTATATACTTCTGTAATAATAAGGGGGGAATACGTCCATTGAGCTCCAGCGTTGGCAACCCGGTTTCCATATCATCAAAATAGACTACATGCAAGATTATATTAGCATATTTTTTATCAGCATCATGCTTATGTAATTTCCAATCCGAAGCTTTTACATGTAATTCGATATTGCCTGCCAGTATTACATCATCAATTCTGATTTTAGCATTCAGGAAATCAGGTCCACCATCCTTATTATAGCTCCCAAAATCTATAATTTCTAAATTGGCGCAAACAGTAGTAGTAAGTGCTTTGACATTAAAGAGTTTATTCCGCCAGATATAGTGTAAAAGATGCTCTTTCATAGATGCTCTATTTAGAGACATCTAAGCAGCTAATTCCATAATTTATGCATAAAAAAAGCTGCCCAATCAGGCAGCTTTTCTATAATAATTTATCCAATAATTAGAAAGGGCAATTCTTACATGGATCCACTTCTACATCGAATCGCTCCAATGACTTAAGTTCAAAATCTCCCCCTACTACCCTGAATTCTGTTCTTCTATTTCTTTGATGTTCTTTCTCTGAACATACTACACCATCAACACAACGGTTTCTTGGTTTACTTTCACCATAGCCTACCGGCCTCAATCGATTACCATCAATACCTCTGGCTACCAACCAATCAAATACAGACTGTGCTCTCTTTTGAGATAACTTCTGATTATATTCTTTAGATGCACGAGCATCTGTATGGGAAGAGAGCTCTAAAATAGCTGTTGGATTATCATTTAAGAATCCAAGAAGCTTATTCAACTCGCGTTCACTCTCTATACGGATGTTCCACTTATTAAAGTCGTAATAAATATCTTTCAACTCAATAACTCTATTCGTGTCTACCGGAACACGCTCCATGATTACATCAACTTGTTTAGGATTTACGCCGCAGATTGTGTTTGTTCTACAATCTGCATCATTATGCGGTGCACTTGCTTGACCTGGCTGATAGCCCGTCTGATTCGCTACTATAGTATAATCACAATCACAACGAACGGTTACACATATTCTGCCACTATCATCTGTCAAGAAAGGTTTTGTCCACCCCTCACACACACTCGTTAAGAACACTTTAGAATTTGGCATAGGTCTTACGCCGCCGAGTATTTTCATACCAGAAGAATCTCTTGAAGGTAATCTTCCTAATACATTTATCTGCAATGCTGTTTCTACTATCTTCGTTAATGGAATTTTAACAAAAACCTTAGCCCCCGGAGGCACATCCCTAGTGGTAGCAGTTACAGAATCGTTAGTAGGATAAGCATCCGCACTGCCAGAAAATGCATAATCATTATTTCGTATTACATTAAACTCAAAGTGACCATCACAGCCTGTCGTTACAGTATCTATCTCTATGCGATCTGCTTTCGTTTTTATAGCAACTTTACTATTACATATCGGCAATCCTGTCATTCCATCTACAACTATACCTTCGAGATCTATCCCATCATCCGTAAACATGTAGATATCATCCAAACCCTTACCGTCAGGTCTGTTTGAGGTTAGATAACCATACCCCTTATCATTTCCATATATAATCCCAAAGTCATCATAAGAACTATTCATCGGAGCGCCAAGATTCCTAATCTTCTCCCATAAACCTGAAGCAGCATTCTTCTTTACCCGAAATATATCCAAGCCACCTAGTCCACCATGCGCATCCGAAGAAAAAAATAATTCTCCTGTCGCATCAACATAAGGAAACATCTCCCTACCCTCTGTATTAATCTCCGGACCAAGGTTCTGCGGCACTGTCCACTTGCCAGCTTCCATGTTAGTTACATAGATATCTGTATTCCCATAACCACCAGGCATATCACTTACAAAATACAGGGTATTGCCATCCGGGGTTAATGCAGGATGCCCAACGCTATATTGGTCGTTATTGTAGATAAAAGATGAATCATTCTTCCATCTTCCACCAGAAACATCTGATCTGTAAATCTTTAATTTCACCGTTTTATCAGAACTCATTTTCAATCTACCATTGATAAAATTATTCCTGGTGAAATACACTTGTTTTCTATCCGGAGTAAATGACAATACTCCTTCATGAAATCGGGTTGCTGCATCACCTAACAAACGCTCTGGCTTTGAAAATTTATCCTTATCCCCTTCCACATACCACATATCAAAGAATTGTGTTCCTGTCCACATAGATTCTCTGCTTATTGCCCTCGAGCTATCTCTTGAAGAAGAATAAACAAGCCCTCCTTTAAACATAGCTGGACTAAAGTCGTAGCCTGTACAATTAAAGCCTAAATTCTTAACTGTATACCTATCGCGCAACAACAAGAACTGACCATAATTTCGACAAGCTTCTATTTCATTTGCTGAACGACGATCTGCCGGGACTAATTCCTTATACTGAGTATACCACTTTGCTGCCTCATCATATTTACCCATATACTGTAGCATCTGAGCGTAATACAAGTTATAAATAGGTGAAATATCTACATCGGGCTTTTGCAAAGCTTTTCCATACCAATTTGCAGCTTTCTCGAATTGCGATGTTTGACGAAAGCAATCACCCAAATGCACCATAGCAGTAGTTGCTGTATCATTCTTTTTCAGATACATTTCAAAGAGTGGTATCGCATCATGATATGCAAGATTACTGTAAAATTTTTCTGCCTTGCCAACTCCTCCAAAGATAACAGTATTGACTCCACCGCCTTCTATGTCTTGTGCTTGTATAAAACCGCTAGACTCCAGCATAAATAATGCTGCAATTAATAGCTTACCAACCGGGAATAATATTTGTCTAGTATTCATAACTTATCCATATTCTTTTACAATTCTTCAACTCTCATTTTTACCGCTTAATTCTTTTATCTAGAAATATCTCGGTGTAATAATCTTCTTCTTCTTCAGTGCAAAATCATATCCAATAATAACCTCATGGCTACCTCTATTATAATTACCCAATTTGGTAAGCGTATAATCATAAGAATACCCTATGAGTAATTGCTTAGTAGGCCATACCTCCAACATCGCATCAAAACTATCACCCATCTTTAATTTAACACCTTCATTTTTGTTATCTATAGAAGTACGATACTGTGCACCGATGTTCACGCGGTCATAGATTAATAGACTTAGATTAATATCTAAGGTATGTGGTATCTTATCAGAAACACTACCTACATATCTATACATAATTTGTGGACGAATCTTTAACACTTTGCCTGCAGCTATAACACCTCCAGCCATAATATTGAAATGTGCAGTACGCTTGGCATCTGTGAAACTTTGGTTCTTATTCGTTAAATCTCCCTTGATAAAGTTAGGCACCCCAAATCCAAAGTAGAAATTAGGATGATAGAGATAGATACCCGCACCTACATTGGCCAATACCCGACTGATGTTTTCATTGAGTGAAGGATCTATGGCAGTACCATCCGTCGTAATAGAGCCTGCTAGATTGGATTTATACCACAGCAATCCTGTACTTATACCAATGCTCAGTTTAATTTTCTTGCCAACATCAACACGGTAAGCAAAACTCCCATCAAAACTATTAGTATGCGTAACGCCCAAACGATCATTAACAAAATTGAATCCCAAGGCGAAGTGTTCATTTTTTAATGGACTATGTATGCTGAACACTGCAGTTTGTGGAGCACCAGGAATGCCTCCGCCTTTATCTCCCAACCACTGCGCCCTATACGAAGCACGTATACTCATCACCTCTCTCGCACCTGTATATCCGGGGTTTGCCGGAAGCTTATTATACATAAACTGTGTATACTGCGGATCCTGTTGTGCACGTGCAACGAAAACACTACAACTCACCAAAACCAGCGCCAGCATCATCTTCCCATTTAGTAGCTTCTTTATCATTGCTATAAAATTTATTTTTTATATTTCTCCTTACTGTTGTTCCTTACAACAGCTAAGTCATTTTTATTCTTATCGATGCAAGGTGATGAAACCTGCCTTATTAATATCTACCCCTTCATCTGACTTGTATTTCAATACATAGTAGTATGTGCCATCTGGAAGCGGACTACCCTTGTATTTGCCATCCCAATCATTCAAATAACGATCATTTCTATAAACCTCAATTCCCCATCGATTGTATACACTGAACTCCGCATCACCCGTTACGCATGGTACAACGAAGACATCATTTATACCATCTCCATTTGGTGATATAGCATTCGGAATCACACAATCTGACACCCTGATAAATACCCATGCACTATCTCTACCTTCAGGGTCGCAAATCTGATACTGGAAACTGTCGATACCATGATATCCTACTACTGGAGTATATGTAATGCTACCATCATTATTCACTATTACAGTTCCATGTGCAGGGTCCACTACGATAGCACCTTCTACGCAAAGCAATAGCGGATCTTCATCATAGGTCGTATCATTCGATAGAACATAAATAGTTACTGGTGATTCTGTTGTGGCTGTGTCATTCACCGCAACAGGAGGATATCCGGTAACGGTAATAATAATGGTTGTGTTAGAACAAATCTGAGTTACAGTATCGCACGCTAACACACATAATGTATCGGTACCTTTAATTGGTCCTGCATTATATGTCAGGCAACCATTTGATCCTAATATCCATGATCCATATGTGGCTGTTCCTGAAGTAGTGACACTATCGCATGCAGTAAAGAACATATTATTACTGGTAGGATCATAAGCCAGGTCGCAATATGTCGAGTCTGTATTAATAGGTATAGAATCAATTATAGTCTTAACAATCAATGGTGTATCACATAACCTCGATCTTAAGTACAATGATATTATACTATCGCAACCATAAACATTTGGTATAGTTATTGTGTATACTCCAGCCTCTGTAAATACCTGGCCAGCAATAGTCAAAGAACTACCCTGACACAATGCAATAACTGTATCAATTCTTGAAGTAGTTACAGGATTAATTGTTAATACCAACAACATAGTATCCCTACATACACCCACCGAATATACCAATTGGAATATGCCCGTAGATGTGAACGTTTGTCCTGCATAGAAGATAGTATCCCCATTAAAGCATATCGTAGTATCTATTCTGATGATACCACCTCCTCCAGAAACATCCAGATGCAAAGTAATAACACTATCGCAACCCGTTGAGTTTTGTAAAGCTATAGTATAAGTCCCCGCTGTAGTATATGTCTGGTTACCTACAACAAACGCACCGCCTACACATATAGATGCATTGAGCGTAGTATTGGACACTTCTCTCACTGTTAATGCCAATTCAATAATATCATTACAATCTGGATTTATCGAGTTGATATAATATGTACCAGAATTATTAAATACCTGACCATTAATGGTAATACTATCACCGGCGCAAATCGTCTGATCAACATGTGCTGTATCTCCATTGTCAAGAACAATAAGCCTTAGGGTTACTAAGCTATCACAGCCTAGTGCATTAACTAATTTCACAGTATATGTACCTGTCGTATTGAAAATATCATTGCCTATAGTAAGTGTATTTCCAACACACAGCGTAGTGTCGATCACCTTTCCGCTCTTTGGTATCACTGTTAGATTTAATGTAATTATACTATCACAACCAGAGATATTTGTAACCCTAATGGTATATACGCCTGATTGACTATATATCTGTCCGCCAACCACAGCAACATCGCCTTCGCATATCGTTCTTGAAAGCTCAGACGTGTAAGGTTGATCTATTGTTAAATTAAGCTGTACCACACCGGAACACTGTCCATTCTGGAAAGAAATATAATAGGTACCCGCCTGATTAAATACCTGACCACCTATTGTTACACTCTTTCCCTGACAAACAGAACGATTTGTTACTACAGTATCTCCCTGACTTAACACAATCAAGTTAACGGTAATGATACTATCACAAGACTGAGAAGTTTGTAGCTTAATTATTTGATTCGTGACACTCGTTGTGAATACCTCACCTCCAACAACTATCCTCTCCCCTTCACAAATGACTGCATCAATATCTGTGCGCTTAACAGGATTAACAGTCAAACTTAAATGAACTATACTATCACATCCACCAACACTAGTAAACACCTGAGAGTAGAATCCAGTAACCCCGTAAGAATTATTTCCTAAAACTGCTCGCTCCCCTTCACAAATTGTACTATAGATAGTATCCTCCAGCTTTTTTCTCACAGTAACTATCTGCTGATGTGAAATCTGATTAGAACACTGATCTTTTGCAGTCCAGGTTCTTATATATACAACAGTGTTTTGAATAGAAATAGAATCAACAACCTCAGTAAATACTACAGATGCTGAACCACAATTGTCTGTCGCCGTCAAAATAGGAGCATTAGGTACCGTATTACATACTACTTGATCACCAGGCAGAGGCTGAACAAATACGGGGCGTAATGTATCTTCTATCGTGAAGGTTGCACTCGTTGTACTTGCGTTACCACATGAGTCTGTTGCAGTGAAGGTCACTGTCGCTGATCCTGTACTACCACATCCGTCACTTAATGCTGTGAAGTTGTTTGTCCAGTTTACTCCGCCGCTACATACATCACTAGATGCTGCACCGCCGTTAGAGGTTAACCATGCCTGTAGTGCTGCTGTATTACCTGCGCCATCACACTGCACTGTTTGGTTCGATGCCTGTGTAGTGATCGTTGGTTTGATCGTGTCTATTATTGTGAATGTTGCACTCGTTGTACTTGCGTTACCACAGGAGTCGGTTGCAGTGAATGTCACTGTAGCTAATCCTGTCTTGCCACATCCGTCACTTAATGCCGTGAAGTTGTTTGTCCAGTTCACTCCGCCGCTGCATACATCACTCGATGCTGCTCCTCCATTGGAGGTTAACCATGCTTGTAGTGCTGCTGTATTGCCTGCTCCGTCACACTGTAGCGTTTGGTCAGATGACTGAGTAGTAATCGTTGGCTTGATTGTGTCTATTATCGTGAACGTTGCACTCGTTGTACTTGCGTTACCACATGAGTCAGTTGCAGTGAAGGTCA
>CANHGL010000029.1 GCA_947460245.1 Sphingobacteriales bacterium
AACCTATTCTGGACAAAACTTATCGGGTAGTTGGGGTTATTCAGATACCATTAGAAATAAAGAATATGCCTTAGTAGGAACTACCAAAGGTTTATCTATTGTAGATATTACAAATCCTGCAACACCAACTGAAGTGAAATTTATAAATGGCAAGCAAGGTACATGGAGAGAATGTCAGACATGGAAAAATTATGCTTACATCACCCAGGATAATGACACCACTAAATCAGAAGGCATCCTTATCTATGATTTAAGCCAACTACCCGGCGGCAAGGCAGACACCTTTAAGGGAACAACAGCTAATGATTATATTTATAAAAGCCACTCCTTATTTATTGATGAAAAAGGATTTCTTTATCTTAACGGAGGAAGAGTAAGAATTAATGGAACAGGTAATAATGGCACTGCTATATATGACCTTAAGCCTAATCCTATGAAGCCAGTTTTTGTAGGATACACTCCTTCTGTATCAGGCTCCGGCACTGATTACGTTCACGACTGTTACGCCAGAAACGACACCTTGTTTGAGGCCCATGTATACAATAATAGATTTACTATTTGGGATATAAGAAATCGAGCAATTCCTGTAAAAATTCAAGACTTTACTACGGATTACTCTACCGTACACAATATGTGGCTTTCAAAGAATAGTAAGACGCTGTTTGTTACTCATGAAGTATTCAACTTCCCTGTAGAAGCTTTTGATATTTCGGATATGAACAACATCCGCAAACTATCAGAATTCAAAGTTGCTCCTACTAATGAAGAGATTGCACACAATGTGCATGTATTAGGGGATTTTCTAATTACCTCTTACTATTCTGATGGTGTTGCCATCTTCGATGTGGCAGATCCAACAAATGTGATTACAGTTGGATATTATGACACCCAACCTACCAGCACCAAAACAGAGAATGGGGTGTGGGGTGCCTATGGTTTTTATAAATCTGGTCTCATTACTTTAAGCGATATGATTAAAGGTCTTTATGTTTTAAGGCCAAACTATGTTAAAGCTGCCAGAATACAAGGCTTAGTTTGCGATACTACAACCTTACAGCCACTTGCTGGAGTTAAAATCAGTTTCGTTGATACTACAATTTCTTCTTTATCCTCTGTAGATGGTATTTATAAATCAGGAACCCCTAGAGCAGGTACATTTTCATTTAAGGCAGAAAAAACAGGATATTTTACCAAATATTTTACGGCAACCCTCGTAAATGGCGAAATTAAAATAGTTAACCTAAAAATGCGAAACTTGCTTGATACTAGCACGGTTACCGGAATTAATCTATCAATAAACAGCGCAGATTTTAGCATCACTTCTAACAACCAGCAGCTTCTGATAAAAAATAGGACGAATTCTCCTGTTAAAGTGCTAGATGTATACAACACTTCCGGAGCGCTTGTATTCAGCTCAAATAACCCTGAAAATAGCCTTCCTATGCCTAATTTACCTGTTGGACTTTACCTGGTTAGGGCAATCCTTACCAATCAGGAGGAACATACAGGTAAAATCTATCTTAATTAGGTGATTTATTGGAATATATAGGGCAATCATTTCAATATTTTGCCCGAAAGCCTTATATTCGCACCCTAATAAAAATCAACCAATTATGGGTAAAGGAACAAGAACGGCGCTGATACTTCTAACGTCATTAATCGTATTAATATGCATTTATTGCCTGTCATTCACCTTTGTAGTAAGGTCTGTAGAGCAAAAAGCAGTTGAATTATCGGAAAAGAATATCTCTATGCAGGATCCAGCAAGCCTCTACCCAGGAAACCAACTTGCTCAATTCCTTTATGAAGATTCTATTCATCAGGCGAGGATCAGCTACAAAAACCGCTACTTAGACTCTGTAGCTAATGAAAAGGTTTTTGGATGGATTACCTACAAATCTGCTAAAGAACAGCAACTTAATATCGGATTAGACCTTCAAGGTGGTATGAGTGTAGTATTGCAGGTGTCATTAAAAGAGCTCCTGCTTTCCCTATCAGATAATAGCAGAGATCCTAATTTCAATAAAGCACTGGAAGTTGCAGAACAAAAAATGGCTTCTAGTAACAGTGATTATGTTACCCTATTTATCCAAACATTTAAGGAACTAAAACCTAACGATAAGCTTGCTTCAGTATTTGCAACAAGAAATAACAAAGATGATATAACTTATGAAAGTTCAGATGCAGATGTAGAAAAATTTATCCGTAAACAATCCGGTGATGCGATTAACAGAACTTACAGTATTATTCAATCTCGTATTGACCAGTTTGGAACGAAACAGCCTACTGTAACACTAGAACCAAATAAGGGTAGAATCACTGTAGAAATTGCAGGCGTTGATAATCCTGCACGTGTTCGTCGTTTGTTACAAGCAACCGCTAATCTTGAATTCTGGGAAACCTACAAGGCAACTCAAATTGCAAAATCTCTGAATGATGCTAATACTGCATTAAAGAATTACCTGCAAACTCAAAAGGACCTTGGAAAAGATTCTTCTGCAATAGAGACAGCCAAAGACTTACTATCCGGCAAAACAGATTCTACTAAAACAGACGAGATTAATCCATTAAGTGGTGCAAAAACCACTAAGAAAGATACATCACAGGCTAAGAAATTTGAAGAGTTCAAAAATGAGAACCCTTTCTTCGCCATATTACAGCCTGCTGTAGATAATAATAATCAATTCCAGGAATCACCTGTAATCGGTTATGTAAGCGCATTAGACACCGCTGAATTAAGCAGAAATCTTTCAAATGAGAATGTAAGAAATGTATTCCCTAAGGATATTGATTTCATGCTTTCTGCTAAACCATTTGGGGACAAGCAAAAGTTCTACTCCGTTTATGCCATTAAAAGAAATACCAATGATGGAAAAGCTCCTTTAGATGGAAGTGTGGTAACACAGGCACGTCAGGACTATGACCAAAACGGACAAGTGGTAGTGAGTATGCAAATGAATACCATCGGAGGAAAAACATGGAGAGACTTAACCCGCAAGAACATAGGAAGTAATATTGCTATAGTTTTGGATAATCAAGTTTACTCTGCTCCAAATGTAAATAGTGAAATTGATGGTGGAAGCTCACAAATCAGCGGAGGTTTCGATATACAGGAAGCAACCGATCTTGCTAATGTTCTAAAAACAGGTAAACTTCCTGCATCTGCAAGAATTATTGAAGAAGAATTAGTGGGTCCATCTTTAGGACAACAGTCTATTAACGCAGGTTTAATTTCATTGGGAGTAAGCTTCTTACTTATCGTAGGATTTATGTTATTCTTCTATTCTTCCGCTGGACTTGTAGCGAATATCGTATTACTGCTCAACTTATTTATGATCGTTGGCTTAATGGCAGGATTTCAATTTACCCTTACCTTGCCTGGATTAGCAGGATTGGTGTTAACCTTAGGTATTGCAGTTGATGCCAATGTAATCATCTATGAGCGCGTAAAAGAAGAATTACGAGAAGGAAAAGGTTTATATGTATCAGTACAAGATGGCTTCAAACATTCCTTATCTGCCATCTTAGACGGAAACGTAACTACACTACTAACTGCAGTTATCTTAGCATGGATAGGCGTAGGTCCGGTTAAAGGATTTGCTATTACTCTGATTATAGGTATTGCTACTACTTTATTTACAGCGCTTTTAATCTCTAAAATCATTATAGACAGAAGATTAGAAAAAGGAAAAGGACTGACTGTTCAAACAAACTTGACTAAAAACTTCTTACAAGGAATCAATTTCGATTTTATTGGAAAGCGTAAAATCACCTATGCTATTTCAACTGTTATCATTATACTTGGATTTGTTTCCTTCTTTACCAGAGGCTTTGAAATGGGTATCGACTTCAAAGGTGGACGTGAATATAAAATACGATTTGAAAAGGCGGTGAGTACTAATGATATCAGAGAATCATTAAATAAGACCTTAGGAAATGGAACGATTGTAAAACAATTCGGATCGGCTAATCAGGTAAAGGTTACAACATCGTACCTAATCAATAAAACCGGTAAAGAAGTAGATGCAGAAGTAGAAACAGCTGTATTTAATGGACTACAAAAATTCCTGCCAAATACCTCCTTTGAAACTTTTAAGCGTGTGAATGAGATGAGCTCTACAAAAGTAGATCCTACTATATCTGTCGACTTTAAACGAAGCTCTATTCTCGCTACGATATTCTCTTTAGTAGTCATCTTTTTCTATATCCTTATTCGTTTCAGAAAGTATGGATATTCTATTGGAGCTATTGCTGCAACAGCGCATGATGCATTTATCGTACTGGCGTTATTCTCTATACTGCATGGAATAGTACCATTTGCAATGGAGGTTGATGCAACGTTCATAGCAGCATTACTAACAATTATAGGATACTCCTTAAATGATACTGTAATTATCTTTGACAGGCTTAGAGAATATCTTAAAATGCGACCAAATGCCGCTATGAAAGACACCATGAATGCTGCTATCAATAGCACATTATCTAGAACCTTTAATACTGCATTCACCGTATTTATAGTTGTCTTTATACTCTTCTTATTTGGAGGATCTGTATTACGAGCATTCTCTTTTGCAATGCTTATCGGTGTAGTTGTTGGATGCTACTCTTCAGTATTTATCGCATCTCCTATCATGTATGACCTTGATAAAGATCACGACAAATACACTGGAAAAAATGCAGATAAAACCGCTGCTACTAAGAAAAAATAAACAAATAATAAATTTCAATAAAACCTCATAGCCTTACAAAACTATGAGGTTTTTTTTAATACCCCAATCAGCTAAAATAATCCAGATGGAAGAGCCTATTATTAAATACCCATTCCCCGTTAAACAGCAAGTACAATGGGGTGAAATGGATGCATTCAACCATGTAAATAATGTTACTTTTTTCAGATACTTTGAGACTGGTCGTGTTAATTTTCTTTTTGAGTCCGGCTTATGGCAACTACTCACAGAAGAAGGCGTGAAGATTGTTGTAGCGAAACTGGAATGCAATTTTGCACAACCCCTCTTCTACCCTGAGACAATAGAAATAGCTGCAGGTATAAAAAAAATTGGAACAACCAGCATAATAGTTCATCAAAGAATTATCCATGCAGAAAGAGGAATAATAGCACATGGTGATGCCGTAATCGTAGGGACCGATGCTGCTACAGATTCTAAATTACCCTGGAGCAATATACTCAGGGCAGCATTTGAGAAATGGATGTAAAAAATCCAGAACCCTTTTAAATTATTTCTTATTTGCTTTGGCATGATCCACCAGAAACTGCTCAAGTCCTTTATCTGTTAAAGGATGTGCGAAAAGAGAGACTATTGAATTCAATGGGCAGGTTACTACGTCTGCACCCGCCTCTGCACATCTCACTATGTGCAATGCATTACGAACAGAAGCCGCCAGTATCTGTGTTTTAAATTGATAGTTATCATAAATATGACGTATCTGATGTATCAAACCTATTCCGTCAATATTAATATCATCCAATCTGCCTACAAATGGACTCAGGTAAGTTGCTCCTGCTTTTGCAGCCAGGATAGCCTGCCCGGGAGAAAATACTAAAGTGCAATTGGTCTTTATTCCGTTATCTGAAAAGTATTTTATGGCCTTCACGCCTTCACGAATCATAGGAACCTTAACTACAATATTTTTGTGAAGCTTAGCTAGCTTCTTACCTTCTTCAATAATTCCCTTATAGTCTGTAGAGATAACTTCTGCACTCACATCACCATCAACTATCTCACATATTTTCTTGTAGTGATCCCAGACATTCTTCTCTCCCACAATACCTTCTTTAGCCATCAATGTTGGATTTGTCGTACAACCATCCAAAATACCTAATTCTGTGGCTTCTTTTATCTGGGCTAAATTAGCAGTGTCAACAAAAAACTTCATATAATCTATTTACTTACAATATTAGGGAATTTATATGAAATCCCGATATGCCGTCACTCCCGAACTTTTAGAGGCACACCAACATTGCCTTGTTTATAGATATTTAAGATTGGATTTATAAAGAAAGCTTTACCTTTGACCAGCAAATTTAACAGCGCTTTAAAGCCATCTCTTACACATATGAACCAGCAAAAAGCATTCTATCCACTCTTATTCTCCATAATACTTGCCAGTGGTATTTACCTAGGCTATAAAATACAAGATAGAAATGCTGCCAAACAAGGCGTCTATCACAACTCTGAGAATATGTCCAAATTGGATTATATACTCCGATTAATTGATGCTAAATACTTAGATAGTGTAGATCAGCAGAAATTATACGACAATGCTATTTCAAAGATGCTGGAAGATTTAGATCCTCATAGTGTTTATCTGCCTCCTGCAGAGATGAGTCATGAAGCAGAGATAATGGATGGAAATTTTGAAGGCATAGGTATAGAGTTTTCTATAAAAAATGACACCATACAAGTCGTGAGCCCGGTTAGCGGTGGACCATCAGAACAAGCTGGTGTATCTGCGGGAGATAAAATCATAAAAATTAATGATACTCTGGTTGCCGGAATAAAAATCAGCAATGAGCTCGTCATGAAACAACTCAAAGGCCCCAAGGGCACTAAGGTTAGAGTTACCATGTTAAAGAATGGATCTAGTAAGCTTATCACTTACACCATAAAAAGAGATAAGATACCTCTATATAGCGTTGATGCTGGATTTATGTTAGATAAGCAGACAGGCTTTATTAAGATAAACAGGTTTTCCAAAACTACCTATCAAGAGTTTATGGAAAAACTTGATTCATTAGTACAAAAGGGAATGACGCGTCTGGTGTTAGATTTACGGCAAAACCCCGGAGGGTTTATGGAACAGGCTACCGCTATTGCTGATGAATTCTTAGACAATAATAAAACTATTGTATATACGGAAGGCAGAACCGTTCCAAGAACCTACGATAAGGCTAAAAGCGATGGTCTTTTTGAAAAAGGAAAATTAGCTATACTGATTGACGAAGGTTCCGCTTCGGCCAGTGAGATTCTTAGCGGTGCAATTCAAGACTGGGATCGTGGAGTAATTATTGGTAGGCGAACTTTTGGAAAAGGACTTGTACAACAGGAATTTCCTATTGGAGATGGAAGTTCTGTTAGGATAACTATAGCAAAATACTATACCCCGACTGGCAGATCCATTCAACGACCTTATGAAAAGGATGTGTCTGCTTATTATGACGATATCTCCACGCGCTACAAAGACGGAGAAGTATTTAATAAAGACAGCATAAGGCAGAATAAAAAAGAAGTTTACAAAACCTTACTTAAAGGTAGGACAGTATATGGCGGTGGTGGTATTACACCCGATATTTATATTCCTTTAGATACTACGATGTACAATCCTTTTGTAATGGAAGTATTGGGACTAAGCCTAATGCAGGAATTTTCCTACAACTATTGCATTGCTCATAAAAATGAATTCAAAGGATATGTATCACTTGACCAATTTGAACAGCAGTTTCATATGGATGATAAAATTTACAGTGAATTTACAGTGTACTGTATGAGCCATGGAGCAAGAATTGCAACAAAAGCATATGCAGAATCATCGAAAGTGTTTTTAAATAATAAGATTAAAGCCTACATGGCGAGACAAATCTGGAGGAACAACGGATTCTATCGTGTTGTATCCGATGATGACAAAGCAGTGCAAAGAGCTATCCAAGAGCTTAATAAATAAAAGAATACCTGACTTGCTGGATAGACAAGCTTATATTGGTAAACAGTAAAGCAAACGAATTTCTCTATTTCTTTCTAAAGAAGATATTGATAGGCACACCAGACAAAGAGAAATGCTCACGCATCCTATTCTCTAAATAATTTTTATATGCTGTTCGTATATAATCCGGATGATTACAGAAGAACGCAAAAGATGGAGTTTTAGCCGGTAGTTGCGTAATGTATTTAATCTTTATATACTCTCCACGATAAGCCGGTGGATGAAACTTTTCAATCTCTGCAAGCATGATCTCATTCAACTCATTCGTCTTAATCTTGATTTGTTTATTTTCATAAACTTCCAATACCTTATCTATAGCCTGATAGATACGTTGCTTTTCCAGAGCTGAGATAAATAGTATAGGAACATCTGTAAATGGAGCAATCTTCTCTTTTATCTTCTTCTCATATTCCAGCATCGTCTTACTATCTTTTTCAATAGCATCCCATTTATTCACCAGTATAACAACGCCTTTTTTACGCTGCTCGATAATACCGAATATTTTTAAATCTTGTAACTCGATACCCGTCTTAGCATCAATCATAAGGATACAAACATCAGCTTCCTCTATAGCTTTCACTGCGCGAATTACAGAATAGAATTCTAAATCCTCATGTACTTTTGCCTTTTTGCGTATTCCTGCTGTATCTATTAACAAGAACTCTTTTCCATACAAATTATAATGGGTATGGATGGAATCACGGGTCGTACCTGCTATATCCGTAACAATATTACGTTCCTCTCCTATCAATGCATTTAATAATGTTGACTTACCTACATTAGGTTGGCCAACAATAGTAATTTTTGGAAGTTCAGCATAGATATCTACAGCATCTTCAACATCCTCAGGAATTTGCTCTATAATAAAATCTAATATTTCTCCTGTACCACTTCCACTCATAGAAGATACAGAAAATAAATTCTCAAAACCTAAACCATAGAATTCATTAGCAGCATAGCTACGCTCTGTATTGTCTACTTTATTGACCACCAAAATAACCGGCTTCTTAGATTTACGTAACTCCTGTGCTAATGCTTCATCTAAATCCGTAATACCCGTAGTCACATCTACCATGAAAACCATCAAATCAGATTCTGCTATGGCTAAACGTACCTGCCTACGGATTGCTTTCTCAAAAATATCTTCAGAGTGTAATACAAATCCTCCAGTATCAATAACATTAAAGTTTTTACCATTCCAGTTGGAAATACCATATTGACGATCCCGTGTTACGCCACTGAAATCATCAGTAATAGCCTTACGCTCTTCTAGTAAACGATTAAAGAGCGTAGACTTACCTACATTCGGACGACCTATTATGGCTACTGTGTATGACAAAATTTATGGTTTAAGATATTATTAATTAGTTTTAGAAACCTGCGCAAAAATAAGCTAAAGTATTGACTAGTTTAGCAGAAGCACCATAGATTTAATAAGCAATTGCATTATTAGATAATTTCCACCTTAAAAAAATCAGTCTTTGTAGCCAAACTTCCGCAGCATAGATTCATTATTACGCCAGTTGTCCGCAACCCGAACAAATGTTTCTAAAAAAACTTTCTTGCCAAAGAATTTCTCCAAATCCTGTCGCGCCTGTGTACCTACTCTTTTGAGCATCTCCCCTTTCCTTCCAATTAGTATTGGCTTTTGACTTTCGCGTTCTACATATATCTCGGCAGCAATTCTGATGATATCACCATCATCCTTAAACGACGAGCATACAACCTCACAGCTGTATGGAATTTCCTGCTTATAGTTAGTGAGTATCTTTTCACGAATAATTTCAGTAACAAAGAAACGCTCCGGTTTGTCTGTCCAGTCATCTTTATCAAAGAAAGGTTCACTTTCCGGAAGAAATTGCACCAATAAGGTAAGGAAGGATTCAAAATTAGAATTAAATTTTGCGGAAAAAGGCAATACCTGAGCCTGAGGAAAATCTGCTTTCCAAACTTCAAGTTCCTTTTCCACTTGCTCTTGCTCAAACAAATCCACTTTATTCATCAATAATACTACTGGAATTTTCATTTGTTTAATTTGCTCATATGCTTCTGGCTGATTTTCCGGCTTGTCGCCCATCTGAACCATAAAAATAAAAGCATCTGCATCTTCCAGCGAAGTGCGAACAAATTCCATCATCGACTCATGCATCTTATATGCAGGTTTAATGATACCCGGTAAATCAGAAAAGATTAACTGAAAGTCTGCTCCGTTTACAATACCAAGAATACGGTGACGTGTAGTTTGAGCCTTAGAAGTGATGATAGACAAACGCTCTCCAATGAGTGCATTCATTAGGGTAGACTTGCCCACATTGGGCTTCCCTAAAATATTTACATATCCTGCATGATGTGGCATAAAGAGGTGGTCTAAATTTTTAAAAAATCCAGACTACAAATGTACTTAATTTAATTCGGATACCGAATAAATCTCCCTCTCATTTGATGCTAAGGCATTAAACATGACTAATCATATAAAATTTTAAGATTATTAAAATTTAACACGCATTTAAAAGAAAAAGAATGTACTTTTGTACCACATCGCGGGATGGAGCAGTTGGTAGCTCGTCGGGCTCATAACCCGAAGGTCATAGGTTCGAGTCCTGTTCCCGCTACAACCAAAGCCAGTTCTATGAACTGGCTTTTTTATTTTTGTATAAGAATAAAAAATAATCTTTACCCATCTATACTCCATTATAACAATCTATATTGTTTGATTCAAATCATATAATCTAACACTTTAACGATTGGCTTCAATCTATAAAAAGTTTAAGTGACTTTAATCATTTATGTAAGAACTAATACAGTCTACCTTTGAATTATAAAAGGGGGTAGAGAGATGAGTTGCTTAATATTTTACGTTGCATATACACTGGCAATATTTAATTTTAATGAAGGAAGTATAGACCAGAAGGCGTTACAGTTTTTTAGGGAAGCTTACATAAAAAATGATCGTGGTGATTACTATGGAGCAATTCAGGATTATAGCATGGCCATAAATATCAATCCTAATTACGAAAAGGCATATAACAACAGAGGTATAGCCCATTTTAAAATTAATGAATTTGTAGATGCAATTAAAGACTTCTCCAAAGCCATTGAAATTGACCCTAACTCGTCTGATGCCTATTATAACAGGGGTATCGCAAAAGGTAGTTTAGGCGATTATATTGGGGCTATCAAAGATTTTAATAAAACATTGGAATTAGACCCAAGTGTATTGGGTGCATACAGCAACAGAGGAATCGCTGCAGGTAATATTGGATTATTTAAAGACGCACTGCTGGATTTCAATAAAGTAATTTCTATAAATCCAGATTATACGGATATATACTATAATCGAGGTATGGCGAAAAATGCGTTAAGAGATTATAAAGGTGCTTTGGAAGATTTTAATAAAGCCATTACCATAGACCCCAAAATAGGTGATGCATACTACAATCGGGGTATGACCAAATACTATTTGGGAGACTACTCAGGTGCTTGTAAAGACTGGAGCAAAGCAGGTGAGCTCAACCAATTTGCAGGATACGATTGGATAAAGCGCTATTGTAAATAATAAGAAAAAAAGAATTAGAATCGCTCTAACTGTGAGAAGAAGAAGTCGCCTTCAATCTTTGCATTATCATCGGAGTCAGATCCGTGAACAGCATTCTCACCAATAGAAGTTGCAAATCTTTTACGGATAGTACCTTCTTCTGCCTGTGCAGGATTAGTAGCACCAATTAATTTACGAAAATCTTCAATGGCGTTATCTTTTTCAAGAATAGCAGCCACGATAGGACCACGACTCATAAACTCTACTAACTCTCCAAAGAAAGGACGATCACGATGAACATCGTAGAAATTACCCGCCTGCTCATGAGAAAGCTTGGTATATTTCATCGCAACCACTTTAAATCCAGCCTCTGTAATCATAGAAAGTATTGGACCTATGTTATTAGCTGCTACCGCGTCGGGCTTAATCATCGTAAATGTTCTGTTACTAGCCATTTTATTAAAATTTTGATGCAAAGATAGCTGACAGCATACAGTATACAGTCCATCTAATCAATTGTTTACTATTACTTAACGTTGACAGAAGATATGCGCACCCTATGGATAACCTGAAATAAATAATACCTGCCCTTTTCTTTATATTTGAGCCAATGGAAAAATTAGAGGAACTATCGGCATTTTTGGAAAGCAGAAGAAATATTGTGATTACCACACATCAGAAGCCGGATGGTGATGCCATGGGGTCTTCTCTTGCTTTGTATAACTATCTTATTGGCCTTAATCAGAACGTAATAGTAATATCTCCAACAGAATATCCTGCTTATTTCTCTTATTTACCCGGGTGCGATCAAGTTATCAATCATCTGGAAAAACCGGAATTGAGCAAGGCGGCCATCGCATCAGCAGAACTTATATTTTGCCTCGACTTCAACGACCTATCCCGTATTGAACCCCTAGATCAATTGATTTCTAATAATACCGCTGCTAAAATTGCATTGGTAGATCACCACATGCACCCGAAAGATTTTGCATATTGGGTACTGCACGATACCAAATCCAGTTCTACCTGTGAATTAATCTATAGATTGCTCGGGTTATTAGATTCCGAATATATTCCCACTAAAGAAGTAGCAGAATGCATTTACACTGGAATATTAACAGATACGGCGAGTTTTTCAAATGGAGCAACCAGTAAAGCAGCCCTATTAATTACAGCTCGTTTGCTCGACTGTGGTCTGAATATTATCTCTGTTCAAGAACAATTAAATCAAAATGGACGAGAAGAAAAACTCAGATTCATTGGTAATGCACTTAGTAGAAATATGATTATTCGGGAAGACATAGGCGTAGGAATTATCGTAATAGACAGGAAGGATGCCTATCGCTATAACCTCCAGACGGGAGATACAGAAGGCTTAGTCAATTACCCTTTATCGATACAAAATGTAAAGGTGGCTATACTCCTCAAACAAGAAGCTAAAATGATAAAACTATCCTTTCGCTCAAAAGGCGAATTTTCCGTAGAGAGAATATGCAGAGAAAACTTTGAAGGTGGTGGACACCGCAATGCATCCGGCGGAAGATCCTTACTCACCGTTGAGCAGACCATAGACAAAATTATCTCCATCTTTGAACAAGAAAAACTAGTTTAATAAAAATGACACGGCTGTCTGTAAACCTCAACAAGATTGCACTTATTAGGAACTCCAGAGGGAGTAATCTACCCGACTTATTTCAAGTAGCACAAGATTGTGAACGATTCGGAGCACAAGGTATTACAGTACACCCAAGACCCGATGAACGACATTGTAAATTCTCCGACTTACAACCGTTAAAAAATAGCATTACTTCAGAATTAAATATTGAGGGCTATCCCGATGACCATTTCATGGCACAAGTTATTAAGGTAAAACCACATCAATGCACCTTGGTTCCGGATGATCCAAAACAAATTACTTCTGACCACGGATGGGATACCCTAAAACATGCCGACTTACTAAAAGAGCGAATTGCCGAGCTAAAGAATAATGATATTCGTGTTTCTATATTTATAGATCCCGATAGAGAATTGATTGAAGGAGCAGCAAAAGCTGGTGCAGACAGAATAGAGTTTTATACCGGTCCTTATGCCAAGGAATATCCTAAGAACCCAGAGCATGCTATTCATGAGATTCGGGAAACCTGTATCTATGCTATTGCGGCAGGACTCGGTATTAATGCAGGACATGACCTGAACCTAGCGAATTTAGAATACTTGAAGAATAATCTTGCACGTTTGGATGAAGTTTCCATAGGACATGCATTAATCTGCGATGCTTTATACTATGGCTTGGAGAATACGATACGTCTGTATCTGAATAAACTTCAATAATCAAGCTGAAATACTATACATCTTTTTAGCTGTATCACCCATTATTTTTATTGCTAATTTCCGCGGTAATATCTTGTGCATAAAAAATGAAGCCAACCTATTTTTTCGACCGCTAACAAAAGATGGCACTGCTCCAATTCTTTGGAAACATTCCGCAACAACTTCTTCCGGCAACTGTGGAGCTGGCTCTAAAAAACTTGTCTTTAGCGGTTTAGTATTAATATAATTTGGTGTAGCTGTTGCTCCTGCACAACAAGCAATTACATCAACTCCTTTAGTCTTCCACTCATACCATAAACCTTCAGCAATAATTTTATCAAACGCTTTTGTGGCTCCATAGACAGACAGATATGCAGAACCTTGTAATCCTGCCATTGATGACATCAACACTATTCCGCCACGACCCTTTTCTGTCATCTTAGCACCAAAATGATGCAGTAGCTTCATAGGGGTAATCATATTTACAGTAGCTAACTTGGTGTACTGATCTGGAGCCATATCCAGATAGTGCCCAATATGAGAGAGACAAGCATTGTAAACTAAAAAATTAATATCTGTAGCACCAATATTTGCTGCGATAGTTGAAACAGCATCTGCGTCTGCAAGATCTATGGCGATGGTTTGCACTTGGATAGCATAATCATTCCTTAGCTTTTGGGCAAAAATATCCAGTGGCTCTTTTCTTCGTGCAATTAGGACTAAATCCAAACCTAAACTTGCCAATTGAGTAGCAAATGCAGCACCCAAACCTTCAGAAGCACCAGCAACTAAGGCCGTGTTGCCATATCTTTCCTTGAAGGAATTCAAACTTCTTTTTGATTAGATTTTGCGGCAAAAGGATATGCGGTATTCCACATGCGGAACAATACGATAATTGGAAATACCAGCCAACATAAATTAGCAATATAAACACGCATCAACTCTGGTGTTGCATGTTCACCAACCGTCTCCTCAAATAAAATAATTGTAACGTTGGTAATCATTACAGAAGCCCATACCACACTAATCATCCGAATCCAGTTCTTACCTTTTGCAAATGCATAAATAGCAAACGCATAAAAAGGCCCAAAGAAAATAGAATCTATCCAGATAGTAGCACGCCACCAAGCCGGCCTTGCCATCAATACCGGGTCAAAGTTATTTCCGTACCAATGAACTAAATCTACAAATATCTTAGGTGGCCATATAGGATAAGTAAAATTGGAAACGTTTGCAATAACGAGCTGCTCTAGATCTACGATATACGTAATAAAGAATAGATTAATGATAAAGAAAACAATCAATAATATATCGATTGGTCTTTTAGACAAGGGTAAAGACACGGGTGTATTCATACTAATATTTTTTTTTAAAAAGTGAATAAAAAAAAGAATTATAATAGAGGAAATCTGACAGGATTTACCTCGTTCATCATATTATTAATTGCGCTGAAAATATCTTCTGCATTTGGCTTAGAATAATAATCACCATCTGTACCAAATGGGCTTCTGTGTTCTTTCGCAGATAAAGTAACAGGCTCGCTGTCTAAAAATCTGAAGATGTCTTGTTTTTCCAATACCTGTTGCAACATGTATGCAGTACCTCCACCCGGGAAGTCCTCATCTAAAAAAACTACACGATTAGTTTTTTGTACAGACTTTCCAATCACACCATGAATATCAAATGGTAATAATGTTTGCACATCAATTAACTCTACGGATATACCAATAGTATTAAGATCTTTAATAGCTTCCTGGGCAACTCTTACACAAGAACCATAGGTAACGAGTGTTACATCCTGACCGGCAATCAATACTTCAGGAACACCTAAAGGAACTGTAAACTCACCCGGATTCAATGGCATTCTTTCTTTTAGTCGGTAGCCATTCAGACACTCAATTACTAATGCCGGTTCATCTCCTCGTAATAACAAATTATAAAAACCAGCTGCCTGTGTCATATCTCTTGGTACACAAACATGCATTCCACGCAAGGAGCCCAAAATCATTTGAATCGGAGAGCCGGTATGCCAAATACCTTCCAACCTATGTCCGCGTGTTCGAACAATTAATGGCGCTTTCTGACCACCTTTTGTTCTATACGATAAACAAGATAGATCGTCTGACAAAGGTTGTAAACCATAAAGTAAATAATCAAGATATTGAATCTCCGCAATAGGCCTTAAACCGCGCATAGCAAGACCGATGCCTTCGCCCATAATACTGGCTTCCCTTATCCCCGTATCATAGATACGATCTTTACCATATTTTGCCTGCATTCCCGAAAATGCCTGATTTACATCCCCTATATATCCAACATCCTCGCCAAAGGCAACTATCTTAGTATCTCTTCCTAAATTAGCATCAAAGCAGGCATTTAACACCTGATAACCACTAACTACAGATGGCTTGTCCGGATATTCTGCAGGAACTACAGGAAGACGCATTGGTGAATACAAAGAGTTAGTATGCTGATAGGAAGAATAGCGTTCATCGTTAACCTGCAACTGCTCCTTTCTCCATTTCTTTAACTCTTCAATAACAGATGAATGCTCCTCTCTCGTTATGATCAGAACATCTGCAATGAGTTTGAAAGCATCCTTACGCATAGGATCTATGGTATGCTTAGCCTCATAGGCCCTTTGCAACAATGTCTCTTTATGCGCAGAGTGCTCAGCAATTCTATGAACAATCGCCAATACTTCATTTAACTCTTCAAGAATAGGCTCCTGCAATTTATTCCAGGCAATCTTTTTTTGTTCATTTACAAAATCCCTAGCATCCACCTCCATAGAATCTAACTCCGCTACTGATGCAATATTATTTTGAATAATCCAGTTTCTAAATACCAGATTACAATCCTGATCTTTCTCAAATTGCAAACGCTCCGGCGATTTATAACGTTCATGCGAACCACTCGTAGAGTGTCCCTGAGGCTGTGTAAGTTCTTCCACATGAATAATAGCAGGAATGTGTGTCTTTCTGGTTTTATCTGCCGCCATCTTATAGGTAGCCACCAATTGAGGATAATTCCATCCTTTCACTACATAGATGTCATAGCCTTTCTTATCTCCTTCCCGCTGAAATCCTTTTAAGACCTGCGAAATACTACCCTTAGTAGTTTGCAATTCCTTTGGGACAGATATACCATATCCATCATCCCAGACAGATACAATCATAGGCACTTGAAGAACTCCGCCTGCATTAATAACTTCCCAAAACAAACCTTCAGATGTAGAAGCATCACCAATTGTAGCAAAACAAATTTCATTGCCATTATTACTAAATGTATTCTCTCCAATCTGATCAGCAAGTGCTCTGTACTTTTTTGATGCCATTGCCAAACCTAAAGCCCGCGTCATTTGCGATGCTGTTGGTGAGTTATCAGCTGCAGAATTTTTCTGCTGGGTAAGAGGCTTCCAGCTACCATCAGGATATAAATTTCTTGTAGCAAAATGGTTATTCATTTGTCTTCCTCCGGAATGGGGATCCTCTTCCAATGTAGGATTGGCATACAACTGACCAAACAACTGTTCCACCGTCACTATCCCTGAAGCTAACGCAAAAGTCTGATCACGGTAATAACCTGCACGAAAATCACCATTCTCAAATACCTTTGCCAAGGCTATCTGTGGTAGCTCTTTTCCATCTCCGAATATTCCAAATTTGGCTTTACCTGTCAAAACCTCTTTTCTGCCTAAAAGGCTCATCTCTCTACTAATGCAAGCCAAACGATAATCATTCAGTACTTCTGCCTTGAATTCACCAAAAGAGACCGGCTGACTTACGCCTTTAGTTATCAATGGGTTAGAGGGAAGAATAGTCATCTGCGGAGATTGGAATCTAATTTACAACAAAAATAAATTAATTTTGGGAATTACGCTTTGTTTGTTAACAATTCAAGCAGTTATCGAAAACTATTGAAATACCGTAATAACTGTATTTTGGTATAGATTTTGAGTAATAACTTAAACGAAAATCAACAGTATGAAACGATTATTTATTTTAACTGTATTAATAGCAACCGCAGCAATACAAGTATTAGCAGGACCACCAGCAGAAAGCAATGCCATATCTAAAGTAAAATTTGCAGCTACAGAGCATGATTTTGGTAATCAGGTACAAGGAAAACCAGTTTCCTATGATTTTGAGTTTACAAATACAGGGAGCGATCCAGTTGTATTAGAGAATGTTAAAGCATCTTGTGGATGTACTACTCCCACCTGGACGAAAGAGCCCGTGATGCCAGGTAAGAAAGGAACTATTAAAGCTCAATATAACATGGCCCGTGAGGGAAGTTTCAGAAAGTCCATCACCGTAATTACCAAAGATGGTGAAAACATCAATTTATATATTTCCGGTAATGCAATACTACAAAAACAAGGTGTAGACGAAGCAGACGGGAATATGTTGGGTGGCAAAGCCAACTAATTTAAAAGTAATGCTTTATTAAGCGATAAACTCCGAATTTTAGCTCGGAGTTTTTTACTTTTGAGCTCAACCTATTAATATATATGCCAGAAATTTCCAATAAAGGCCGTGCAATGCCGGCGTCACCTATTCGAAAATTAGCTCCCTTTGCAGAACAAGCGAAGAAAAGAGGTATCCATATTTATCATCTTAATATTGGACAGCCAGACGTTGAGACACCGCATCAGTTTTGGGATGCCATAAAAAATATAGATCGCAAAGTATTGGAGTATAGCCCCTCTAATGGCTTTGAAGATTTAAGAAAAAAATATGCTGCATTCTTTCAAACCCGATATCACTTAAACAATCTTCTACCGGAAGATTTATTAATCACTACAGGAGGCTCAGAAGCCTTATTTTTTACCATGCTATCAATTCTCGATGCAGAAGATGAAATCATTATTCCAGAGCCCTTATATGCTAATTATATAGGATTCTCTAAGAGCGGAGATATCAGGGTAAGGCCAATTCCCACATCTATAGAAAATGGATTTGCTTTGCCATCAATAGATGAATTTGAAAAAGTGATTACTAAAAATACCAAAGCCATACTAATCTGTAACCCTAATAATCCTACCGGTTATGCTTATAGTGCCACAGAACTCGACCGACTAAAAGAAATTGCCTTAAAGCATGATTTATTTCTGATAAGCGATGAGGTATACCGAGATTTTACATATGATCCAAGCATACCTTATACCTCTATACTGGAGATAGCCGGACTGGAGCAACACGCTATTTTGATAGATTCCGTTTCTAAGCGCTTCAGTGCCTGTGGTGCCCGTATTGGCATGGTGGCTACTAAGAATAAACTAGTATTAGAAACCATTCTTAAATACGCACAGCAGCGATTGAGTCCGCCGACAGTAGAGCAGTTGGGCACTATGGCTATGTTTGACGTAGAAGAAGATTATTTTAAAGAAGTTAATAAAGAATATAAAAAGAGAAGGGATACCCTGGTGGAAGCGTTACAAAAGATAGATGGCGTTACTTGTCCGGTTCCGGGTGGAGCATTCTATTGTATAGTTCAGCTACCTGTAGAAGATACTGATGATTTTTGTCGATGGATGCTCAGTGATTTTAACTATCAAGGCGAAACGGTTATGATGGCTCCCGCGAGCGGATTTTATGCAACAGAAGGTAAGGGTAAGAACCAAGTAAGGATTGCTTATGTACTGAATAGCAAGAATCTTCAAAAAGCAATTAAGTGTATGGAAGAAGGATTGAAGGCCTATAAGATAGCTAATGCTGAAAAGTAAGATTCTAAGTACTCACTACTATGAATTAAACATGACTGTTTGTCTTAAAGTCTTTTTGGTATAAACTTTGATAATATATAGGAAGAGGTGTTTATCTTACATCTCGAGTACTTTGAAATATGGGGCTGACAGGAATTGACGGCAGGATAGTTGATTCGTAAGCATGCCGAGCATTGTACAATTGGCTCGTTAAATTTAATGTACGAAACTTTTCATATGGCGAAAACAATTTCGCGTTGGCTGCTTAATACAGGTTATTAAGCCGGGCCTTTGTTCTCCGAAATAGTTTTTCCGATACTATTCGACAGAGCATCACCGAATCGGGATAGTGGTATATGTGTTTCGGTTATACCATGAAGCTTAAGAAACTAAGATGATAATCGGTTGGCAGTAACGCCTGTTATCATTCGAAAATCAAGTTACCGCTAAGCATGAAGAAAGCGTTTTAGCGTTTTGTCCGGACGCGAGTTCAAATCTCGCCAGCTCCACCAAAAATGAACCCCTAAATAAGGAATCATGAAATTATCTGAATTTAAAGAAAAGCTACACGGAGTTTCTGAGTTAAACTTCGTTTTACCTGATGGCACTAAAGTACCACCCCATTTCCATGTTACCGAAGTTGGACAGGTTACGAAAAAATTTATCGACTGTGGTGGTGTAGTTAGAAATGAAAAAGTCATAAATTTTCAACTTTGGGAAGCCAACGACTTTGACCATCGTTTAGCTCCTCAAAAATTGAAGGATATTATTGCACTTTCTGAAAAAACCTTAGGAATAGAAGACCTAGAAATTGAAGTAGAATACCAAAGTACCACCATAGGTAAGTATGGATTAGATTTCAACGAATCTAATTTTCTTCTTATATCGAAATTCACCAACTGTTTGGCACCTGACAGATGTGGTATTCCTAAAGAAAAGATAAAATTAAGTTTGGCAGAGTTGCAAAATCAAAGTAAGGGGTGCTGTACACCAAATAGTGGTTGCTGTTAAAATACAACTACTATGTATCCTGCACTACAAATCTATTGCGATGCACTCCCAAATAATTTCAATGAAATTCCTGTGGGTAGAAAAATTATCCTGCAAAAGATTACACAATATATTCATGACAAAAGAAAATCAGACAAAACCATAAAGCTGGTTTATATCTGCACGCACAATTCCCGAAGAAGTCATTTTGGACAAATATGGGCACAGGTTGCAGCAAGTTATTATCACATCTCAAATATAGAAACCTACTCTGGTGGAACAGAAGCTACAGCATTTAATAGCAACGCGATTAAAGCACTTAAAAGAATTGGCTTTGTTATATCTCCATTTAGTAAAGAAGAGAATAGTATTTATCATATCTCTTATGATGAAAGTAAGCCGACTGTTAACTGCTTCTCAAAAACAGTAAATGATCCATCTAATCCAAACAATAAATTTGCAGCTATTATGACCTGTAGCAATGCAGAGGAAAACTGCCCTTTTGTTCCGGGTGCTGAATTACGCATTGGAACTACCTATGAGGATCCAAAGGCTTTTGATAACACGCACTTACAGAATGAGAAATACGATGAATACTGTCGCCAAATTGCTTTGGAGACCTTCTATGTATTCTCTAAAATATAGAACAAAAAATCCCTGCTTAATAGCAGGGATTTTTTTTATAAAACACTAAATAACAACCTTAAGGTGTTACATCAGCAGTATTTCTTATTATCAACTGTTTAGTTCCTGCGTTTAAATTTGTATACCCAACAACACTTACAGAGCTAGTAGGATAAGGCTGATTAACAAATTCTGCACTTGGTGCCAAGTTAGCAGGACGAATAAAACATGAAATATTTCCAGTATTATCAGAAAAAGTTATCGTTCCACTATATGTATATACAGAATTAATTAACAAGCCACCAGAAATTGAAACATTATTTACTTGTATTAACTCTGACTCATAATTATTAAAATTTGCATTTAATTCAGCAATAGTAATAACCTGAGGAGTAACAGGAATATTTGAAGCTATCTTAGTAACCTTTGCATTCTGAATGGTTCCAATTTGGAGAGAACCATTACTAAAACGCTGAAGAATATCAGCACTTGAAATCTTTATAGACACCTGATCTCCTTTAGCAAAATTAGGAGAAGTAGAGGCGAGACGAACTACAATGCCGGCTGTTCCGTCCTGAATAGTTAAATTCTTTTCTAAATTATTACTATCCTTGATAGAAGATATAACTACACCTGTAATCAGAACATCCTGACCAACAGGAGTATTTGATCCTGTAAAAATATTACGCAATGTTTGTATATCAGCAGGACTATATACTGCAATAGGAATACATCTCGGATTACCTGTACGAACAAAATCTGTAGTATCTCTTAAAACTAATTGCTTGGTAGAATTATAAACTGTATAAACTGCAAGTATATTACCATTCTCAAATGGTGTATTTGAAAAAGCAAACTTTGCAAAATTACTAGTTCTTACATCAATAGTAGTATGTGATATAGTACAATCATGAAGATATCTGTCTCCTGAACCCGGAATAACTTTATTTACATCCGCATATGTCACCCCAGCACTTGCTTCTTCAAATTCAACATTATCAATTTGAACCAAGCGTGAATTCATAGAGCCGTTTAAATCGGCAATACCAACATGTTGAATTAATGGAGCAATATCATTATTCAATGTTCCCTTCGTAAATACAGATTTGATTAAATCCTGAGGGATGTTACCAACAGAAGTACCATCAGCAAATCCTCCCAACTGTGTGTTACCTGCATAAGTACCTAACACCAATCCTTTACAATTAATATTAATTTTTCTTCCAACAGGGAAATCAGTGTATAGCTGACTGCTTTCAATCAATACCTGAATACCTGCAGTACCATCGTCTACTACTAAAGTTTTATAGAAATTACCTGTTCTGTCGTCTCCAATTACAATAGCTGTAATATTATAAGCAGAATCAATAGTAATAGGAGAACCTCCGGTATAGAGTGTTTTTAGAGCAGCTATGGTAATATTACCAGGAGCTAAGTCCGCATACGTGTGCGTTGGTTCATCAAATTTGTTTTTCTTACAGGAAGAGAATGTTATCAATGCAACAAAGAAGGTTGTCATCATTAATAATCTGCTGAATTTTAGTGTCATTTTAATTGATTTATGTTGTTCTAGTTTATTTACTGATTATCCTATTACTTACATTCTAAAGGTTAGGTTCAAATAAAAGTTTGCACCAAAAGCATAAGAATATCTTGGAGG
>CANHGL010000030.1 GCA_947460245.1 Sphingobacteriales bacterium
TAGACCTTAATGTAGTTCCTCAGTCAGCAACAATTTGCAATGGCAGTAATGCTATTATAAATATTTCAAGTAGCGATACAAATGCAATTTTTTCGTGGACAGTGAGTCCGGGACCAAATATACAAGGGGCTACAGTTGGAACAGGGAATATAGTTAATCAACTACTAACCAACACAGGTTCTAATTTGGATAGTGTGACCTATATTATTACGGCTAGAGATTCTATATGCTCAATTACAAAGTTAGTTAGAGTATATGTTAATTCAGCCTCAGGATTAGCTTTTACTTTCGGAACAAACAATACAACAGTCTGCAAAAGAGATAGTATTTCTTTAGATGCAGGATTGGGATATTCTTCATATTTGTGGAATACAGGAGAAACGGGAAGTAAGATTACAGTTAAACAGGCTGGTATTTATTGGGTTCTTGTTTCTAAGAATGGATGCAGAGGTGGCGACACTATAAACGTTACGGAGATAGATAAATTCTTGCCTTTCTCTTTAGGAAGAGATACGGCATTCTGTGGTAATTTTTCTCTCCAGCTAAGTTCTGGTATCCCTCAGACTTCTTGGTCAAGAGATAATGTGCAGTTTACAACAGCTGCCTCTACAGTTGTCAACCAACCGGGTACCTATGTTGCCAGGGCATCTAATAGTTGTGGCTCGGTGTCTGATACTATTATTATTACTTCTGTTAGCGCAACTGGAGTTAATTTGGGCAGAGATACTGCAATTTGCCAAAGCACTTCTGTAATTCTAAATGCTACTACAGCTGGAAGTAATATTCAGTACCTATGGAAAACAGGGGAGACGACTCCTTCTATATCTGTTAATCAGTCGGGTGTGTTTTGGGTGAGTGTTTTTAATGGTACATGTTCGTCTACAGATACTATTTTAGTTACACTTATCAATAAACCAGCTCCTATCTCATTAGGAAATGACACTTCTTATTGTGGTATTTTCTCAAAGGTTTTAACCGGAGGAGATCTTAATACGGTTTGGAGTACTGGTGCGGTTGGCCCTCAGATTACGGTTACATCACCAGGCGCTTATTCTGCTGAAAATAGAAATCAATGTGGTGTGGAAAGTGATGCTGTGGTGATCAGTAAACTTCCTTCTCCTTACATCTATTTAGGCAGAGATACTGCTATCTGTGATAGTTTAGTTTTAAGTGTTGATGGCAGTTTTGCTTCCATACTTTGGAGTACAGGAGAAGTGTCTGAATCTATTTTAGTTTCTTCTGCAGGCATTTATTCTGTCAACGTTTTTGATAATGTTTGTAGTGCCTCAGATACAATACAGATTTCTAAGGAGTGTTTTTATGATATTTATCTTCCAACCGGTTTTTCCCCTAATGGCGATAATTTAAATGATATTTTAGTGCCTCTCTCTATTGAGGATGGTATGCAGATTATAGATTTTCTCATTTTCGACAGATGGGGAGAGAAGCTATTTGATAGTCATAGTTTTATTCCTGGTGATGCAACAAAAGGCTGGGATGGCAAGTTCAAGGGGAAAGAATCTCCACTGGACGTATATGTTTTCACCTGTACGGCTAAGATGCCTGATGATAAAATAAAATCCTACAAGGGTACGGTATCACTGGTGCGTTAAAATATTTTACACAATAAAAAAAAGGGAGGCAATTGCCTCTCTTTTTTTATTGTGTAACTGAAATATCTTATTTCACTTCTTCAAACTCAGCATCTGTTACATTTTCACTGGCTCCACCTGCATTTGCATTGGCCGAACCATCGCCCTCGCCATCTGGGCTGGTTTGTTGAGTAGCATTATACAAATCCTGTGAAGCTGCCTGCCAAGCAGTATTCAATTCTGTCAACGCAATTTCTATTGTCGGCATATCTTGATTTTTGTGTGCCTCTTTTAGTTTTTCATTAGCACTTTCAATTGCAGATTTTTTGTCTGCAGGCAATTTTTCTCCAAATTCTTTTAATTGCTTTTCTGTTTGGAAGATCAGACCATCTGCTTCGTTTAGTTTATCTACCTTAGCTCGAGCTTCTTTATCAGCAGCTTCATTCATCTTAGCCTCTGCCTTCATTTTTTCAATTTCTTCCTTACTCAATCCTGTTGAAGCGGTAATTCGAATATTCTGTTCTTTACCTGTTCCCTTATCTTTAGCTGATACATTCAATATACCGTTTGCATCTATGTCAAAGATTACTTCAACTTGTGGTATGCCGCGTGGCGCAGGTGGAATACCATCCAGGTGGAAGCGTCCTAAGCTCTTGTTATCCTTAGCCATTGGTCTTTCGCCCTGAAGTACATTTAATTCAACAGAAGGCTGATTGTCAGATGCTGTGGAAAAAGTTTCAGACTTCTTGGATGGGATGGTTGTATTAGCTTCAATTAATTTAGTGAATACACCACCATAGGTTTCAATTCCTAAAGAAAGCGGTGTAACATCTAATAATAAGACGTCTTTTACATCGCCTGTTAAAACTCCTCCCTGAATAGCAGCACCAATAGCTACAACTTCATCCGGGTTTACACCCTTAGAAGGTTTTTTACCAAAGAATTTCTCAACTACTTCCTGTATTTTAGGCATTCGCGTAGAACCACCTACTAATATAACCTCATCAATTTCTGAAGCAGATATATTAGCATCTTTCATGGCCTTTCTGCAAGGCTCCAATGTTCTTTCTACTAATTTTTCAGTAAGTTGATCGAACTTTGCACGTGATAATTTCTTTACTAAGTGCTTTGGAACGCCATCTGCTGCTGTTATGTAGGGTAGGTTGATTTCAGTCTCCGTAGAAGAAGAGAGTTCAATTTTTGCCTTTTCAGCGGCTTCTTTTAAACGTTGAAGCGCCATAGGGTCCTTTCTGAGATCTACTCTTTCTTCATTCTGGAATTCTGTTGCCAGCCAGTTAATAATTTCCTGATCGAAATCATCACCACCTAAGTGAACATCACCATTGGTAGATTTTACTTCAAACACACCACCTCCTAACTCAAGTATAGATACATCAAAAGTACCACCACCTAAGTCGTAAACGGCAATCTTCATGTCCTTTCCGCCCTTATCTAAACCATAAGCTAAAGCTGCAGCGGTAGGTTCGTTGATGATACGTTTTACATCTAGACCTGCAATAAGACCTGCTTCTTTGGTAGCTTGTCTTTCTGAGTCGTTAAAATATGCTGGTACTGTAATTACCGCTTCACTAACAGTTTGACCTAAATAGTCTTCTGCCATTTTTTTACATTTCTGTAAGATGATGGCAGAAATTTCCTGAGGCGTATACATTCTGTCATGAATTTTTACCCTTACAGTATCGTTTTCTCCCTGAGATACATCGTAAGAAACGTATTTCTTTTCAGCAGATGTTTCACTGAAGTGCTTGCCCATAAACCGTTTGATAGAGTGTACGGTGTTGGTAGGATTAGTGATTGCCTGACGCTTAGCCGGTGCTCCTACTTTACGCTCGCCATTATCTAAAAATCCTACAACGGATGGCAGCGTTCTCTGTCCTTCGTCTGTTGTAATAACCACAGGTTCATTGCCTTCCATTACGGATACACATGAGTTGGTGGTTCCTAAGTCTATTCCTATTATCTTTCCCATAGTTGTAATTTTTTATTTGAGATTCATCCCTTAATTCTCAACTTATGTGCCAATGCCAACTAAATGACAGTTTGGCAGTGTTAAACCAATAGGATTTAATATCCTCTAAGAAGAATTAGGCTTTTCATGCTGTAGCAGATAAAATTAATTAGGAGATCAATTTCCTTAAAAAGAAAGTGCCAAAAGGCAGGAAGGACAGAAAGACAGCTAGGGTTGATTTTTTAAAGGAGAGTTGCTGCTCTAGGTACATTTGTAAAATAAAATAAAGAAAGGCAATAAATAGGATTCCATGAATACTACCTGCAATTCGAACAAATTCAGGATGCTGAAAGAAATACTTTAGAGGCATCGCAATAAATAAAAGAAAGAGGAAGCTATATCCTTCTGATTTTCCAACAAATATAAAATTTCGAATTAGTTTTGGGTTGATGGGCATTACTAAAGTTTTTAATTTAAATATTGAGGCTTTTATTCTTTTACGGTAACAAAAATCTCAGGGCAATCATTAACACCTCTAAATGGTAATACCCCTTGAAGTGTGTCGCCGGGTTGTATAATTCTATTATTAAGATCTAGCAATTTTAGATTGCTGCTTAATTTTTTATTCGCTTTGGTAGCGATACCAAAATTTACTGCCGCTACTGGAAGCCCAAAAGGTAGTGGAATAAATTTCTTACTTCCAATTGGAGGTTTTGGGTATACCACTACTCCTGCTGCATATAACCAATATAGACCTGCTTTCTGTTTTAGTAAATTACAAAATTCTTGTGTGCCTATAGGAACTAATGAAGAAGTTGCTCCGCATGAAAATCGAAGATCATTTGTCATTATAGGTAGAGAAGTATTATTCGCAATCTTAAAAGCAACAAGACTTACATTATTTTTTATTTCTCGTTTTGCAAAGAAATAATTTCGGGTATTAAACATTACTCCTCTTCGTATAGAGTAACTTATTTTGTTTTCCTGTGTATAATCTTTAAAGGGAATTAAATTAATATTAATGTTTTTGTAAGGTCGTGCGCAACCTACAATGAGCAACTCTACAATTATAATTAAGTAAATGTTGAATCGCATAAGCAAGTGTTTACTTAAATATACGGTAAAAATTACTAAACTAAGTTTGTAAGTGGAGAATTTTTAAGAGATACCTGCCAATTTTCTTCAAATGCTTTTTTGGTATATACTAAATTGTTGAATACAATTGTATCATGGTTTATTTTACCACTTTCGAGCATATCACTGAGTTGGTTAACAGGAAAACTGCCAATAAGATCATTGGTAATTTTATAACAAACTTTCATTCTGTCGAAGAAGTTTAAATCGTAGGCTTGTTCTAATTCCTTAATGAGTTTTACTGAACTATCAATGGAGCATCCGCTAACATCTGCTGCTGCTTCGTCTGCCATTAGTACAAGAAATCTTCGGTAGTATAATGCACCAAATCCTTTAACGTCTCTTTGATGCGATTTCCATCGGTCTACAAAATTCTCTAATATGTCACTAATATCCCATACCTCTTCTTGTGTAAAGCTTCGATTGGCTTGATATACCCAAACTTTGGCTGTATCAGGCATAATATGATAGGGAGTAAGCATGTCTATATATATTAATAGTTATTAGCTTGAGCTACTAGCTCTGCAAGGTCAACTACCTTTATGTCATCCTGTTTGTTTTCACTTTTTACACCATCAGTAATCATAGTATTGCAAAAAGGACAGGCTACTGCAATCACATCGGGATATACTTCTATTAATTGTCCTGTGCGTTCTGTATTAATACGTTTGTTTCCGGGTTCATCTTCTTTGAACATCTGTGCTCCACCTGCTCCACAACAAAGCCCATTGGTTTTACATTTATTGATCTCTATCAAGTCTGCATCCAAAGCCTCGATAATTGTTCTAGGAGCTTCATAGATTCCATTTGCTCTGCCCAGATAACAAGAGTCATGGTAGGTAATACGTTTTCCCTTAAATGGACCTCCTTCTACTTTTAGTTTCCCTTCGTTAATAAGTTCTTGAAGGTATTGTGAGTGATGTAATACCTCATACTTTCCTCCAAGCTCCGGATACTCATTCTTAATTGTATTAAAGCAATGCGGACAAGTAGTTACTATTTTCTTAATTCCATAATTATTAAGTGTCGCAATATTTTGCTGCGCGAGCATCTGAAAAATGAATTCATTTCCTGCTCGTCGGGCAGGATCTCCTGTACAAGCTTCTTCAGTTCCCAGTACAGCGAAATTTATATTTAATTGGTTTAATATTTTAGTGAATGCGATGGTAACACGCTGTGCCCTTTGATCGAAACTTCCTGCACATCCCACCCAAAAAATCACATCGGGAATTTTACCTTCCGCTACCATATCACTCATTACCGGAACTTTGTATTGCATATATTTATTTATTAAAGTTATTATATATTCTTAATTGGAATTTTAGTTTAGTTCTTCTGTCCATTTCAATCTATCACTAGGAGAAAACTGCCATGGTGCCTGATTGTTTTCCATATTAGCAAACATGTTATTCCATTCTACCGGAGAGTCTGCTTCTTCCATAATCATGTTTCTCCTCAATTCTAAGATGATAGAAAGTGGACTTATGTTTACTGGACATTCTTCTACACATGCGTTACAAGTTGTACAGGCTCTCAGTTCTTCTTTGGTGATATAATCGCCTAATAGAGATTTGTTATCTGTAAAATCAGGGCCATGTTTCTTAATGCCTTTGGATAAATCTTCCATGCGATCTCTCGTATCCATCATTATTTTTCGAGGAGATAGTTTTTTTCCAGTTTGATTTGCCGGACATGCTGAAGTACATCTACCACATTCCGTGCAAGAATAAGCATCCAATAAGTTCTTCCAGGAGAGGTCGTATACATCTTTGGCGCCAAATTTTATCTCTCCTTCTGTCTCTGGTGCTTTAAAGCTTGGATCCATCATGGATTGTACTTCGTATTGTATAGCCGGCATATTGTGTATTTCCCCTTTTTGTTCCGGTCGGGTGAAAAAGGTATTTGGGAATGCTAAAAGGATATGAAGGTGTTTAGAGTATGGAAGATAGAGCAGAAATGTCAGGACCATACAAAGGTGACCCCACCATCCAATCCTTCCCAAAAATTCTAATGCTCCATTTGGTAGAATTGCTATTAAGCTGCCAAAGTAACCACTAAGTAGGAATCCATAACCGGATACGTGTTCTTTTGAATGAAGAGCGCTGTCTGCACCATTCATCAAAAAAATAAAGGTAATTAAGATGATTTCAAATCCGAGAATATTCATAGCATCTTTCCATGGCCAACCTTTAAGTTCAGGCATTTGAAAGCGTTTTACTTTGAAGGTTGTTCTTCTAAGAATAAAAATGATTGTAACGAAGAAGGTGAGTAAGGATAATACCTCAATAAAATTAATCACAAACACGTAGATGCTTTGCATAAAGGATCCTTCAAATGCATGATAAAGTATGCGGTGACTTCCTGTTAGTCCATCCAGAAAAATTTCTATGAGTTCTATTTGAGTGATAACAAAAGAGGCGTAAATTATCAAATGTAAAAATGCAGGTACGGTAAGTTTAAACATTTTCTTTTGGCCAAATGCTACCAATAGCATACTCTTGAGTCGAAAGCCCAAACTGGAATGAATGATTTCAGGTCTCCCTCTATGGATATTGTCGTAAATCTCTTTAAATTTTTTAAAGGCAATATATCCTGAGGTGCCTGCAAGCAGGATGAAAAGGATGATTTGTATCAGGGTAAGTAAACTCATTGTAATATGTTTGAATTTGTGCTAAAATACAGCATTATCTATTTATTTTTAATAACTTATTTAAAAGAATGTTTAAATTACGATTTATTTAGATAATATCTAAACTTTTATAACATGACGATACCTGCAAATGCCCATAAGATTTTAGATGCGCAGAAGATAGAATTAAAGCTCGATAGAATGGCTTTTCAGGCATTGGAGATGACTTACGATAAAGAGCATATTGTTGTTTTGGGAATTGCACCGGGGGGAGGTGTGGCCTTGGCTAAAACATTGGTCGAAAAAATGAGGCAATACGATGCTAAAAAAAATATTGAATACACATCAGTTTGTATTAACAAAGCTGCACCATTAAATGATGAAATTACTTTAAGTGATCCTATTTCTCTTTCCGGGAAAACGATAATTATTGTGGATGATGTTGGAAATACAGGAAGGACTTTATTTTATGCCTTAAAGCCATTAACTGCTTTTAATCCAGACAGGATTATTGTTGCGGTTTTGGTTGATAGAACACACAAAGCATTTCCTATAAATGCAGATATTGTTGGCTTTCCGATGGCGACTACTTATAACGAGCATATTATTGTGCAGTTTGAAGGTAATCGTGCTGAAGGTGCTTATCTATTTTAATTTTAGAAGAATATACTCCATTAGTTATTTTATAGATTCATTTTTGCTAAAATTAGTTTTATGAAGGTTAATATTCTTGTTTTTAGTTGCCTCTTGCTGAATGCTATTTGTTTGCCGGCACAAGTCGTGCAACCTAATGAGGAGGAAAAGTTGATTGCCCAGCGATTCGAATATATTCGGCAAATTAAGCAATATACAGGAGGGCTTTATTGGAATGATCTAGTCGGAAATAATTTCCCAGGAACTATAGCTTATTTTTCCAAATCTGCTTCTTATTTTATCAATCCTCAACCTCAGATGAAGGATAAGGTTAGTTCATATACCGTTTTGGAAAATCAGTTTGACTGGAATATATGGCGTTTACGCATGCCTTACGACAGTGCAGGATTTGTAATTGTAACGCAGTTTCAATATGCACCTAAATCTAAAGGTTTTATTAATTACATGACGCCGGTACTTTTTTGCAGTTCACCAGAGATTACTAAAAAAGAAAAACCGGAATACACTAATGTGCAGTTATGGAGCATTGCACTGATGCGAGAGATGTTTCGGCAGTATCAATACTCTAACACTGCAATGTTGACTTATGTTATCCGCCTAAACCAAGAGCACAGATTGCTAGATAAAGATAGCCTTCAGGGTATATTTAGAAATAATAGTGATTTTAGAGATACTTTAAAAACGGAAAATGAACTCTTAAAACGAGCATTGGCAGCATCTTCTTTTGAGGAAGAAAAGAAAATATTTACAGAGTATCTTCGCCTGAGAAACAAAAGAGTTGCAACCTATTTTAAGCAGAAGAAATTCATGGTTAATGTATCCGAAGAGTTATGGGAGAAGCTAGAAGGTACCGCAGTAATGCAAGAAAAAATCATGAAAGAAAATTTCAATAAGGTGCCAGTCCCGGATTTTATTATCAAGAATGATCCTTTATATGATGCCTCATTTACATTTACAGATTCTGAAAATACATCATATTCAGATTTTAGAAATAATGCAAACTATATAGATGTGACAGGTTATAATATGGTGCTGCTATTAGAAAAAAACAAGGTGTCTTATAAAGCTAATTTTTTTAATTATGCCTCATTGCCGCTTCATATGCAGTTAAAGTATTTTTATAAAATCAAGAGTTGACACCTTAGTTTGACATTTATTAATTCAATATGATTGAGAAGCTATTAAATAGGAGAATTATTGTCGGTATCTATTTGCCTTTTGTGATGTTGGTTTGTCTGGCCTTATTTTTTTGTTCCTATAAGGTTTCTAAAGAGGCAAAAGGAAAAACTTTTGACAATATAAATAATTTGCCTCATAATGAATTTGGATTGTTATTAGGTACATGTAAGACCTTGAAAGATAGAAAAACTATTAATCCTTTTTGGAAATTCAGAGTAGAAGCAGCATACAACTTATGGAAGTCAAAAAAAATAGATAAACTCTTAATCAGTGGAGATATTGGCTGGCATGGTTATGATGAGCCGCAAGACTTAAAAGATGCTTTGTTGCAAATGGGAGTTCCAGATTCAGTTATATATTGTGATTTTGCAGGATTTAGAACACATGATTCTGTAATCCGTTGTTTGAAAGTTTTTGGTAAGAAAAAAGTAACTATCATTTCTCAGAAATTTCATAATGAGCGTGCATTGTTCATTGCCACTTTCTATGGTTTGGAGGCAGTAGGATATAATGCTCAAGACGTCTGTTTTCGTCAGAACCTAAGGACGAGTATCAGAGAGCAATTAGCTCGTGTTTTATTGTTTCTTGATTTGTATGTACTACATACCAAGCCACACGTATTAGGAAAAAGAGTTTTTATTGGATAGTTTGTAAGGATAGATATTCTTTGATAATTATGTGGATCTCTTCTGCATCAGCGTCACCTGCTTTTATTTTACCTTGTTCGTAATATGATTTTCTGCTTTCCATTTTTTCATCATAGAATTTGCTTACTGCCTCTTCGCTCATTCCGGAAAGGTGTGGTCGCCTATGTTGTCCTTTTAGTAATTGTTCCATATTTGAGGCTTTAGATCTGTTTAAATAAACAGTTAAGCCCTTTTGATTCATAATCTCCATATTATTAAAAAAACATGGAGCCCCTCCGCCGGTGCTTATAACCAGATTTCGTTCCTTATCTAATGCCTCTAGGAATTTTCTTTCCAGCTCGCGGAAGTAATGCTCTCCTTTTTCTTCAAATATATTTTTCACACTACAGCCTTCTTGCTCTTCCAGCCATCTGTCTAGGTCTATATGCTCGAATCCCATCAAAGGTGCAAGTTCCCTCCCAATGTGGGATTTTCCACTACCCATAAATCCTGTAAGAAATATAATCATAGTTTAATGTGGGGCACTTTTACTTATTAGGGTTATTTCCCTATTCTGATTCTTGGGTCCAGAACAGCATATAGTATATCAACCAGGAAATTTATAACAATAAAAACCGATGCGGTGAATAATACAGTACCCATGGCTACCGGGAAGTCAAATTTCTGCAACGCATCAACTGCTGTATAGCCGAGTCCTTTTATATCGAAGATGACTTCTACAAAAAATGCACCAGCAAGCAGCGATGCAAACCATCCGGAGATAGTAGTGATTACAGGATTCATAGCATTGCGTAAAGCATGTTTAAATAAAACACTTGGGAATGCTAGTCCTTTCGCCCTGGCAGTGCGTATATAGTCTTGTGATAGTACATCCAACATGGCGCTTCGGGTGAGTTGGAAGATTATCCCTATTGGTCTTGAACCTAAGGCTATAGCTGGAAGGATTAGGTTTTTAAAGGCTAGTACCTCATTTCCAAAATCATCAATCACGGTAAGCCCTCCGGTTTGTTCCAGTCCTGTAAAATCATGCAACACAATTCCAAAAAAATATCCCAGTACAATAGCCGAAAAATAAGAGGGAACAGAAATACCAAGAACGGATAACGACATGGCTACATTGTCGAACCAGGAATGTTGTTTTACGGCAGCAATTACGCCAAGGAAGATTCCGATAACACTCGCTATTAGCATGGCAGCAAATGCCAAGAGGATAGTTTGTGGTAATGCTCTTTTTAAAATATTGAAAACATCTTCCTTGGTCTGATAGGAGCGACGAAGGTAAGGTGGTTTTATAACGAGTGCTTTGTTGTCTCTTAAATTAAGTACTTTAATATAATGGTATTTAGCTTGGCTATTTACGTCGTTATAATGAAAAGCAATAGGAGATAGATCGTTTAAGTAAAGAGCAAACTGAATATATTTTGGCTTATCTAAACCAAGTTCTTTATTAATAGCTTCAACAGATTCTACATCTGCACGTTGTCCAAGGGTTAAGCGGGCAGGGTCTACAGGCAGGATATTGAAAAGTGCGAATATTACAAATATTACTCCAATCAGTACCAGGATGCCGTAAAACAGCTTATTGAGAATAAATTTGTACATAGAATTGTCCCTCTGAATTTAGATAGTAATCTTCTTTTTTACTGCTTCATAAGTCGTTAATTCGTTAAAATGGAATTTACCTGCAATCACTCCCTTCTTTAATATAAGCAGCCCCGGATTGGAACGCATAATTGTTTTTAGTGGAGTAGCATCGGCATTGTAGACTTCAAAGTGTAATCCATTTTGTTTTTCAAAGTTTACTACATCGCTGATTAGGCTACCTGTAAGGACAAATACATATTTATTATCTTTTTCAGCAGCTTCAGTAATAGCTTTTATTTTCTTAAATCCTTCAATACTCGTTTTGTTTAGTTCCGGAACAATAATGAAATAGAGATATTCTGGCTCCTCAAAGAATGCTGCTGAGTTATCACTTCCGTTTGCATCCTTAATGGCAAAGTCTTTACATTTTGGATCATCCCCTTTTTGAATCATCACATCTTTTCGGTCTACAAAGTCCCAGTTTTGATAGTCCTCCGGCCATGTATTTTTAAATTCCTTTACTTCTCCGGTTTTTTTACTCTTGTATATAAAGGTATTTTCATACTTATAGGGTTTGGCATTTGGAGGTAGCTTCAGACAATCTGGGATAGAGGTGCCCACCAGATAAGGCCTGAAATCCTTGATGGGTTCAAAATAGATATTTCGATATGCAAATCCAGTTGCAGACAAAGTCAGAATAATTAATAGTGCTGCTCCAATTTTATTTTTGAAAATTTCCCGAATAGATTTTTGAGATATCATAAGAATAATAATTAAACAACTCAGGAATACATCTTTATAGAAAGATTGAATAGGTGCGAGCTTGAGGAAGTCCCCAAAGCATCCGCAATCCGTTACTTTTCCTGTTTTTGCAGAGAAGCCAGTAAGGAAGGTAAAGAACCCAATTAGCAGAATGAGTAGCCAAAGGGTTATATTCTTCCAGATACCCAATAGAAGTGCTATTCCCAGATAAATTTCAAGTATAATCATAAACATGGAAACTGCTATGGCTTGTTCAGCCATAGCCTTCCAAAGAAAGGTAAGTGCTGGTGCTGATTTTTCAAATACTTCAAAATATTCTTCCATCTTTATAGCGGTACCAATAGGATCTATGGCTTTTACTATACCTGAAAAAATAAACCAAATACCTATCATGTTTCTTATAAAATTGATAGGTAAATTTGACACCTTGAATACAAATTTTTCTAATAGGGTAAGTATTAATGCACTTACAGAGAATATTCCGATGAGTGTAATTAAATCCATAGCTTAAAATTTTATGATAATGATGAGTAGATACTTACTCGTTTATTTTAATGAGGGCAAAGATAGAGTAGTTAACAATATCCATATAGTTGGCATCAATTCCTTCAGAAATTGTAGTTTGCCCCTTGTTTTCTTCTATCTGTTTTATGCGGTGTAATTTGGACAAAATCAAATCTGTGTAAGAGCTGATACGCATGTCTCTCCATGCTTCACCATAATCATGATTCTTAGCCAAAAAGAGTTTTTTAATGATGTCATATTGCTTGTCATATAAAAGCGCTGCTTCTTCTGCTTTTAGGTCAATGGCTATATCTTTCTTTTCCTGTAGTTCGAGCTGAATGATGCCAATTATACCGTAGTTAACGCATCCAATAAATTCAGACTCAATACTATCGCCAATCTTTTGTTCACCGGCTTCATCAATAGTACGTATTCGCTTAGCTTTAATATAAATTTGATCGGTAATAGAGCGCGTTCTTAGGATTCTCCAAGATGTGCCGTAATCCTTTGTTTTTTTAATAAAAATGTCCTTGCATTTCAGAAAAGCTTTCTCGTATTGTGTTATGGTGTCGCTCACGGAATTTACTTTGTTTAATGATAGTTCTGATCTAATACAGGATTTCCCGCTGATTGGGAATATCAATGGCTAAAAATACATAACTTTACTCTTTTTACAACCGAAAATCAGGCCTAGTTAAGCTTTTTTATGAACAATTACACTTTGAACTGTTGTGGTAAGCTATTGACTATCAATGGCCCTCTTGTTATGGGTATTCTTAATCTTACGCCTGATTCATTTTATGACGGTGGCACATATAAAAATAATGATGCCATACTTAAAGCTGTAGAAATAATGTTGCACGATGGCGCATCAATTATAGACATAGGTGGTCAGTCTACAAGGCCAAATGCAGCTTTAATTTCTGAAGAGGTCGAATTGGAACGTACTTTAACTGCTATACAAAAGATTCATACTTATTTTCCGGAAGCTATTCTAAGCATAGATACGTTCAGGAGTGTTGTTGCAGAATCAGCCATTCAGGAGGGGGTATCTATCATTAATGATATTTCTGCAGGTACGGAAGATGAGCGGATTTATGAAGTTGCATCAAAATATTCTTGTCCAATTGTATTAATGCATCGGCAGGGAAGCTTTGATACCATGCATCAGGATATTTTCTATAAAGATTTAATGGTAGAGGTATTAGATTATTTTTTTAAAAAAATTAATCATTTAAAAACCGTTGGAGTAAAAGACATAATTGTGGATCCTGGCTTTGGATTTTCAAAATCAATAGAACAGAATTATCATCTATTAAAGCATTTAGAGGTATTTGCGCAATTGGAAAAACCTATCTTGGTGGGGTTGTCACGTAAAAGTATGTTGTATAAGCTATTGGATATTTCTCCTTCAAAGGCATTGAATGCTACCAGTTTAGCACATCTGATTGCTTTGCAGCAAGGGGCCTCCATTTTGCGGGTACACGATGTAAGGGAAGCTATGGAGTGTATAAAGATTTTTGAACAGTTTGAAAACGTATGATATTATTGTTTAAAGTAATCTATGAGAATATTTGTTTTTACTTTTTTTATAGTCTTGTCCTTCCTGGTTAAAGCAAATGATAGTTTGCAGGGTAGTTGGAGGGGTACTATTATCGGACATACTGATAATAAAGATTATTTTTTGAATGCAAGTATTACTCTCCGGGAAAAAGAGAACTATACCATTCGGTTAGCTATTTTTTCAGAGGATTATAGAGGAGAATTTTTATTGCAAACTAAATTGAAAGAAGGAAACAAGTTATATATTGATAATTTTGAATCTCTAAATGAATTTCCATATACTCTGCCTCATATCAGGGAATGTTTTACGGGCTTCTTTCTAATTAAGAAGGAGCAATCAGAGATTTGTGAGTTAGATCTCTATAGAGACCCCATTAATCGCAGACTTAAAGATTTTATACATAAGGATAGTATGGGGAATTATATTCCGGATTTTGAGTGTTTTACGAGTGTCTTATTGCGTTTCTCAGATGAAGATACTCTTTATGCTGAGCGGCAAAATGTTGCAGATTCTATTGTACAATATAAAAAAACAAGGGCGCAGGAGTTGTCTAGTCGTAAACTGATTGCTACAAAAGAATGGACAGTTCGGAATGAAAATATAACATTACAGGTATGGGATAATAACAAACAGGATGGGGATATAATTTCTCTTAAGTTTAATGATACGTGGGTCTTATCTCATTTCCTGTTGAAGAAAGATAAATACACCATTCATCTTAAGCTCAAAGAGAAAGACAACAGATTGTTGCTGTTTGCAGAAAATCTAGGAAGTATTCCTCCAAATACAGCTGCAGTATCCATAGATGATAATGAATACATCAGAACCTTTATTCTGAATTCCGATCTTACAAAAAGTGAAACAGTAAAGATTATTCTGATGAAGTAATTAGTTGCTCAGTTGTTTGATAAACTCTTCTATTTCAAAAGTTTCTTCTCCTGATTTCCTGGCAAGTTCAAGGGATACAAGCGCGTATTTCTTTGCATTCTGATTGTCTCTAAGTTTGTTATATAACTGAGCAGCAATCCCATTATTTTCCATGTTGCTCTTGATTTCAATGGAGCGCAAGGCAATCTTTAAAGCCCTCTGCCAAATAATTGTATCTGTGTAGTTTTCTAGCATTTTGCTGGAGATATCAGCTAGACGGTTATAATCAAACTGACAGAATTTAGCGGCAAATGCTTCTGCTTTAGGTAGGTATTCCTCATACTTGCTATTTCTGAACAATAGACTTATCTCATACTGAGCGGAAAACATATCTAGTTTTTCAGGCATGAATTGTCTGATAACTTTATTAAAAGAGACTGTGTCTTTTCCTTTGTTTCCAAGTTTCTTGGCCTCTGTCCAGATTAAGTCTTCTACAGCATCATTATAAGTTTCAATACCAATAACTTCTCTGAATTTCATTCCATTTTTCTTCATGACGTAAAACCCAGGATCGTGTATGCTTCCTGTCAGGTTAAAAACAAACTGAATATTCGCAGGAGTGAGCTCATTTCTTGCAGTACTCAAAAATTCTTCCATAGAGGTTCTATACAGGCTATCTTGAGCTTCATAAGCTACGATAGAGAATGTTCTCAAGAATGCTGAGTCTTTGTTGCCTTCCAGGTATTTTTTCTTTAAAGTGACATATTGTTGTTCCGGATTCAGAGCATTATTTATTACTTTGATAAAGTCATTTGCAGGCATAGACCCAAGGCTTCGATGTACTAAATTTCCATTTTGATCAAAGAATAAATAGGTTGGATAATTTCTTACAGTGTATTTTTTAGCTAAATCTAAGCCTTCACCTTTTTCCATATCAAATTTACAAGAAATGTAATGTGGATTAACAGCAGCCCCTACTTCAGGCTTTGGAAAGATTTGCTTACTCATCCATTTACACGGACCGCACCAACTCGCATAGGCATCCAGTAAGATGTATTTATTTTCCTGTTTTGCTTTTTCTAAAATCTGCTTCCAGGTGGCATCATGTTCAAAGTTTATTCCACTCTCTTGTGCGAAGCTGTTCAGAGAAGTAAGGATAAGCAGATTAAGGAGTATTCTTTTCATATTTTTGTATTAGTCTTGTTTAACATTAGAAATGTCAATCTTTAGTGGTTTTTTATCTTCTCCTACGGCTACAAATACAAATTCCCCACTGATTGCTTTTATTCTCTTATCACTGTGCATTTCTTCCATGAAAATATCAACATTGATATGAAGGCTTGTGTTTCCCATTTTGGTAACTCTTCCAATTAATTCGATTACTGTTCCGCTTGGTATGGCTGTATTGAAATCTATTCTGTCGGAAGACACCGTAACCATTTTCATTCTGGCGAATCGGGTTGCAGTGATAAATGCAACTTCATCCATTAGCTGCATCGCACTACCCCCAAACAGGGTATCGTAATGATTGGTAGTATTAGGGAATACTGCTTTAAATATTCTGGTTTCAGATAGTTTTACCCTTTCCTCAAAAGTCATATAAACGCTTTTAACAAATATAAATGAAAAATTACGATTTTGCCTTAAACCATTTTAATTTAATCCTCTTTAGGCATGTGTCCAGAAGGCTTATAATTATAATACGCATGAACAAATACCGCTGCTAAAATCACAGCTGTCCCCAGGTAGAAATTCCAACTCAACTCTTTGTTCTCTTGTAAAAATATAGCGGCGAGTATAATTCCATATACAGGTTCTAAATTATTGATTAGTGAGGTGGTGAAGGCATTGCTTTCTTTTAAGGCGCGCAAAAATAAATTGTAAGGTATTGCTGTACACGCTACAGCAAGTAGTAGTAGCAGTAGAAAGTCTTTCAAGTTGGGAATATGAAACTCACCCGGTCGGTAATGTAAATAAAAAGGCAGACAGGCACATAAAAAGATCCATCCTCCTATCATTTGAATAAAAGTGATAGTATTTGGAGGAATTGACTCCGTATATTTTTTGTTTAGTATGGTAAATAAAGCAGCAAATAGCGCTGACAGGATTCCAAGAAAAAATCCGAATTTATGACCTATTTGTATAGATTGATTAATGAGTAGGATGCCGGGAATTACCATAATGCCAAGTACTATATAGGATCGATTAAATGCTGTTCTTAATATCAGCGGTTCCAATAGTGCAACAAACAGAGAAACGGAGGCTATGCAGCTTACTGCAACAGAGGCATTGGAGTATTTAATAGATCCATACCAGGCTACCCAATGTAATGCAAGCAGTACGCCTATGCTTAATAAAAAGCCTGTATTTTTGTGGGAGATTTTCTTAAGTGAGGTAAGTAAGTTTGGAATAAGGAGTAAGCTAATGCTTACCAATAACATTCTATACCAAACTAATGTGAATTCGCTTACGGAAATGAGTTTACCTAAAATGGCGGTGATTCCCCAAAGGAATGTTGCGACATGCATTTGTATATAGGCCTTGCTGCGAACTTGCATACTCAAAGATAGAAACTGTTTTTCCGCTTTTAGCAGTATTGTGTTATGTCTAAATTATGATTACATTTAAACTATAATTTTTTATATATGGATACTAAATATTCCTCCCTTAAAGACTTTTACTCCTACTATCTTAAAGAACACAGCAATCCAACATGCAGAATGTTTCATTATATAGGTACTACGCTTATATTAGCTATTATAGTGTGGATGATTGCGGATTTTGCTTGGTGGAAATTGTTTTGTATTCCTTTAGTAGGTTATGGTTTTGCATGGGTCGGGCACTTTATATTTGAGAAGAACAAGCCTGCTACCTTTAAACATCCATTTTACAGTCTGGCTTCAGATTTTATCATGTATTATCATTTTCTCACTGGACAGATAGATGAAAAACTGGCTAAAGCAAATCAAGGCAATAATTAGTTGCTTTATTCTTGATTTCTCTTAAGAATATTCCCATCCATTTTCTGTTGTTCGTTTCCTTATAGATTGGGAAATATAGATTTTTTCTATCTTTGTTTAGGTAACGATTAATCACTTAAAGATACTTACTATGGGTAACCTTATTGCTGCTTCAGGATATTCCAATGGCAAAGCATATGTTAGAGTTTTCTTTTTGGTCCTCTTGCAATTTTTTCTGTACCAAGGTTTTGCCCAGATGAATGTGGTTTTGGTTAGAGTTATAGGTAAAGCAAAATGTGGATATAACACAGACCTTTGCTATTCCTTAGAGCGAGGTTCTGAAAAATTAGACGATTTAACAGCGTTGGCAAGAAAGAGAGTTCCTTGCAATTCTGCAATTCTCCTGAATGATGTTGGCGCTGGTGTTAAGAATTTTGTAGTAGTGGAATCTTCTTTTATATATCCTGATACGGATTGTAAGGGACTGGTGTATTCTTTAGGCACAGGTAACACCAGAGAAGAGGCCATGCAAGATGCGGTAAAAAAATTAAAAGGTAATAATTATTCATGGAGATCTAGTTTTCCTGTTCGTGTAGTTCGTGAAGAGGCTGTAACGCCTGGAGGAGGTTATGATAAGTCGATTACTTCTTATGGAAGCGCTGGAACTAAGGTGAATACTTCTTCGTATGCTTCATCTAAGAATAGTACTCCTAAGAATACTACTACTCCTAAAAATAGTACTGCTACTCCTGCCTCAAAGCCATCCAAAAAAAATCCGCTGGGTGATCCACCCACTGTAAGACACAACACTTCATTGCCCTATGAAGGGTTTGATCCGTATACCAAAGAATTATTCCATAAGTTGCAATTAGCTGTAGATGCCAGGAAGGCGGATGATATTTATAGTCTGGTTAAAGAATTAAAAGAAGTATATCTGCAGGGGTATCCTGATCTGGCCGGACAGCTATCCAATGATCTGGATGTTTTGTTGAGTGAATTTGATCGGCAGATGAATGCGGAGTACGGAAGTTACTCTGCACTGCCAGAGCCTGCGCCTACTCCTACTCCTTCACCAAAAAATACCACAAAATCAAGCAGCCAGAATGCTAAAGGATGGCAGATTATTCGAGAATATCAGCAATTATTAAATGCATTTATAGATGCCTGTAATAGTAGAAATGAGGATGGGATGACACGTGTAGCACAATCATTGCAGGAATGGGCAATGACACACGAAAACGATTTTCAAGCCTTTACCAAAGAGCAATCAGATGCCATAGAAAAATGCATGGATTATTTTACAGATATGATTTTAAATGGTTCTGCGTCTAATGGTACACGTCATAATCATGTAGACTTTATTGGAGCCGACAGGCGTTAAGGATTCTTTTATTATTTCTGTAAGAAATGCAATTTTTATTAGTTGTAATAGTATCTTTTTTTTATAAAAATATATAATGATTTAGTATAGTTAAATACAATATTGATGTATGTCAATAAATAAAATAAAAAACATCTTTTTCTTGCTGTAATTCCTAAGTTTACATTGTTTCAAGCATTAGTCCCTGCTAACAAATATATGGAAATAAGTGCAAGGCAATTCCTTAAGGATAATCTTTCAAAAATGTCTGCAATTAATGCAGTAGAACTTGATTTGTTAATCAGTCATTTTGAGTTGGTAGAGTTTCGTAAAAATAATAGCATCAAACCGGGAGATGAGAATTACAATTTCTACTATTTTGTATACAAAGGAATAGCACGAAAATATTTCAAGCGCAATAATAAAATAATTATTGATCGCTTTATTTCAGAGTCGGGTTTTTTTGGAGCAAATATTTTTGATATCATCAATTTACCTGCAGTATATACTTATGATTTTTTGGAAGATGTTATTCTCCTGAGAATACAACCATCTGTTTTAGAGCAACTAAGTTCCCAGTATCATTCTATAGAACATCTAAATAGAATACAAAGAGAATTAGCACATGCTAATTATGTTGAAAGTATATACGCTTTTTCTGCCCTAACCTCAGAAGAAAGATATTATAAGTTTATCTCTAATTTTGGAGATATTGCCCAACGGATACCCTTGAATCAAATTGCAAATTATTTAGGGATGACTTCTGAAACGTTAAGCAGAATCAGGGCAAAGTGTAGTCGTTAATAAAACGGACAGATTTAATCATTTTTTCTAATTCTTCACAATTGTATTTCTATAATATATTCTTCAGGTATATTATAGCTAAATAAATTCCTACCTTTGTAAGTAAATATGCTTATGAATCATCTTTTTGCCATGGTAATACATTGGAACGTTAGACCAGAAATTTTTATGATTACGGATACCTTCGGTATTAGATGGTATAGTCTTTTGTATGGAGCGGCTTTCTTTTTGGGTTATAATATCCTTTATTGGGAATTCAAAAAAGAGAATAAAGATACTGAGGGAGCAGATCAACTCCTGATGCACATGTTCCTTGCAGTTTTAATTGGCGCAAGATTGGGGCATTGTTTCTTTTATGATTGGCCATATTACAGTCAGCACCTTATGGAGATACCACAAATATGGAAAGGTGGATTGGCTAGTCACGGTGCAGCTATTGCAATTCCTTTGGCTTTATATCTTTATAAGCGGAAACATCCGGATCAGAGTTTCTTATGGATAATCGATAGAGTAGCCATTCCCACAGCTATAGGGGGATCATTTATTCGTTATGGAAATTTCTTTAATTCTGAAATTGTTGGTGATTATACCGATGGCAGTTGGGGGGTAGTCTTTGAGCGTCTCGGAGAAACAATGCCGCGGGTACCTATTATGCTTTTTGAAGCTTTTCTATACGATCTGATTTTTGTGGTATTACTTATTCTTTACATTCGAACTAAATACAAACCACAAGAAGGAAGCCTTATGGCAATTTTTCTGATTATGATGTTTGCAGGCAGATTTTTCCTTGAATACTGGAAGGTGGATGTTAACCCTCAGGCCTTCTTTGGTATTACCTTAACTCATGGTCAGTGGTTAAGTATACCATTTGTAATTGTTGCATTTGTAATTTTATGGGCTTCCTTTAAAAACAAGGCTAAAACATCTGTTTAGTCTTCTATTTCGTCTCAAAGTCCAAGCATATTGAATTGATACAATA
>CANHGL010000031.1 GCA_947460245.1 Sphingobacteriales bacterium
AATCTCGTGGAGCTGCTCCTCTTTAGTGAGGGCTTTAATCTCGGTATAGGTTTTCTCTTTTTCGTTATTCTTAAAGACAAAGAAATGTTTATTCGCTTTGGCCGCTACCTGCGGCAAATGCGTAATAGAAATTACCTGATGATGCTTACCCAGTGTGTTTAAAATAACACCCACCTTTTTTGCTACCTCTCCGGAAATACCGGTATCTATCTCGTCAAATATTAAAGTAGGCAACGTGATAGTCTCTGCTACTATACTCTTAATAGCCAGCATCAATCTCGACTTCTCTCCTCCGCTGCCCACTTCATCCAGTGGCTGTGGAGATGACCCTTTGTTGGCAGAAAATAATAAGCGGATTTCATCTGCTCCGAATTGGTTCAGTTTTTCTGCATCCAACATCATCTGATCTAATACAATATACCCATAAGGCATTCCCATATCATGCAACAGAGAAGCAATCTTACCTTCAAAGGATTTAATTTGTTCCGAACGATTTTTAGAAATACGCTGAGCCGTTTCAAATAATAACTTTTTCTCTCTGCTGATTTCCAATTCCAAACGCTCTATCTCCTCACCAGAGTTAGCATATACATCCACCTGCTGTTGAAATTCATTTTGTAATTGTAGCAACTCCTTTACTTCTGCTACCTGATGCTTCTGCAACAACTTATTAATCACAGACTGTTTCTCCGTTAACTCCAGCACTCTTGCCTCATTGTATGCTGTATCTTCTGAGATATGGAGTATCTGTCGCACCATAGCCTTCAACTCTTCTATGGTATTACTCAACTGATCGTGTACCTGCTGCAAGGACTCATGCAGGTTAGCCACCTGTCCTATATTCTTATTCGCCTGCAACAACTGAGAAAGAGCAGCAAACTCATTTCCATCCGTCAGATTATATGCCTCTGACAAATTCCTTTTAATGGTTTCCGCATGCTGTAATAAATTCAGCTCGCTCTCAATGTGTTGCGCCTCTTCTTCATTGAGATTAGCCTCTGCCAATTCCGAAAGCTGAAAAGAAATAAAATCAAATTCTTTTTGAAGCCTCGATTGTTCTTCCTTAAGCTGCTGACATTTTACCTGTTTCTGCTTATAAGCATGGAAAGCCGTTCGGTATTCTTTAAGCACTACACCCTGCCTACTCATCTCGTCCAGAATTTCGCAGAAGAAATATTTATTCATTAGATTCTGCGTCTCTCCCTGTGCATGGATGTCTACTAATTTTTCCGTTAGTACTTTCAGTACATCCAATGTTACCGGAGTATCATTAATAAATGCGCGGGATTTTCCATTAACACCTATTTCTCTGCGAATAATAGTTTCCTCTTCGTATTCCAGATCATTTTCAGAAAAGAAAGCCTGAAGATCATAGCCTTTAACGCTAAAAACAGCCTCCACTAAGCATTTCTCCTCTTTATTGCGAAGTGCAGACATATCGGCACGTTTACCCAATATAAGATGCATAGCACCAAGTAAGATAGACTTACCTGCGCCTGTTTCTCCGGTAATAATATTCAACCCGGCATCAAACTGAATCTCGACTGATTCAATGATAGCATAGTTTTTTATGGAGAGAAACTTCAACATTCCACCAAATTTACAATTTACGTTGTATGATTTTCAGATTTTGAAAGCAAAAATTAATTCTTCCCGATCTGCTTGTACTTATCTGAATTTATGGGATCCAGTGACGACAACAGCTGTGTCGCTATGGTGCGCTCCGACATATCGCATTTGGAATAGATATTCAGTAGTTCTGTGCTCTTTGCATTAAAGAAATTACGCAAGGGCTGCAAACTCGGATTATCGGAATTTATACCTTGCATGATAGTTAAGGAAGAGGTGATAGCACTTCTGGCTTGAGAAGCATCGGAATACAACTTATCTAAACCGCTGAAATGGTAGGCATAAAATGCTGTTCTGAATTCTTTATAGCGCGGATTCAACCAGTTGTCTGTCATCACATAGCGATTAACGGTACCCCCGGAAACCAAGCCTCCTGCATCAAACTGACTCCAGCCTTTATATTTAGACTTCTCTGTAGCCGGTACGTTATTGGCCACAGTCTGAGCACGCTGAAAATAGAGCGTACCTCCCTCTTTGGAAAAGGATTCATAATCATATCCCAATATCAGGTAGGCATAATATGCCATCAGAGAGGTAAGCTGAGACGTGTAACTATTGTCATTATAATCCAGACTTTGCAAATCTGCATAAGCAAAATCAAAAGTTTTATCCTGAAGATTCAGCAATAGTGTATTGTAATTGGAACTAAATACCGGACGCTGCGACTGAATTATGGCAGTTCCTTTATACTCTCCTTCTGTAGGAATTTCAGTGATGTTTATGGTAATGGCACACTTAATTTTTTCAATGTCCTTGAAATTATCTGTAGTCCACTTTCTGCCATTCATGAACTCCATCATCGCCATTTCCAGATTTTTAAATACCTGAGGATTGACGTTCTGATTCTTAGGGGCATTAATAATAACATTGCAATTTAGCTCTTGCGCCAAAGAAACGCTGGCTACAGCGATCCAATAAAAAAATAAAAGCCATGAAACTCTTCTCACTATACTAAGTTTTGAATCTTATTTAAAATATCAATAGCCACTTCTTCTTTACTCTTCAACTCGAATTTAGCGATTTTATTGTTAGCGTCTATAATTGTGACCTTATTAGTATCCAGCTTAAATCCTGCTCCTTGCTCACTAAGCGAGTTGAGGACAATTAGATCAAAATTTTTCTTTTTCAGCTTTTCTTTTGCATGCTTCAACGCCTCATTCGTTTCTAATGCAAAACCAATGGATAGCTGCTGTTTACGTTTTATCTTACCAAACTCCTGAGCGATGTCAACATTCTTTGAAAGCAATAAAGAAAACTCCTTTTCTGATTTTTTAATTTTTTGTTTGGATGGTGACTTAGGCGCATAGTCTGCTACCGCAGCAGCAAAAATGCAGATATCTGATGAAGGAAAATGCTTTTTACAAGCCTGATACATTTCTGCTGCTGAGGTAACTGGCGTAACTTTAATTCCCTTGATCACTGACAAAGCAGAAGGACCAAGAATTAGCTGTACCTCTGCACCCAGCTTATATGCTTGCTCTGCAAGCGCTATGCCCATCTTTCCAGAAGAGTGATTCCCTATAAACCTGACGGGGTCTATAGCCTCAAAAGTAGGACCTGAAGTAATTAAGATTTTCTTTCCTTTCAGTTTGGATATTTTACCTCCACTCAGCAACTCTGCTGTAGTTAATGCAGCCTCAAGATATTGAACAATTTGATCGGGTTCGGCCATTCTACCTTCTCCTACCAGTCCACTCGCCAACTCCCCTTCATTTACAGAAATTACCGAATTACCAAATACCTGTAGCTTTTTAAGATTAGCCTTCGTAGAACCATGCTTCCACATATCCTCATCCATAGCGGGAGCAATAAATACCGGGCAGCGGGCAGACAAATATACCCCCATCAATAAGTTATCACAGATGCCATTAGCCATCTTAGAGATAGTACCTGCGCTGGCAGGAGCTACAACCATAAGATCCGCCCAAAGTGCCAGATCTACATGATTATTCCAATTCGTTTTATGATTATTTGTATAGTCTACGTAACACTCATGCTTAGAAAGGGTTGCAAGTGTTAGTGGTGTTATAAAATCTTTCGCAGATGGAGACATTACCACACGAACATGCGCACCACTTTTGATAAGCAATCGTACCAAGTAAGCAGACTTATAAGCTGCTATGCTTCCACATACGGCAACGAGTATTTTTTTGCCGTTAAGCATGTCTTATTTTTCGTTGTGCTTGAAGTAAGTTTCGTCGCTTAGAAACTCTTGCAATGCAGTAATCGTAGTCTTAGGTAATTTTTCGTAGTAACGTGAGATTTCAATTTGCTCACGGTTTTCAAAAACTTCCTCCAGATTATCTGTTGCGGATGCAAACTCTTCCAATTTGCGATGCAACTCTTCTTTTAGCTTTGCATTCATCTGAGAAGAACGCGCAGAGATTACATTTATAGACTTGTAGAGATTGCCTGTTTTTGAGGCTAATTCATCCAGGTTTCTAGTTTCGATATATGCCGAAATTGATTTACCTTCTTCTTTCTTTACGTTTGCCATGTGCTTACTTTTTAGATTTTTTTATAGTTACCTGCATCTTGTCTAGTTCTACAAGGTATTGACTGTTGGGATATTTTGCCTTGAAAGCTTGATATGCCTTAACCTCTTCCCCTAAACGTTCTTCTTGTTTATCTCTATAGCTACCTTCAGCATATTTTTTTAATGCCTTGACAACCAGATAGTTTATTTTTTCAGGATCTTCGTATTCCGGGAAATCTTTTATAAAATTACCCAAAGAAACCGAAGCCGCATAATACTGACCAATCTTGTAATAAAGATAAGCATTTTCGTATGCCTTTTTACGCAATTTCCCTCTTAATTCGTCAATTTTTGCATTAGCCATCTCCATTCTGGTGCTTTTGGGGTATCTGTTACCAAATTCCTGAAAAGCATCTATGGCTTTCTGAGTGCTTGCCTGCTCCAAAGAATAGCGGGGCGACAATTTCAAATAGCATATGGCCTCATCGAAGCCAGCTTGTTCCGCATCCGGACTAGAGGGATAAGTATTATAAAAACTCCTAAGGTAAAATGCTGCTAATTCGTAACTTCCATTGAGGTAGTGGGCATTGGCGTATTTGTAGTAAATCTCATCCACGCTCTTCTGTCCCTTCAACACCGTTAGCAATTGCTCGTAAATAGGAATTGCTTTTTCATATTTCTTTTTTGAGTAATATGTGTTAGCTATCTTAAGTTTTTCCTCCATGTTATTCCCTTTCAATACTTTCTCATACTGGCGATTACACGAGCTTAAGACAACAAAAAGAAGAAATAGAATATAGAATTTTCTTAAAAACATAAGGGTGCAAAGATAGTCATAATTTGATATTTTGACAATCTGAAAATGAGGCAATTATACAAAAAAGTGGATTTTGGTGTTAATTTATTCTAAATTCAAGAACCTAACATCTTTTTAGGGCGATGTTTATATCGTTTTTTCGCACATTAAGGATGCTTTTTTACTTTTATACTATGCAAGCATACCAAGATTTCCTCAGAACTATCTTAGAGAAAGGAAGTAAAAAGGAAGATCGTACCGGCACAGGTACCATAAGTATCTTCGGATATCAGATGCGATTTGACCTCAATCAGGGCTTTCCATTGGTTACCACTAAAAAACTACACCTAAAGTCCATCATACACGAACTTTTATGGTTCATTACAGGAGATACTAATATCCAATATCTGTGTAAACACGGTGTTGGCATCTGGAATGATTGGCCCTATGCAAAATATAAACAAAGTGATGTCTATTTGGGAGAAACCATTAAGGAGTTTGCAGAGAAGATTGCTAATGATGATGTGTTCGCCCAAAAATACGGACAGCTGGGGCCTGTATACGGCTATCAATGGAGACACTGGCCGAATGGAAAGGGAGGGGAAATAGATCAATTAGCAAATCTGGTTCAACAACTAAAAAACAACCCTGATTCAAGACGTCATATAATCTCTGCATGGAATGTTGCAGATATCGAGCAAATGACATTACCTCCCTGTCACTCTTTATTCCAATTCTATGTTACCCCATCCAATAGAGCAGATAAGAAAGGCGTATTGAGTTGTCAGCTATATCAGCGAAGTGCAGATGCCTTTTTGGGCGTTCCCTTTAATATCGCCTCATATGCTTTATTCACAATGATGCTGGCACAGGTATGTGATTTTGAACTGGGAGATTTTGTGCACACCTTCGGTGATGCCCATATATATATTAATCATATCGAACAGGTAAATTTACAACTCAGCAGAACACCCTATGAACTGCCACAACTCCTGATAAATCCAGAGGTTAAAGATATTTTCGACTTCAAGTTCGAAGACTTCGAACTGCTAAACTATCAATGCCATCCACACATCAAAGGAGAAGTGGCTGTATAAGCACATTTTAGAATTAATGAAGGTAAAATTTGAAGTTAAGCCATCAACGCTTACTTTTACAACTTGTTAATCTGATCTATGAAAATCTCCCTTGTAGTGGCTGCAGCAGAAAATGGTGCTATCGGAAAAAATAATCAGCTGCTGTGGAGATTGTCTGCCGACTTGCAACGCTTCAAACAACTTACGACAGGGCATCACATATTAATGGGCAGAAAGACCTATAACTCTATTGGGAAACCCCTACCTAATCGCACCAATATTATCATATCTAAGGATACCAATTTACAAATTGAGGGTGCTGTTATTTTTGACGACCTACTTAAAGGCATTGAATTTGCAAGACAGCAACAAGAAAACGAATTATTCATTATTGGAGGAGGGACTATCTACACTCAGGCAATGCCACTAGCATCTAATATCTACCTTACTGAAGTAGCTATTAATTTAGAGGGAGATACCTACTTCACTTATCAGCCAGGCGAATGGAATATTAGCCATCAGGAATCATTCCCAGTAGATGAAAAGAACGAATATCCGACTACGTATAAAATATTAGAGAGAAAATAACCACAGGCCTAAAAGCATATTCATCATGTCAATATACCCAAAAATTATCCTCCAGAAAGAAAAAGAGCGCTCCGTTCAACGCTACCATCCCTGGATTTTTTCAGGTGCTATACAAACTAAAGACAGCTCTCTTTCAGATGGTGACATTGTTGAAGTTACCGACAACAAAGGTGCTTTCCTTTGCATTGGACATTTCTATCATGGAAGCATTGCCATAAAAATCTTAAGTTTTAATAAAGAAGTTATAGATCAGCATTTCTGGGATAAGAAAATTTCAGATGCCCTTCAATTGCGCCAGTCATTAGGATTAATTGATAATAAAGAGACCACCTGCTTCCGTCTAATTCATGCGGAAGGTGATCATTGTCCTGGGCTTGTTGTTGATATCTACAGCACCACTGCTGTTATCCAATGCCACTCTATCGGCATGCATAGAAACATATCAGCAATTGCAGCAGCCATAAAAAAAGAAGTGTCTTTCGTAGAAAATATATACGATAAAAGCAAAGAGAATCTTCCAGCTGAATATGCCAGCGACCTATCTAATCAATTTATAATTGGGGACACAAAAGAAATTATTGTAAGAGAAAATGGACATACTTTCTACATCGATGTAGAGCGCGGACAAAAGACCGGATTCTTTCTAGATCAGCGCAATAACAGAGCACTCTTAACTGAATATTGTCGTGACAAAAATATTTTAAATACCTACGCATATAGCGGAGGATTTTCTGTCTATGCAATGAATAACCATGCGAAGAAGGTAATATCTGTTGATGTTTCTAAAACTGCCATGGAGTTGTTAGAAAAAAATATTGCCTTAAATCCTTCCTCTGAATCAGACATGCATCAATCCTACTGCGAAGATGTATTTCAGTTTTTAAAACATAATGAAGAAAAGTTTGATGTCATAATACTCGATCCTCCTGCATTTGCGAAGTCTATCAACAAAAGACACAATGCCGTTCAGGCTTACAAGAGGCTAAATGCAGAAGGGCTCAAAAAAATAAATAAAGGTGGTATCATCTTTACTTTTTCCTGCTCGCAAGTGGTAGACCGAGCCTTGTTTAATGCTACAGTTATGTCTGCTGCCATTGAAGCAAACAGAGAAGTAAGGGTATTGCATTACTTATCCCAACCACCAGACCACCCTATGAATATCTTCCACCCTGAAGGATCTTATCTTAAAGGACTAGTTCTATATGTTAATTGAACTATTCTTTCGTATTTTTATTATTAGATAGTATAAAAAATTTGAATATGAGAAATTTATGGATAGTATGCCTGCTTTTCATAGCAGCCTGTAGTAAAAATAACAACACGGAAACACCCATCCCCGAGCCAACACCTTCCGGAAAAACACCTATAGTATTCCTACATGGCTTTCTGGCTTCCGGTGACACCTATGAAAAGCAAGTGAAGCGTTTCTCATCCAATGGCTATAGCTTAGCCGATTTGTATGCATTCGATTGGAATAGTTTAGACTTTGCAGCAAATAATATAGCGAAGTTAGATGCATTCATCAATGATGTATTGGCAAAGACCGGTGCAACACAAGTTGAACTCGTCGGACATAGTGCCGGCACGAGAGTAGTACAAGACTATACGATAGTACACAGAAGTAAGGTAAAACATCTGGTATTATTAGCAGGATTTCCTCCAAACAATCAGGACAGCACACCCATATTGAATATTTATTCTACCTATGATTTTATTGCCACCGGTGGTAAAGATGTAATTGGAGGCACCAACTTAAAACTTACCGATAAAGATCACTATGAAGTGGCAACCTGTCGACAAACATTCGAAACTATGTATCAATTCTTCAACGATGGTGCATTACCTACAAATCCTGAATATATTGCAGAATCAGATATTATACTTTCGGGGAAAGCTGGAACTTTTGGAGAGAATATTTTTTTAGCCAATACCAATGTAGAAATCTATAAAGTTGATCCTACAACCGGATTCCGCATTGGCAGTCAAGCAGTGAAAAAATTCCTTACCAATTCTAATGGATACTGGGGCCCTTTCCGTGCTGAAGCAAATACGTACTACGAGTTTGTAGTTTATGACAATATTTCTGGCAGCCGAAAAATACATTATTATAGAGAGCCATTTATCAGAAGTGATAAGCTCGTTTATCTGAGAACCTTTCCTACGGGATCTAGTATTGCAGGCCTTTTCCTTTCTGGCCTACCCAAGGATGATCAACAAAGTGTAACAGCATTTTTTGGTGCAAGCCAGGCTGCTATAGCAGGAAGAGATGAATTAATTATAGATGGAAATATCCTTTCCAACAATACCTTTTGTTCTAAAGAGAATACAACTATTGCATTATTTACTTACGATGACAATAAAAATAAAAATACAGACCTCTTTTCTATTGCCACATTTGCCTCATTCCCATTTTTAAAAGGGGCAGACATCTACTATCCAACTGTTACACCCGGAAGCATTTCCATGTCTCTAAACAGCAGAGTGCTTAAAGCCAGAAACTGGAAATCTGCAACAGAGGGTGTAAATGTTATGGTATTTGAGTAATAGCCGTATAAGTCAAGCAGCCCTATAACTGCAAAAAATATCGTAGATTTGTTTTGCAGGCCTCTCTATCGTCTTTGAAAAAGGAAGGAAAGTCCGGGCAGCATAGAGCAGTTTGACGGATAACGTCCGTATCCGGTAACGGATGGAAAGTGCCACAGAAAATAACATTCGTTGCAAAACGTCTAAGGTGAAAATTAACTTGATAGTAATATCTTGTTCGGGTAAACCACAAACGCTGAAAGATCATGTAAACCAACGTTAATCCGGTGGCTCGCCGAAGTTGGAGGGTAGATCGATAGATCCTAGTGGTAACATTAGGACCAGATAAATGATAGAGGTAGTACAGAACCCGGCTTATAGGCCTGCATTTTTTTAAATAACTGGCAGCGAGTAATGCGTATTTAACAAACGACAATGAATACTCTTTTTCTTAAACTGCTTTGTATATATATAGTATTTAAAATTTCAGAATAGTGTATTTTTTATTTTAAATATTGTGATTTTTTAGCTCATTCATTTAATTTGTTTTCGGCTTTGCTATTTTTTTCATAAGCTCAAACTCTTTATAATATCCCTTTATTATCTGATCCGGATCGTTTACTAAATGAGTATCTGTTACCACACCCAAATAAACACGTCCTCCATAACTCATCATACTTACCCCTATTCCCAAGGGGCTAGTCTGCGGCACCCAGAAAAGCATATCTTTAATTTGCTGTCCGGCAAAATAGACAGGTGATTTAGGACCCGGTAAATTTGTAACAACACCTGCAATTCTGCTTCCAATAAATTCTGCAAATCTCGCCTCAAGCTTAGCCGGTATAATATCAGCCAAAACATTCATAAGATTATATACCAGAACCGGCTCTATAGAGTTTTTTAAAAATTCCGTTTTACTATGCACATAATCAATCCTATGCTTTAAATCTTTTATGTGTACTGGTAATTCAATCGAGAGCATACCAATTTTATTATGCACTTTTATGTCTTCTTCCTTTTTCCTAAGATTAACAGGCACTACAATTCGCATACAATTACTCAACTTTTGTTTATGTTTCAAGAGATGATGTCTTATTGCGCCCGCAATCAAGACCAATAAAATATCATTAATCGTTACGCCATGAATTTTTGCCATTTGTTTCACCTCGACCAACGGTAATGCACCAGACCATGCTACTTTTTTAGAACAACTTAGATTGCCTTTATAGAGTGTATGCTCCACCGATTTCCCAAAAAATAATCTCCCTAATTCCCCGGCTAACTTTACAGCGTCTGAAATAGGCTTTTTTATACGCTCCGGATGCATTAATAAATACCTGGCATTAACTAGCCAATCCTTACCCGATTGAAATAACGCTTTAATATCCAGCTTCCATTTGTGACGAGGTTTATTAGAGACTATATTCCTATCAGCTTCCAAGGATGCAGCTTTAGTGAGCCCGGTAAGAGAGTACACTACATTCACTAATGCTATACCATCCGCAATAGCATGATGCAATCTCCATAAGACTACACTACCACCTTTATAATTATCTATAAGATGCACCTGCCATAATGGTTTACTGGAATCCAAAGGCTGACTAATCAAATCACTGATTAAGTCTTGTAGCGCGTTGTAATCTCCTGGAGCCGGTAGTGCAATATGATGGATATGCGACCTCAAGTCAAATGACTCGTCCAGATGCCAATGTGGTTTTCCCTTTTTGATAATCACTTTCTTGTGAAATCTATGATGACGCAACAATCTATCGCTAATGACCTTAATTAAGATTTCTTTCTTTACTTTCTTATCAAAGACCATCATACCCATCACCGTAATTAAACTAGTGGGGCTACTGACATCATACATTATATGATCAATACTTTTTAAAGGCTTATCCTTAACAGCCATAATTATTAAGGTAACAAAGATGACAGAAACAACAAGTGACTATAATCAGCCTGATTAGATTTGTATAATTTTGAGAAGAAATAAATTGTATTTTAGCCCTTATAAATCCATACTATGCCCAAGATTTTAATTGTTGATGATGAGAAAGCGATACGCAGAACACTAAGAGAAATTTTAGAATACGAGAAGTATATTATTGAGGAAGCCGAAGATGGAGAGATTGGACTAGAGAAGATTGAGAAGAATAGTTATGATGTAATTATTCTGGATATAAAAATGCCAAAAAAAGATGGGATTGATGTATTGACAGAAATGCAACAAAAAGGTATCGATACTCCGGTTATCGTGCTTTCCGGACATGGAAATATTGAAACGGCTGTAGAGGCCGTAAAAAAAGGAGCCTTTGATTATATTCCAAAGCCACCAGATCTCAATAGACTTCTGATTACTGTTCGCAATGCGATGGATAAGGTAAGCCTGGTTACTGAAACAAAGATTCTAAAGAAGAAAATAAATAAATCAAAAGAAATTATTGGAGAATCGAATTCCATACAAAAAATAAAGGAAACGATTGCAAAGGTCGCACCCACTGAAGCGCGTGTACTGATAACCGGCGACAATGGATCCGGAAAAGAATTGGTTGCACGCTGGCTCCACGAACAGAGCAACAGAGCAAATGGACCATTGATAGAAGTGAATTGCGCAGCCATTCCATCGGAACTTATAGAAAGTGAACTTTTTGGTCATGAGAAAGGCGCTTTCACCTCTGCCATCAAACAGCGTATTGGTAAATTTGAACAGGCCAATGGCGGAACTTTATTCCTCGATGAAATAGGCGATATGAGTCTTTCCGCACAAGCAAAAGTACTGCGTGCACTGCAAGAGAATAAAATCACAAGAGTTGGAGGAGATAAAGAAGAAAGCGTTGATGTAAGAGTAATTGCAGCAACAAATAAAGACCTGTTAAAAGAGGTAGAAGAGCATCGCTTCCGATTAGATCTTTACCACAGACTAAGCGTTATATTAATACATGTGCCATCTCTCAATCAACGTAAAGATGACATCCCTATGCTTACCGAACATTTCTTAAATCAAATTTGTGGAGAATACGGCACACCTGTTAAACCTATTGAAAAGGAAGCTATCGAAACATTACAGGCACGCAACTGGGGAGGCAATATTCGCGAATTACGAAATGTAGTAGAACGTTTAGTCATTATGAGTAATAAAACCATCACCAAACAGGATGTATTGGATTACTCTGGACCTTCCGGAACTGCCGAGAACAAGGGTATAGATTTTGCTAAATTTCTTAATATACAACAGCTCAATGATTATGTGGAGCGTAGCTATATTGAATATAAGCTAGATAAAAACAATTGGAATACGACAAAAACTGCAGATGATATTGGTATCAGCAAATCTAAATTGGAAGAGAAGCTGGAAAATCTAGGATTGAGAAAGAGATAGCCTAAACCTCAAACACTTCTCCCTCTTCAGCAAGAGCTGTATTGGTAAAAACACTTTGCGCTTCCTTCAATAAATCTGAAAGATCAGGATACCTTGAGGAAAAATGGCCTATTAGCAACTTCTTTACATTTGACTGTTTCGCAATTTGTGCCGCCTGAAGAGCAGTAGAATGCTTGGTTTCTTCTGCGCGTTCTCTATCATTTTCTAAAAATGTTGCTTCATGGTATAACAAATCTGCATCTGTAATGTGAGACACAAGACTTTTATTATAGGTAGTGTCCGAGCAGAAGGCATATGTCTTTGGGCTACTGCCTGCAACAGTTACAGCTTCGGCGTTTATCCTGTTTCCTTCCTTATCCGTTATATCGATTCCCTTTTTTAGGAGTGCATAATCTGTCCGCTCTATTGGAAGACCCTCTACTTTCTCTACCAGCAATCTGCGTTCACCTTCTTTTTGCTTAAATAGAAATCCTGTAGTAGGAATCTTATGATACAATGGAAAAGAATGTACTTCAAGCTGTTCATTCTCTAACAAAAGATGTTGGCCATCATCCTTTGTATCTATAAATTTCAACTCATAATTGAGTTGTGTTTGACTCGCTTTCAACTGTAACGCTATAATATCTTTTAGCAATAATGGGCTATAAATAGTTAGCGGCTGTGTGCGTTTTAGCAGATTATAGGTAGTTAACAGCCCAATTAGACCATAATAATGATCCCCATGCAGATGAGAAATAAAAATATGATCTATTCGAAACCACTTAACCTTAAATTCTTTTAAGCGCTCCTGTGTTCCTTCGCCACAATCAACCAGCATATAGTGATTAGATATACTTACAACCTGAGATGTGGGATGCCGGCCATGATCCGCTATTGCAGAATTACTGCCCAAGATATGTACGTGAAAATCCAAATCTGTTAGCGAATTGAAATTATAATTGCATTACTGCCCGAAAACAAAAAATAGTTTGCCGAAAATTACTTTTTCTTTTTACTATTTATCGCATCTACAGCATCAAACTGAGTAGAATATATATGCAATACTTCTTGCAGTTGAGATATTTTTATGAGGTTTTTAGTGGCGTCATTTAATCCACACAAAGCAAAAATGCCTTTTTCGTCTTTACATAAACGATGACCAGTTAGCAGAGCACTTAATCCGGATGAGTCTACAAATCTTACCTTATCCAGATCTATAACAATATTTTTAAACCCCTCTGCATTGGCTAAAACTAATTCTGATTTCAGAACTGGTGCATTCAGGGAGCTAAGCTTATCTTCAAGCAGTTCGTACACCACTAAGCCATCTTGTTTGTCTACGCTAAATTTCATATTTGGTATTTAATAATTTTTTAAAGCTGTTTCCCAATAATTGGGAAGCTAATTTCGTTTATATCAAAACGGATTGCGATCAAAAATAGAACTAATTAAGCAAAAATTATATGTGATTTGCGTCATCCCTTCTTTTTTATCTTTTTCTTGACTAATTAATCTCAATGTGCAAAAAAAAAGATAAAAGTAAAGAAAGGTTTTTTACTTTTATTTACAGGAAATATTGGCAGAACTGATATTTGGCAGTTAATTTGAAGGAATACATCTATGGAAGCAAAATTCTCACCCAAAGTAAAGGAAGTCATCTCGTTTAGTCGCGAGGAAGCACTTCGGTTAAAACATGACCAAATAGGCATCGAGCATCTCTTATTAGGGCTGATTCGGGAAGGCGATGGCATGGCCATAAAAGTTTTACGATCCTTGGATATAGACATCACATTACTTCGCAAGAAGGTAGAGGATGCTATAAAGGATAGAGTCACTACCGTTCCCGGCAACATCAATAGCCTTCCCCTTACAAAACAAGCGGAAAAGGTGTTGAAGATTACATTGCTAGAAGCTAAATCTATGAAACAGGAAACCGTTGGTACAGAACATTTAATTTTATCAATATTGAAAAATAAAGAAAATATTGCCACCCAGATACTAAGTAAATGGGATGTAACATACGAGGTATTTAGAGCTGAACTGGACTTTATGCAAAATGACAAAGAAGGCAATGATATCCGTTCGGAGTTACCCAATGAGCCATTTGATGATGGGGATGAGGATGAAAAAGGAAGAGGATTTGGAGGTCAAGGCGGAGGTCAGTCGACTGCCAAAAAGACAAATTCTAAATCCAATACCCCTGTTTTAGATAATTTTGGTAGAGATATCACCCGATTGGCGGAAGAAGGCAAATTAGATCCAATCGTTGGACGTGAGAATGAAATTGAAAGAGTTTCTCAAATTCTATCTAGAAGAAAGAAAAATAATCCAATCTTAATTGGTGAGCCAGGTGTTGGTAAAACGGCTATAGTAGAGGGCCTTGCCTTACGTATCAACCAAAGAAAAGTTTCTCGCGTACTCTTTAACAAGCGCGTAGTTTCTTTAGACTTAGCAGCCTTAGTAGCCGGCACAAAATATCGCGGTCAATTTGAAGAGCGCATGAAGGCTATCATGACAGAATTAGAAAAAAATCGAGATGTAATTTTATTTATAGATGAGATACATACGATAGTTGGTGCAGGTGGCGCTACAGGCTCTCTGGATGCTTCAAATATTTTTAAACCTGCGTTGGCAAGAGGTGAACTTCAGTGTATAGGTGCTTCCACTTTGGATGAGTACCGTCAGTACATAGAAAAAGATGGTGCATTAGACAGAAGATTTCAGAAAGTAATCGTTGATCCGCCATCTCCAGAAGAAACACTGATCATCTTAAAAAATCTAAAATCTAAATACGAAGATTATCACAACGTAGCCTATAGCGACGAGGCAATTAATGCCTGCGTTCAGTTGAGCACGCGATACATTACGGATAGATTTTTACCAGATAAAGCAATTGATGTATTGGATGAGGTTGGAGCTCGTGTCCACTTGAAAAATATTCATGTTCCTGAAAGCATTATCCACTTAGAACAAGAGATAGAAAATATAAAGGAAGAAAAGAATCAGGTAGTCAAGAACCAACGGTATGAAGAAGCTGCGCGACTCAGAGATTCTGAGAAAAAATTACAAGAGCAGTTAGAACAGGCGAAAAAAGATTGGGAAGAAGACTCTAAATCTAAACGTTACCCTGTAAGCGAAGAAGATATCGCCGAAGTGGTAGCGATGATGACCGGTATTCCTGTAAGTAGAGTAGCCCAAAGTGAGAGCAAGAAACTCGTACAAATGGCTGATGACCTTAAAAAACAGGTAGTAGGACAAGATGATGCAGTTAGCAAAATTACAAAAGCTATTCAACGTAATCGCGTTGGTCTCAAAGACCCCAAAAAGCCAATTGGAACATTTATATTCCTCGGGCCGACTGGTGTTGGTAAAACAGAGTTGGCGCGTGCACTATCAAGATATATGTTTGATACTGTAGATTCTTTGATTAGAATTGACATGAGTGAATACATGGAAAAATTCTCTATCTCCAGACTCATCGGGGCGCCTCCTGGATATGTTGGATATGAAGAAGGTGGACAGCTTACCGAAAAGGTGCGAAGAAAACCTTACTCTGTAATATTATTAGATGAAATCGAAAAAGCACACCCAGATGTTTACAATGTTCTATTACAGGTATTAGATGATGGAATCTTAACAGATGGCTTAGGCAGAAAAGTAGATTTCAAAAACTCTGTTATCATCATGACCTCTAATATTGGTGCAAGACAACTTAAGGACTTTGGAACTGGAGTTGGATTTACAACCAGTGCCATTAAAGAAAATGCTGATGAACTAAGCAAAGGCGTTATCCAGAAGGCATTGCAAAAGACTTTCTCTCCAGAGTTCTTGAATCGTATTGATGACGTAGTTGTTTTCAATAGTCTGGGCAAAGAAGAAATTCATAAAATTATTGATATTGTCCTAAAGGATGTTTTCGAGCGCTTACAGAAATTAGGCTTTGGTATTGAACTTACCCCTGCCGCAAAAGATTTCTTGAGTGAAAAAGGTTATGATCCACAATTTGGAGCAAGACCTTTACATAGAGCCATACAGAAATATGTAGAAGACCCTTTGGCAGAAGAGATTTTAAATGCAAATATTCAAGAAGGTGATACCATCTTAGCTGATATTGATGCTACCACCAAGGATAAGCTTAAGTTTGAAATCAAGAAGAAAAAGAAAAAGGCAAGCAAAGAAGAGCAGAATTAAAAATGACTCTTACTTTAAATAAAAAGAGTCACCGAATGGTGCCTCTTTTTATTTAAAGCCCATACTGCTATACCCCCCATCATGATACAAATTCTGCAGGGTAATCTTATGGGTATAATCTGAAAATAACATACAAATATATTTAGCTACATCCTTAGCTGTTGCATTTCCCAATGGCGACACTTCATTGCTAAGCTCACTCATTACAGAAAACCCTTCTATACCTTTAGCAGCTGTAGTTGCTGTTGGTGATTGTGATACTGAATTTACCCTAACATTCTTAGACTTCCCGTAGTAATATCCAAAGTTCCTTACAATGCTTTCCAATACAGCTTTGGCATCCGCCATGTCATTATATCCAGGACAAACTTTTTGTGAAGCCATAAAGGACAAAGCAACCACTGATGCAAAATCATTCAATGCATTTTTCTGATAGCAAGATTGTAGTATTTTATGCAATGAAAAAGCAGATACCTCTAATGTTCGCAGATACAATTCGTAATCCAGATGGGTATACTCATTTTTTTTACGGATGTTATAACTCATTCCAACGCTATGAAGAATAAAATCAAAGCCTCCGGAAAAATACTCCTTAGTCTTATCTATTAAACCTTCTATCTCTGAAAGATGCGCCACATCACAGGGAATAACCGGAGCATTAATTAGAGCAGCAAGTTCATTAATTTTACCAAGCCGTATGGCAGCAGGAAAATTAGTAAGAATAACTGCACCACCCTCTGCATGCACTTGCAAGGCCGTTTGCCAGGCAATAGAATCTTCATCTAAAGCACCGAAGATAATTCCCTTTTTATTTTGAAGAAGACCACTACCCTTCATTCAACTTCTTTTGCAAGGTTTTTGCCCTGTTATCTATTCCTTCATGACTCCAACCTGGAGCCTGAAAAAGATAATTTATTTTTGCTTTTAGAGAAGGTGCACGTTTCACATCATGCCATATATCTAACACCTCATGAAATGTTATCTTTAACAGATTATTAGTATTAATATTTTTGGTAATGCCATATACAGGAAAAGCCTTTTCATCCTCATCCTGAAATGTGCCAAAAATACGATCCCAAATAATCAGTATACCAGCATAATTCTTATCGAGATATCTTACTTCGCTGGAATGATGCACACGATGGTGTGCAGGAGAATTAAAGATAAATTCATACCAACGTGGCATCCTCTTTATAGTTTCCGTATGTGGTAAAAACTGATAGATTAAATTCAACTGATGCATAGTCAGAATCATTATCGGGTGAAATCCAACCAATGCCAAAGGAATATAGAATGCATCTTTGAACAACAACTCCAGCCAACTTTGACGTAATGCAGTGGAGTAATGCATGTGTTCAGATGAATGATGATTGACATGCGCTGCCCAAAGTATTCTAATCTCATGTGCAAGGCGATGATACCAATAAAAAATAAAATCCTGGGTAAAAAACAATATCACCCAAATATACCAATGTGATTTATGCCATTGCCATGAGGTGAGCTCCTGAACAGAAGCCGGACCAAGTTGATCTGTAAACCTGAACTGAAAAAACCAAAATAAATAACCGAGTGCGATAGCCTTGATACCAAAATCAATTATAGTAGAACCAATTCCCAATTCCAGGCTAGCTGCCGCATCTTTATAAAATTCAGCATTAGCCTTATGGTGCTTTCGATAATACAAAAAAAACTCAGTAATTATGAGCAGTATAAAACCAGGCACTGCATAAGTCACCGGATCATTAAAATCTAAAGGATTAAAAAGACTGAATTTTTGCATACTATAAAAATATCGATGTTGTTTAACTTATCCTAGTCTGTTTAAAATTAAACTATTTCTTTTATGCTGATCTACTTTTTCTCTTGTCCAACACATCGGATAACTATTCCCTTCAAACCAATCTCTCAACTGGTTCTTATAATATGGACTGGCTAGATTAGCAGAGTTGCCCAAAGGCATCACCACCGTAGATTTATCAAAGTCTGAAAAATCAACAATCTGACGGTAAGAAGGAGCAGACAATTCACCTCCATATCCTTCTGAAGCTATGATAAATGTCTGGAAAGGAGTATCCGTATCGCCCCCTATCGGGAATGGCCCAATATTAAAAACCTTATCCAGTGGCGGTTGTGCACTCAATGCATGAGGAAATACAATAGCATGTAATTTCCCCCACTTCCATTTTTGATATTTAGTACCATAATTCAATTTCAACCAATCAATAGCATCTTTAAATCCTGCCTTTAAAAGTTTCTCTTTCCCTCCTACCTGCTTTATCCAAAAGGAATCTTCATTATCCAGAATGCGTAATAATATTGGTGTATTATGTCCTAGGTATGAATTTACAGGACCAAACACAGAATGAAATCCTCTTCCGAGTAGCTCATCTACTAATTTCTTATCATGAATTGCGGAACCAAGCAGGCGCTTCACAATCATGAGTTTTCCGACCTTATATAAACTGCCCTCTATCTTATCAGGATGCAACTCACCATCCCAAGCAAGGAGCATATCTGTGTACTGCTGCAGTTCGGCAGTATCCATACGGATATCCTTAAAATGTTGCGCAAATAATTTACCCGGAGTGCAATAAAAATCCATTTGCATAGCGGTAAAATCTTTGGGATCAAGTTTTTCCTTACGTTGTAACATATGCTCTAAACGATTCGCGCGGTAACCATTCATATATATATCCCCCAAGAAATGCGGATAGTCATCCGGTTCTATCTTGTGATTAGCAGTAACTACATAACCCTTCTCCGGATTCAGTGCATGAGGCATCTCTTCGAAGGGAACAAAGCCCACCCAATCATGTTCACCCGTCCATCCTAATTGCGGAACAGAAGCTGTAGCTTTATCTCTGATAGGAACTTTACCGGAGTTATAATACCCAATATTTCCAACGGTATCTGCGTATACAATATTTAAACCAGGTGCTGTAATATGGCGGATACTATCTACAAAATCATTCCAGTTATCGGCTTTATTCAGCATAAACCAACCCTTAATGGCAGTACCAGGTTTATATGCCTGAGAACAAAGTGTAAGTTTAGTGGTGGAATTCCCGGTTACATCTGATATAAGTACCCCATGATCTGTTTCATATACCTTCTCGATGTGAGGCATCCTTTCCCCTTTAATAAATATCTTTTCTTCAATGACTACTGTCTCTCTCAACTTTCCATCATGCATGTAGGTAGTACAAGTATCATCGGTAAATTTTTCAATAAAAAGATCTTCGATATCCGTATACGACAAGGTAATTCCCCATCCTATATGCTCATTATGTCCTATCTGCACCATGGGCAATGCTGCGGCAGACACACCGCTCACATGCAGATCCGGGCAATGCAAATGATTCATGTACCAGATATTCGGATTCTTTAATGCAAGATGAGGATCATTACAAAGAAAAGGTTTTCCTGTTTTAGTTTTAGAACCACTCACCGTCCACGCATTACTGCCGCTAATCTGTGGCATGTAAGGCCCCTGCATCGCTTGAAACTTTCCTGAAATATCCAGCAAATTAAATTCCAGCCCCTTACTCAGTGTTACCGGATTTTCTTTTGGATAGGTATTATCCAACTCCATAGCAGCATCAAGACCTACAGCTTCTATCAACTTAGCACGTACCATTTCATCATGCCACCCCCAGGTAAGCAAGGCTATAAGCATTCTACTGAAGGAGGCAACATCCATAGGGTCCCATGGCTCTGGTGTATGCTGGAGCAATGTAAATTCTACCGGCAACTTAAATTCAGCACTTTTCAGATAGGCATTGATACCATTGCAATAGTCAATAATCAACTGCTGTTCTTCCACTCCAAATAATTCCCAGTCCTGCTTAGCAACTCGTTCATATCCCAGTGTTCTGGCAATTCTATCAGTATCTAATGCCTTCTTTCCTATTATCTCACTTAGGCAACCCCTGGCTAACTTCCTATTCAGCTCCATCTGAAACAGACGATCCTGAGCATGAACAAATCCCTGTGCAAAAAGTAAATCGTTTCTGTTCTGGGCATATATATGTGGAATACCCCATTCATCTCGGATAATCTCTACCTTATCCTTTAGGCCTTTCAAATAAACCTGTCCGTCTATTTTAGGCAGGCGGGCACGACTCATCTCCTTAATCAATGGCTTCAATACCAAACCGCTTATATTATTAATGATAGACATATTTTGTATTTAGTATTAAAGATAGACAATAAAGAAATTAGCGGAGATAAGAATGCATCCATTGAAGGAGTCTTTGTTGATAATTTATCACAGTACAAAGATTAGCATATCCTTATATTTGAGCACAACCAA
>CANHGL010000032.1 GCA_947460245.1 Sphingobacteriales bacterium
CTTAGGCAATTTAAGCTTCGGCATCTTTTGTCTGCTATTGTCACATAAAATATTATAAAACTGCTTAAATGTGATATTCTCTCCGGATAAAATATATTTCTCTGCAGGTCTGCCTTGCTCGTAAGCAGCCACATGCCCCGCTGCAATATCTTCCACTGCTGCAATAGAGATTCCACCATCAAAATAAATAGGAGCGCCATGTTGCAAAAAATCTTTAATCACTTTGTGAGGCGGGGTAAGCTTAGTGTCATTGGCTCCTATAGCCCATGAGGGATATACCCTTCGAATATCTGCATTTTGATCTTTAATAAATTGCTCTACAAATTGTTCAGCCTGTAATTTTCCTAGTACATAAGGACTTTCTGCAAATGCCGTTTGGTGGTTTTCATTTAAAGGAATATTGGGATCAGGACTTCTGCCTATCACCACTACAGAACTAGTATAAACAACAGTTTTCACACCACAATCCGTACAAGCCTGTAATACCACCCTCGTTAGCTTATCTGTATTATCTAATACCCTTGAGGCATTAGACATAGAAGTAGTATTCTCTGCAGCCAAATGAAAAAATACAGGAGCATCCTTTATAATCGACATATAGGTTGCTGCATCAAAGAGATTACAATTATGCACTATTGCACCTGCATCTTTTAAGGCTATGATATTGGTATTTACAGAACGCACAAGCAGATGTACTTCATATTGTTTGGATAACAATATTTTAGCCACATGGAATCCAATGTGGCCTGCTGCACCGGTAACTATTGCTTTAGGCATGAACAGCGATAAAGATAAGTCTTTATTTGCTGAGAGAGGATCTACGCAATTGAATTTGCGAGTAAAATTTATATTATCTTAGTTGCGGTCAAAAGACCTCTTGGAATGGCATCGAATGACTATCGCTTAAAGAATATCTATTTGCCCCAGTTTGATGGGGTTCGTGGCTTATTCTGCTTTAGTATTCTGATTATTCATCATCATTTTTCCTACATCAACTTACCATCTAACATCGGGTATTTTACGATGCATACTTTCTTTATCATGTCATCATTTCTTATTACCAGAACATTGATGATTGACAAAGGCAGATCGGACAGTTTTAAAACATTTTTCTTTAAGTTTTATATCAAACGGACATTAAGGATATTCCCAGTATATTTTGCCTACCTGTTTTTTACTATTATTATCGGCCTAATCACCGCAAGAACCTTATATAAGCCTATCCTAGGTATTAACTACGAACTTAAATACTTCGGCTGGATGCTGCTGACCTTCACCTATAATTTTAAAGACCTGATATGCTTGTTTACACATCAAGTATATAATAAATCTCTTGCCTTTCCACACCTTTGGTCCTTATCACTAGAAGAACAGTTCTATATTATAGTTCCATTTATGATTTATTTTCTGAAAGAAAAAACACTTCGCAGGCTAACGATTGCGATGATTATTCTTTTCCCTATAATAAGGATTATTGGATACCAATGGCTCTGCACTATGACTGATGATAATATGCACAGATCTTTTATACTATACAGATGTACTATATTCCAATACGATGCATTTTTTTATGGCACCTTTCTGGCCTTATTTGATATCCGATGGAGTAACCAAACCATGAACCGGATATTCTATGGCTTATTAGCGCTTTTTATTTTAACAGTTCCTATAAATGGATGGATAATACACCAACAAACTGGTGAAAACTTCATGCATATTATTACCAGCTATGAATTCATGACCAGAAATGGACAATATATATACATTGATGTATTAGTAAACCTACTGTGTGTTTGCTTCTTTTACATATGCTTTAAAGATGAAAACCGTTTTAGTTTCCTAAAGAATAAGTTTATTGTAGATGTCGGCTCCCGAATAACTTACAGCTCTTATGTGTATCAGTTTATTTTTATTATTCCTGCTATCTTATGCTATCAATACCTCACCAATATTTTACATATACCAAAATTGCCAGTAGAATTAGTTTTGGTTATCGTTTCCATATCCAGCTTATTGCTATTATCACATTTCAGTTATAATACCTTAGAATCTTACTTTTTAAACAAGAAGGATAAGTATCTTGCAAAATTCAAAGGCAGATAATGTCAGAAGAAAGTCGCATACATAAACTATTAGGGAGTACTTCTGCATACTTCCAGCGGCATAGCGTTCTCTATTATGTTTTGGGCACAAGCATCTTACTTATTGCCGGACTTAAATGGGCATGGAACTTACGCGATAATATGGATATTACTTTCGGCGACGAGGCACAGTATCTTCGTTACGGATTAGATTTATTCCTTACCATAAAAACAGATTGGGGCCCGAGTTATAACGTATGGTACAAATGTCTGTCTTTTTTTAGATCCAGCACTGTTGATCTTTTTTATCTAAACCAGCAAGTAACAGCTATTGCCCTGGGAGTTACCTTGTTTGTATTTCTGATGCGCTATAAAATAAGTTTTGTCATCAGTCTTTGGATTTCCTTTTGTTTTTTATTCTCTACAACAGTTATAGACACATGGCCAAGAGTATCACATTTTGCTATTATAGTATTGCTTATTACTCTTACTCTAATAAAAAATATAGCATCCAAACCAAAATATATGCTTTGGACAACACTGGCATTCTATATTGCGGCCTATGCCCGTCCTGAATTATTTATTGCATTTTTACTGATTAGCATAATTACCGCACATGCTCTTTTTATAGAAAGAAAAAATATCAAAGATTGGCTGCCCACATTTTTGTTTATCGCAGTAATTTTGATTATTAATTTCATCATCTATCAATTACCTGCAAATTCCTATAAAGGCATCAATAGAACCTATATCGCATTTTCACAACATTATGCCATTAATTATGTCATTGAAAATAAGGCTTCATTCAACCCTATATCAGAATGGATTGCCTTTGCACATCAGACATTTGGCGATTGTACTAATTTCTTCTGTATTTTAAAAACTCACCCTTCACTTGTTATACATAATACGATATTAAACATACAGCGTTACGTATTGACCCTATTCCAATTCAGTATCGACATCTTAATACCAGTAAAAATTATTGGCAGCAAGAAGCTACAACTATTGGTTATTATTGGTTTACCAGGATGTCTGATCTATATATTAAACAACAAGACAGCAAGAGCAAAACTATTCCAACAGCTTAGAGATCATCAACTTTTACTGTTCATTTTATTGTTATTTGGTTTGCCGAGCATTGGCGCATCTATAGTAATATTCCCCAGACAGCATTATCTGCTTATGCATAGCATTCTTATTATCTTGTGTATAGCGATTCTATTCAATTCAATAGCAGTAATCAGTAAGATAAATCCATTAATAGTAGGACTACTATTTATTCCCATACTTATAAAGGCTCCTACAGCTAATAAGTACCTATACAACCAACTAGAAAGTGATAATAAAAATCATTGCAACAAAAGACTAACAGAATACTTATCCAGTACGAAAGATAAAGACCGCCATGTAATTTTTTCTAATCACTTAAGCTTGAGCATGATGCTACCAAGCAATTTCTCGGATTTCAATACGGAATATGAATATCAACCCGGAATGAAATTCAGTAATGTTCTAAAAGAAAAAAAAATTGACTACGTTGTAGTAAGAGATATTCTGATAAAGGAAAAATTACTGAATAGCGATACGTCCTGGATAAATTTTATAAAGAGCCCACAAGCTTATAATTTTAAAAAGAAAATTTATTGTGACTCCTGTAGTAGTTACTTGTTGGTTAAAGCAAATTAATGCAGACAAATACAGAAAATAAAAATAAAAAAATTGGCACCATCCTTGGGGTTTTATTTTTATTACTTATCGGTATCAAATGGAGCTTAGGTTTATCTGAACATATGGATATTCTCTTTGGAGATGAAGCAGAATACATGCGTAATGGACTAGGCCTATTTAAGGTAATCAGAAATGACTGGGGACCAGCCTATAATCTGTGGTATAAAGCTTTGTCTTTCATTTTTACAGATAATATCGAACTGTATTATGCGAACTATATTATTGGAGCTATTGTAGTAAGCATACTTCTTTTTATTGCATTATGCACATACAACTTCCGTCCAATAACAGCTCTTTATATAAGCTTTTGTTTTCTAGTCTCTCCGATCAATATAAATACATGGCCACGTATTTCTCATTTCATATTAATACTTGTTCTGATTGCCTTGATTATTATTTACAGAATACCCTCGATAGCTAAAAAATTACTGACACTTCTAATACTCTGCTCTATTGCCTGTTATGCAAGACCAGATTTATTATTTGTGGTTGCTATGCTAACTCCACTAACCCTTTACTTTATCTATCAGGAGAGAAAGAACATTAAATCATTTATACCACTCTTGCTTATTCTTCTATCTTCTATTCTCTTTTTTGGGTTGGTATTTGGGCTACCTTCCTCAACCTACAAAGGTGGATTAGACAGGCTATACAGTGCATTTTGTCAGCATTACACAATAAATTATAAATATCTGACACATTCCAGCTTTGATGCAGTAACAGAATGGATTTCATTTTGTAAGCAAAAATTTCCTGACTGTAATACATTGTCAGATATAATAAGAAAACATCCTCTTGATTTCCTTCAGCACTTTCTGTTTAATTTAAAAAATTACGTCATACTTCTCTTTACCACCTTTCTTTCTTTTTTATTTCCTACAGGTATCTATCAGAGTAAGAAAGGTATTTTTATAGCAATAAGCCTACTTGTTGGGCTAATCTACTTTGTATTAATCTCTAAGGAAAGAAGAATGAGATTTCAGTCCCTATTGAAAGAGCACAGATTAGTCTTATTTTTTCTGTTCGTATTTGGGCTGCCTGCAATCGGGATGTGTTGTATTATATTTCCAAGACCACATTACCTATTACTGCATAGCCTTCTTATCCTATTCCTGTTGGCAATTCTAATAGAGAGCATCGCATTTAAATTATCTTACAGATGGCTATATATTATACCTTCGGGAATTCTACTGTTACTCTTAGGCCCGAGAGCAGATCATTATAAATATATGCAGTTTGGAAAAGATATGAATAACCTTTGCGATCAGCAATTAATTCGCTATTTGCAAAAAAATAAAACAAAGAAATTTGTTGTATTAACTAACTATCTAAATATCACCTATCTGCTACCCAAGAATTATTCTGAATTCAGTACAGAATTTGAATTGAAGGAAGAGATGGATTTCTCCCTACTTATAAAAGAAAAAGGAATCAATATAGTACTGGTGAGCGAAAATATTATTCAAAATCCAATACTACGCGCAGACACCATGTGGAATAACTTATTAATCATGCCAGAGAAGTATCAATTTAAAAAAGTAAAATATAGCGATATTTGCGAAAGCTACTTGTTAATAAAGGAATAGCATGCTAAAAAGAATACAAAGAACTTCTGCATTCCTCATCGGAGAAGAAACGGTATTGTCTGCCAACAAAATTCTATGGCATTACCTATTTGGCATTTTACTGTTACTCTTGTCTGGATGGAAAGTATATCATGGGCTTGAGGGCGCTATGGATATTCAATTTGCAGATGAAAGTGCTTACCTGCGTTTTGGACTTGATCTATTTGGCAAGATGAATAGAGACTGGGGGCCGCTTTATAGCCTCTGGTATAAAACTCTATCCTTGATAAGCAATGATACGATTCAGTTATACTACCTTAATTATGCATTCACCTCCATTTTAGTAGGCGTATTATTGTATATATTTTTACTGCGTATTTCTATTCATCCTCTTTTGTCATTTATAATTGCATTCAGTGTTCTTATCAGCGAACTGAATATATCTGTATGGCCACGCATCTCTCATTTTTGTATAGCCTTATGCCTACTCTTTTTAATTATAATAAGCTTCCTCAAAAGCAATGTATACAAATTTCTAACTTTTACTTTACTCTGCCTACTCTGTTCTTATGCAAGGCCTGAATTCTATATCTCTTTCTTGTTATCTCTATTTGCAAGCATACTATGTATAACCTATCAACGAAAGCAACTCCATAAAAGTGACTACGCGTTATTTCTAATTATATTTCTAGTTATCTTATTGCTTCATTTTTTATTCCGATTCCCTTCCAATAATTTCTTTGGATATAATCGTGGCGTAGCAGCATTCTATCAGCATTATGCCTATAATTTCAAACTAAGGACGCATGCCAATATCGACTCATGGTTATATTGGGAAGAAATCAGTAAACAACAATTTGGTGATTGTAACTCTATTTGGTGCGTAATCAAATCTCAACCCACAATTTTTTTAGACAATACCCTATTTAATATCAAAAACTATATGATTAGCACTATCACCCACTGCTTTTCTTATATTTTCCCAATTGGTATTTTTTATTCTAAAAAAATACAGTTACTGACTTGTGCAATACTGACAATAATAATTATTTCTCAGATAGTACAAAAGAAGTCTCGTGAGCAATTTATAGATATGCTAATTCAACTCAGATTCTATCTGATTATCCTGTTCTTATTTATCAGCCCAACCATCCTCTCCTGTATATTTGTATTTCCAAGAGAACACTATATTTACCTTCAGATGTTATTATTCGTAGTTCTTTTAGCTGCCTTATTAAATTTTTCATTTAACAGTTTCAGCCCTAGACCAACATTATTTGCACTGCTGGGAATACTGATGCTGCTATCCGTTCCAAATACTAAAGATTATAAATTCCTAACCGTTAACAATAACACCCCATATCTATCCAATAAGGAATTAACCTACTACTTAGAGAAAAATTATTCCGACAAGCCTCATACTATATTTACTAATATGCCGTTTGTAAGAGGAATGCTTCCTGAAAACTTCAATGAAATCAATACTATATTTGACAAGAAGAAAAATATTCCTTTTAAGCACTATATGGATTCTGCGAAAATAGATATTGTAATTATCACACCATCTACTCTGCGTGATCCGCATATCTGCTTTGATAGTACATGGGTAGATTTTACAAACAACTATACAAATTACAAATTCAGGAAAGAGTACTTTAACAAGAGTGAAACCTACCTACTTATTAAACAGTAAAAGTCAGCTCTAGTATTTTCATATTATAGAGTTCAAGAATTGAGCGATATCTTCTTGTTTGTTTGTAGATAAATTAACTGCTGAAGAAACAGCAACTCCATACACCCCTGTAATTAATAGTGGTTTTATATCTTCTAAACCCACACCCCCAATGGCAATGATTGGAATATCTCCATGATACTGCTTCGCAATATATTCATAACCTGAAAAACCAATCACTGACGCCAGATTCTTTTTAGTAGTAGTAAATCGAAAAGGACCTAGTCCTATATAATCCACTCGCATGGTTTCTAAATATTCTATATCTTCCAATGTATTGGCTGTTGCACCTATAATCTTATTAATACCCAAAAGACTCCTTGCCTGCTCTACAGACATATCTTGTTTGCCGAGATGTACTCCATGGGCATTTACCTCTTTTGCTATCTCCACACTATCATTTATGATTAATACCGCATCATAATCATCACACACTTGCTTTGTTGCCCTTGCAATCTCCAACCAATCCTGATAAGACTTTTCTTTAACCCGCAGTTGTACCCAACGGATTCCATAACTACAGGCTATCTCTGCCAACGCTACATGAGAAATTTCAGGAATCTCCTGTGTGAGGTAATGAAATTTTGAAATATCTGGACGCTTAAGCATTACCGATTAATTTTATGCTGACCTAAGTGGGAAGAATTACTAAGTAAAAATTCATAAGTGTACTGCTTTGCCAGTTCGCAAGAAGCCAATTTAGTATTGTTCAACGCCATATATCCTGCAATTGCAGCAGATAAAACACAACCTGTACCATGTTTACTGATGGATGTTGCATTTCTAGCCTTAAGCACAAATTCTTTTTTATTGATCCATATTCTATCTGTGCCGAGATCTTTTATATTGTGTCCACCCTTCAGATATAAATTACAATATTTTGAAATAAACTCAGCTGCCGGCGAAGCATCCGGTTTATCTGTTAACTTAATAATCTCTTCCCAGTTGGGCGTTATCATTTCTATTAATCCCAAAATATGATTCAAATGCTTAACAGATATTTTTTTATGAAAATTATATCCCGCACTAGCACTGACAATAGGATCCCATATAATCTTAATATCCTTGTTATAAGAGATTAATAATTCTATCAACTCACTTAAGATGACTAGATTTTTTATTAGGCCTATTTTTACATATTGAATCTTGTAAGTATTGAGCAAGGGGTATAACTGATTCTTTATCTTTTTTCTAGACAACCAATGTACCCCTTCAAACTGGTGGTCATTTTGATAAGTAATACAGGTAGTAACAGCCAACCCCATAACACCTAATGCCTCAAAGGTTTTTATATCTGCCAATACACCGGCTCCTCCACTAGGGTCATAACCGGCAATACTCAATACATATGGTATTTGTTTTTTCATAATATATTTTGCTGAATAGACAGGAACAATTCCAATGCTTCCTTTGGGTTATTCCACAACGCTCCCATCAAACCAAAACCATCAAAATGCATGGACTTCACATCAATTAATCTATCCTTATTTACCCCGCCAACTGCGAAGAACTTAGAGTGGTAGTCTAAAGAAGATAAATTGGGTTTATTGATTACTTCCTTTAGTGCATCGTAATCCCAATCATAGACGTGATTATCCTTAGAGATACTTTTAAATACAGGACTCACTATTAGATGAGAAAAATGTCCGGCATATTTAATCACTTCCTCCACAGAATGAGCAGAGATAGAAGACAACTTTCGATTAATATGCAACCACTCCAAAACCTTTTCATTGTAGCTATTATTTTTTTGGAGCAGTTCTCTGGTAAAATGATAACCCCCTAAATTAAATTCTTTTGTGATAATCAGGGATGTCGTAATAATTTTTGAATAATAGGTCTCCTTAAATTGCTCCATGTAATCAACCAAAGAGAAATCATCCAGATGGGGCTTTCTAATATAGAGATAATCTACCCCAGCATCCAATAATGCAGAGAGCACAGACACCTCATGTTCTATTGCGTCTTCCGGAGTATAGATAATTGTCTTCATACCTTGACGTTCGCAAGTATGTATAAGTTACAAATAAAGCTCGCTGCCTTTTTCTTTAAATTCCTTAGCCTTATCCTGCATGCCTCTTTCGGCTTCTTCTTTTGCTGCATAGTCACGAACCTCTTGTGTAATCTTCATAGAACAGAAGTGTGGACCACACATAGAGCAGAAATGCGCAATCTTGGCGCCATCTGCCGGCAAGGTCTCGTCGTGAAATTCCAGAGCTTTCTCAGGATCTAAACTTAAGTTAAACTGATCCTTCCAGCGAAACTCAAAACGCGCCTTACTCAATGCATTATCTCTGTATTGCGCACCCGGATGTCCTTTTGCCAGGTTAGCAGCATGAGCAGCAAGCTTATAAGTTATCACTCCCGTTCTTACATCCTCCTTATTAGGCAATCCTAAATGCTCTTTTGGTGTAACATAACATAACATAGCACAACCAAACCATCCGATCATAGCGGCACCTATCGCAGAAGTGATATGATCATAACCAGGAGCTATATCTGTTGTTAATGGACCTAGTGTATAGAAAGGTGCTTCATGACATTCCCGTAATTGCTTATCCATATTTTCCTTAATCAAATGCATTGGCACATGACCAGGCCCTTCTATCATTACTTGTACATCATGCTTCCATGCAATTTTAGTCAACTCTCCCAAAGTTTCTAATTCAGCGAATTGAGCTGCATCATTAGCATCAGCAATACTTCCAGGACGCAAACCATCACCCAAAGAGAATGCTACATCATAAGCCTTCATAATATCACAGATTTCTTCAAAGTGCGTATAGAGAAAACTTTCCTTATGATGAGCCAAACACCACTTCGCCATAATACTTCCACCTCTAGATACGATACCCGTAACCCGTTTTGCAGTAAGTGGAATATAACGCAATAATACGCCCGCGTGAATTGTAAAATAATCCACACCTTGCTCAGCCTGCTCGATTAACGTATCTCTGAAAATTTCCCACGTAAGATCTTCCGCCTTACCATTTACTTTTTCTAATGCCTGGTAGATAGGAACAGTACCAATAGGAACTGGAGAATTTCGAATTATCCATTCTCTGGTTTCATGAATATTTTTTCCTGTAGATAGATCCATAATGGTATCTGCACCCCAACGACAAGCCCATACTGCTTTCTCTACTTCTTCTTCTATAGATGAGGTGACGGCAGAGTTTCCGATATTAGCATTAATCTTCACCAGGAAATTTCTTCCTATAATCATCGGCTCAGTTTCGGGATGATTGATATTAGACGGAATAATGGCTCTTCCTTTAGCTACCTCATCACGAACAAATTCTGGAGTTATAAAAGATTTAGGTGTATTAGCACCAAAACTTTCACCAGGGTGCTGCTGACATAATACAGCTGCTTGTCCATTCAGTGAAGTATTATATTCTGCAATGCGTTGGTTTTCACGAATGGCAATGTATTCCATTTCTGGCGTAACAATTCCCATCTTTGCATAATGCAACTGCGTTACATTTCGACCTTCCTTAGCCCGTAATGGCATCATAATATGTTCGAAACGTAGGGCGTCTAGACTTTTGTCTTCCATGCGTTCTATACCATATCTGGAAGAGAACTCAAATAATCGTTCAATATCTCCGCGCTGCATAATCCACTCTTCTCGTAGACGTGGAATACCCTTCTTGACATCAATATGAATATCTGGGTCTGTATATGGACCACTGGTATCATAGATGGTCACCGGCGGATTTTTATGAACTGTCTTACCATGAAGCTCAGTATCCGAAAGCATTACCTCTCGCATAGCAACTTTAATGTTATTCATCTTGCCATCCACATATACTTTTCTTGAATTCGGAAAAGGATGTGTTGTAATTACCTTATTAGTTGGTATTTTATCTTGCTTCATATTCTTGGTTTATATTTTTTTGTCATCCCCCGGCAACAGCGCCAATAATTATAATTTTATCTGTTTCTCCTAACAAAGTATTACTCCATTGACTCCTTGGTATAATGCACTCGTTCAAGGCAATCGCTATACCTGATGTATCCTCCATCTTTAATACCTCAACAGCTGTTTGCAGCGAACTGCCTTCCAGAAATTGATACGATTGATTGTTTATAATCACCTTCATCCATCAAGATTATACTTGTATAAAAAACCTGAACACTAAAACTCTGAGAAAAAACGAGACGGCACTCATTCCCTACGACAGCGTGAACTGTATCAGGTTCAAAGGGTATTTCTCAGCCATTTTTTTTTACAATGACACCCCCAGAGTCTCACCAAAAGTAAAGGTTTAGAAACTAAAAGTCAAAATTAATTATCCCCTATTTTAATTTAGATTGTACTTTTGCAACATGGTAAAAATCAAGCTCGCTTTTATTACCGATCTACAACACATTATATCAGTAGCAGATGCTACCTGGAAGCAGACCTATGCACCTATTATTTCCAGAGAGCAAATTGAGTATATGTATGAGCGAAACTATACTGCTGAAGCCTTAAGAGAGCAAATGCAAGATGGCACTACTTTTTTATTGGCAACAGAAGCTGGGCAGGCAATTGGCTTCGCTGCCTACAGTCTGAGAGAAGATGGAATTGTCATTATACCCAAGCTATATGTGATGCCTGAAGTACAACGTAAAAGCATAGGGAAACTTCTTTTAGGAGAAATTGAAAGAGTTGGTGTCAAAAACAAATGCAGCTACATAGAACTAAATGTAAACAGGAAGAACAGCGCTATTTATTTTTATAAAAAGATGGGCTTTGAGCTGTATGAGAAAGCAGATATTGCTTACGGAAAGTTTTGGCTTAATGATTATGTCTTACGGAAGAAAATATCCCAATAATTTTATCAGGATTAATCTATCAATGCAGCATCTACATTCACGGTAACTCTTTTTTCACTTTGTAAACGAGTAAATAGTCCTTCTGTTTTAGGTATTTCATATTCAAAAAAGTAATTACAGCAGAGGAACTTACTCTCCTTAAACTCGTTGTCTAAAGTAGTACTTTTATTACAAGTATTAGTCATCTTCAGCCATTGCCATCCCAACACTAAGATTCCAAATAGCTCAAGATACAAGGTGGCATCACTTAGATAGGCCTCTATACCCTCTTTCTGTGAAACACCCATCAGATGCAGCGTCAACGAGTGTAATTGTTCTAATTTTTTTTCTAAAACCAGGGCATTTTCTTTAGTGTTTTCATATTGCTTGGCATAGCCAACAGTTTGCATTATTTCCTGCATAAGATACTGAACAGCCTTACCATTATTCATCGCTACTTTTCTCCCTAATAAGTCTAGTCCATGGATGGCTGTAGTACCCTCATGGATAGCATGAATTCTGGTTTCCCGATAATATTGCTCTGCAATAAAATCCTTTGTAAATCCATATCCACCAAATATCTGGATAGCTGCGGAGGTAGAAAAATTACTCATCTCTGCAGGATAAGATTTCGCAACGGGTGTTAATAATTCTAAAAGTGTATTATATTTTTCTTTTTCGTTCCCATCACTCACCCGCTCCATATCTGCATAATAACTGCACTGCAATTCCAAACACAGAGATCCCTCCACAAATGTTTTCTGAAACAATAATAAACGTTTTATATCCGCATGATTAATAATTGCTGTTTGAGGTAGCTCAGGATTCTTCTCTGTTGTTTTTCTGCCTTGTAATCGTTCATTCGCATATTTTAAACTCGCATAATAAGCAGCACTTGAAATGGAGGCAGCATGCAAGCCCACCGAAATCCTCGCTTCATTCATCATCTGAAACATATAGGATAAGCCTTTATTTTCCTCTCCTACCAATGCCCCTCTGCAGTTATCATTTTCTCCAAAAATCAGATGTGCAATTGGAGCGCCTTTATATCCCATTTTATGATATACACCGGCGCTAATTACGTCATTACCAACAAGCACCCCATTATCGTTTATTCGTTCTCTCGGAACAATAAACATAGAAATACCCTTAGTGCCTGCAGGAGCTCCTTTCACTCTTGCCAAAAGCAAGTGCACTACATTATCTACCGCATCACTGTCTCCACAGGAAATAAAAATTTTCTGTCCTGAAATTTTATAACTGCCATCTTCCAACTTTTCTGCTGTTGTAACGACATCACTTAATGAACTTCCCGCTCCCGGCTCCGTTAGTGCCATAGTTCCCTGCCATTCTCCACTAAACATCTTTGGAAGGTAGAGATTATGATATTTTTTATCTGCAAAGACCTCTATCAGATGGGCTGCACCCATAGTTAAGCCAACAAAGACACAGCCAGAATAATTAGCCGCACCCAGAATAAAACTTGCAGCAGTAGAAAATACTGAAGGCATTTGTAGACCACCTACTTCTTTAGCAGCCGAAACACTAATCCATCCATTCTCTCCACTGACGCGCATAATATTTTTATGAATCTGATGAACACGTATTCTGCCATCCACTAATTCAGGTTGTTTTCTATCCATCTCTACTACATAAGGAAACAGATATTCTTTAGCAAACTGATCTGTAGCATCTATATACATCTGAAGCGCCTCTTTATCATGATCAGAGAAGTAATCATATTTTATAATAGTATCTGCCTTCAATACATCAAAAAGCAGGAAGTCGAGATGCTCACGGCTATAGTACTTATCCCCGAGAAAAACGTTATTGTTACTCATAGTAAATTATTTAAAAAATACCGCCAATCTTTACCAGGGAAAGGATTTCATAAATTCATCAGCATCTGATTTATTACTGGTGGAGATACTGAAATAATATAAATTACGTGTCCAGGCAAACATGTATGAATTCCCATGAAGCACAAAATATCTTACTGTAGAAGCTGAGAGGTTCTTTTGCTTAACCTCATTCTCTCTTCCATCTGTGGCATTATCATAAATCTTTCTCCATACTACACTCATGTCTTCCTGACTACTTGCTTTCCCAAACGACAGATCAATCTGCTTACCTCCTTTTCGATAATAGACCAAGCCCTGTTCACGTCCCGGAATATAATCATGAAAAGAAAAGCGTGACCAACCTCCTAATTCTTCAGGCAATAGCTTTCTGAAATCCTGACCCAAAGGATATTTCTTTTTATTTACGTCATAGGGGACCTTTTGAGAAAAGGTAATAGAACCTGATAACAATGCTATAATAATTAGAATATGTTTCATTCTATTCTACGGTTACTGATTTAGCTAAATTGCGCGGCTGATCCACGTCACACCCTCTCAATACTGCAATATGATATGCCAGAAGTTGCAGGGGAATTACTGAAAGAATTGGCGTGAAAGGCTCTTCCGTTTCTGGGATACGAATTACATATTCTGCAAGTTTACTAATTTCTGTATCCCCTTCTGTTACCACTGCTATTAGCTTTCCCTTTCTTGTTTTTACTTCTTCGATATTAGATAATACTTTTTCATAATGCTGTGTATATGGTGCCAATACCACCACAGGCATGTTTTCATCTATAAGAGCTATTGGTCCATGTTTCATTTCTGCTGCAGGATATCCTTCAGCATGTATATAGGATATCTCTTTAAGTTTTAGTGCACCCTCTAATGCTACCGGAAAATTATATCCTCTTCCAAGATAAAGACAGTTTTGCGTGTCTCTGAGTACTTCAGCAATCTCCTTTATATAATCATTAGACTCTAAGATCTTCTCAATCTTAGACGGCAACATCTCCAACTCATGGATATATTTGTTGAATACGGTCTGAGAGAGCGTACCTTTTATCTCTGCCAATTGCAACGCCAACAAAGCAAGTATACTTACTTGCGTTGTGAATGCTTTTGTAGATGCTACACCAATTTCAGGTCCGGCATGCGTGTAAGAGCCGGCATCTGTAATACGGGATATACTGGAACCTACCACATTGCAGATGCCATATGTAAGTGCCCCTTTAGACTTTGCCAACTCCAATGCAGCACGTGTATCTGCAGTTTCTCCGGATTGAGAAATTGCAATCACAATATCTTGTTCCGTAATGATGGGATTTCTATACCTGAATTCGCTGGCATATTCCACTTCAACATTCACGCGGGCGAGATCTTCAATCAAATATTCTCCAATCAATGCAGAGTGCCACGAAGTTCCACATGCAACGATGATAATTTTATTGGCATTCTTAAATCGCAATTCATGCTCACGAACACCCCCTAGATTTACCCAGAACTGCTGACTGTCTATTCGACCTCTGATACTATTCTTTATAGCTTGTGGCTGTTCGTATATTTCTTTCATCATGAAATGATCGAAACCACCTTTCTCAATCTGCTCTAATTTAAGTTCCAGTTCATCGATATACGGAATATGCGTAGTATTATGCTTGATAGATTTCACATCTACTTTTCCATCTACATGCAGCACTGCCATTTGGCCATCCTCAAGATAACTCACTTTATTGGTGTACTCTATTAATGGAGAACCATCAGAAGCTACAAACAATTCATGATCTCCAAAGCCTATTACCATGGGACTGCTTAATTTTGCAACAATGAGTTTATCAGAATCATTCTTGGATATTACCACTATTGCATATGCACCTACCACTTCGTTTAGAGCAAGTCTTACTGCTTCTTCTATACTTACTCCGGCATTCTTTCTGATATCCTCTATAAGATGCACCAACACCTCAGTATCCGTTTCTGAACGAAATACATATCCCCTCGACTGCAATTCTACCTTGAGAGCATAATAATTTTCTATGATACCATTATGAATGACCGCAAGATCACCATTTGAATTGAAGTGGGGATGTGCATTTACATCATTTGCCTCTCCATGTGTAGCCCAACGTGTATGACCTATACCTATATTCCCGGAAATATCATTTCCCGCTGCAGCATCCTCCAGCGCCTTAACTTTACCTTTCTTTTTATAAAGATTTAATTGTTTACTATCGCTTAATAAGGCAATACCCGCGCTATCGTAACCCCTGTACTCCAGCCTCTTCAACCCGTTAATGATAATAGGAAAAGCCTGACGCTTACCAATATAACCTACAATACCGCACATAATCTATTATTTTGTGAAAACAATTGCATCATTAAAATTAGCAAGAAAAGTTATAAAATTTGCTTACTGTAGTAAGGTGTAGGTAATATTTAATTTCATCCTGTATTTGGGATCTGAATAATTCGGTCCTGCCACAACTATTCTGGATGGATAATAACTAAAGTTCACTACGGAACCATTCACCACTGTGTTCAAGGCATTTACTGAACCATCAGTTCCCCCCGCTCTATATGTGGCCATATACAGTTCTGTATTTGTCTCTAAGCCCTTTGATATATTCTGAACATATCTGGAGATATTAAATTTATAGACTGAAATCTTATTGCCATAAATATCTGTTCCTGTGCTATCCAGAATTCCGATGCCATCTCCTGATGGCAATGCATCCAGCTGACCGGAAGCATTCCTCTTTAGCAACAACAAAAATTGAGGAACCTGCCATTCCACCTGACTGTTTTGTACAATCTGAGTGATAGAAACTTCTGCTTTATTCACGGCTACTCTTCCTAAATTAGTGAGCGTTGGCAACGCTAATCGGATGCTAGTTCCACCCTGACCTAAGATATAACAAATAGAGTCGCTCACCTGTCCTGAACTGATTGTATTTAAAACTGAAGAACTCAAGGAATTTGAAAATAAATTCACTCCATTCTGCCGGGCAGAAACAGCCCCATTCGTTAGCTTAAGTAAACTGGCGAATAATTTCATCTCCCGTTTTACACCGCGTTTGTCCTTATAGAAAATACAGATATATGAATATAGGCTTGACATATTTACCTCCACCATTGCCTTACCGGCAACACCTGAATTTTCGACAAGAATACCTGGAAAACGATTTTTAAACTGCGATGAATCTCTAAGAATATCCTGCCCTAAAGTAAAAATACCATCACCAACGGAGTTATTCAAAGGTATCCTCATAATACCAGAAGTGCCAATAGTATCTGCCAATGTAGTAACAACACGACTACTAGGTGTAATACGATAGTTATTAACTCCACCAATTAATGCACCAGTGCTAAAAGAGGACGAATTCGAATAATAAGACTGGGTTTCATTGATTGTACTATTTAAAGTATAAACGTTAAAGTCCTGAGGTACCGTACTATCGCCATAGACTAAATTATACTTCAAAAATAGCAGAACAGAATCTACAGTAAATGGCCCCAATGTATCATCATAAACAAGGTTTGGCTTGTCCAGTTCCATTGCTATACTAGCTCTTTGCTGACCGAAGAGCGGATCATTGATAAGCCCCAGGAAATTCTTTGCCAACTTATCTGACCTAAGGAAAGTATCGGCCAAAGTTTTGGCATCCAACTGAAAAGTATCGGAAAATTTCACGTTCAATAAATCTGAAGGAGGTAAAATATCCGCACCAATACTGGAATCTTTCTTACATGCTGAAATCAGAGAAAGCAGAAGGATAGTTGGCAGTAAAAAAAATTTTCTCATCTATGTATTTTGAATATTTAGGGCAAGATGGAATTCGCCACAGGTAATAATTTAAAATTGTACTTCTTCTCTGTCACACCAGTATTCACACTTTTAACAAAAAGCAAGATTACTGTAATAACGTCTGATAAAATTCAAGATATTTTTGCGAAAGGGTATCCTGATCCTGGAATTCAAGAAAAGGTTTCTTCCCAATTGCCTTCTTATAAGTTGCCATATCTTTTAGCTCCTTGGATCCTTGGATTACCGCATCTGCATGCTGAATTCCACCTAATATCAGCGCTTCATTTGTTAAATCCTTAAATAAAGTAAGATCTTTTTCTTTTATGTCGTCGCCAATTAAAGCCGTTTTCATAAAGCTTTTGTTCAGTTTTTCTTCAAAGGCTTTTTCATAAATACTGTAAATCATCTTGGTGTTAGAGAATACAGGATCCTTTGCATATTGCGTTTTCATGTATGCCGGGATAAGACTTGTCATCCATCCATGGCAATGAATAATATGAGGATGCCAACCAAATTTCTTTACAGTCTCCAACGTTGCCTTACAAAAGAATACCATTCTCTCTGCATTGTCATCAAAAAACTTATCATTTTCATCATTAAACACCTGTTTGCGTTTAAAGAACTCCTCATTATCCAGAAAGTAAACCTGTATCCTTGCTCCCGGAAGGGAAGCTACCTTAATGATTAAAGGGTAATCATCATTATTTATGATGATGTTTATACCTGAAAGACGCACTACTTCGTGGAGACGATTTCTACGCTCATTAATCACCCCAAAGCGAGGCATTAAAACACGCACTTCCAAACCATTATCATTGATAAATGGGGCTAGTTTCTTAACAATACTTCCCGCCTCTGTCAAAACCAAGTATGGATCCATTTCCTGAGTCACATATAATAATCGTTTCTTTTCCATGCGCCGCTTATACTTTAATTATTAGTTATTTCACCTGATTAATGTGCAAAGGTACGCATTTAAAGTGGTATAATTGTTTTAGAAACAGACACAAAATGCGATTTTAAGTATTCTTTACAGTTGATATTCAGGCTTCTTTATATCAAATGTTCCTCTACTTAAAATAAAGAGTTTAGAATAAAAAATTGAAAGAAAACCAAATTGAAAGTTTTTCAAAAATCAACTGAACTTCAAAAATACTTATTGGAAATCAATGAGTTAGGAGGTAAATCTGTTGGGTTTGTACCGACCATGGGAGCGCTGCACGAAGGCCATCTATCCCTAATCAGCATATCTAAGGCTAAAACAACGACTACAGTGGCCAGCATCTTTGTTAATCCTACGCAGTTTAATGATATCAACGATTTCAATAAATATCCAATTCAGATTGATCTTGACCTTGAGCTACTACTAAATGCGGGTTGTGATGTAGTATTTATACCTTCTTTTGAGGAAGTATATCCAGCCGGTACTTTTGAAAAAATAGACTTAGACCTTGGGAGGGTCGGATCAATTTTAGAAGCGGCTAACAGGCCTGGTCACTTTGAGGGTGTAATTCAAGTGGTAAAACGACTTTTGGATATTGTTCAGCCGGATGTTCTGTTTTTGGGCCAAAAAGATTACCAACAGTGCTGCGTTATATCCAAGCTAATTACGCATTTCCAATTACCCGTAAAACTGGAAATAGCAGATACTGTTCGGGAGATAGATGGACTAGCAATGAGCAGTCGGAATATGCGCCTAAATACTCAAGAACGTCAGTCTGCCATTAAGCTCTCCAAAGCATTATTTCACATCAGAGAGCATCTACATGAACAAGATCTATCTGAATTAATTCTGGAACAAAAAGAACTACTTGCAACTGACCCCCTTATACATGTATCCTATTTGGAGGCCGTAAAACAAGTCAGCATGGAGCCTCTAGATATACTTAAGAATAATACTCCAATGACCTTGCTTATTGCTGCAAAAGTTGGAGAAGTAAGACTCATTGATAATATTCTAATATCCTCTTCCCAAACACTGAAAATCCCTGAAATCAAAGAAGTATGAAGAAACACTTAAGTAATGTTTTAAAATTTATGCTCTCTGCCGGACTTGGTTGCGGTTTAGTTTATTGGTCTTTGAGAGGTATTACTCCCGAACAGAAACAAACTATCGTGGCGGCATTTTCAAGAGCAGACTATAGATGGCTTTTCTTTATTGCATTCTTTGGCTTACTCAGCAATGTGTTTCGTGCACAAAGATGGCGCCTCCTTTTAAAACCCATGGGATATCGTACTAACTTTTGGAATACCTTCGCATCTATAAATATCATGTTCTTAGCCAACCTTGCCTTTCCAAGACTAGGAGAAGTACTTCGTTGCAGTATATTGGCTAGATATGACAAAGTTCCCATAGAAAAATCTATCGGAACTATGGTGCTGGAAAGAGTGGTAGATTTGATTTGTATTTTATTATTAGGAGGCATACTTCTCCTCTTAGAGTACCAGCGATTCTATGAATTCTTCAACGTTTTACTTTCTGGCAGCAAAACGCATCAGCAAATAAATCCGGAAACTACTTATACAAAATATCTTATCTTAATAATAGCTGGATGTTCTGCAATAACTGTCTTTGCACTGATGCTCAGAAAGTTTGGACAAAAAAAAATGGTGAGCTTTATAAAAGAAAAATTTAAGGGACTCGGAGAAGGAGTTATTTCCATCAGATATTTAGATAAAAAATGGACCTTCTTGTTGCATACCATTGCCATATGGATATGCTATATCTTAATGCCCTATTTTGCTTTTCGATGCCTTCATGAAACCTCTTCACTGAATATCATCTGCGCCACCGCAAATGTTTTCTTCGGAGGATTTGCGATGATTGCTACGCAAGGAGGTATTGGTGCATTCCAAATCATTACCCAGAAAGTACTTGCCATCTATAGCATCCCAGATATTATTGGATTATCATACGGTTGGATCTCCTGGTCTATTCAAACTATAGCGGTTATTATCGGGGGCATATTCAGTATAATTTTCTTGATCTTATACAACAAAAGAGAAAG
>CANHGL010000033.1 GCA_947460245.1 Sphingobacteriales bacterium
AAGCAGGCAGTTTTTAGAGGAGAGTTTGATGGGCAAGTCTGTAAGGATGAGGTAGGATGTATGCCATTTGGTCCTGAAACATTTTCTATTACATTAGGTGGGAAAAGTAATTCGGGTTCTATTACTGCCTTATCAGATACAACTAATGTGGCTAAAATTTCTGTTATTAGCTCAGACACTTCTGATGTATCTAGATATCCTATCGCTTTATCAGAACAAGATAGATTTGACACTACCTACATGAATAATGCATGTAGTATAAAGACGACTGCACAAAATAGAAACAACTGGTGGATTTTTATTGCTGGTTTCTTAGGAGGACTGCTGGCTTTGCTTACTCCATGTGTATTTCCGATGGTCCCGCTAACAGTTAGTTTCTTTACTAAAAATGGAAAAGATAAAAAACAAGGTGTTCGTAAAGCGCTAATCTATGGTATATCTATTATTGTTATTTATTTGCTTTTAGGTATTCTGATTACTGGAATATTTGGTTCAGATGCCTTAAATGCAATGTCTACCAACATATGGTTTAATCTATTATTTTTTATTGTTTTTGTTTTCTTTGCTATTTCCTTTTTTGGCTATTATGAGATTACCTTACCAGCGTCCTGGTCTAATAAATCAGATGCACTGTCTGGTCGTGGAGGTAATTTGGGTATCTTCTTTATGGCGTTCACACTGGCCTTGGTTTCCTTCTCTTGTACCGGTCCGATTATTGGTACTTTATTGGTAGAGGCAGCAACGGGTGGTGGACCAACTTTATTGAATCATATTCCTTTAAAGCCCCTATTGGGCATGTTTGGCTTTTCTCTTGCATTATCGCTGCCATTCACATTATTTGCATTATTTCCACAGTGGTTACAATCTCTGCCTAAGTCAGGAGGTTGGTTGAATACAGTAAAGGTAATTTTAGGATTTTTAGAGTTGGCGTTGGCATTTAAATTTTTATCACTGGTAGATTTAACCCAAAATTGGGGAGTATTCAGGATAGAGATTTTCCTTGCTATTTGGATTTTAATCTTCTCAGCCATGGCAATGTATTGCTTTGGATGGATACGTTTTCCGCATGATCATCCTACAGATAAACCGGGTAAGCCACGAGTGGTATTCGGGATTTTCTCCTTGCTCTTTGTTGCATATTTGCTTACTGGATATAATTATAAGCCGTTAAAGTTATTGAGTGGACTTGCACCGCCAGCGTCTTATAATTTCAAGAAAAATAATAAAGAATCATTTATCCATTTTACAGATTATAATCAGGGCTTGGTGTATGCTAAGGAACATCAGTTGCCTATATTATTAGATTTTACAGGATATGGATGTGTAAATTGCAGAAAGATAGAAGAAAACATTTGGAGCGATGAGCAGATAAACGTTCTGATGCAGCAGTATGTAGTTATTTCTCTTTATGTGGATGACAAAAAGCCATTGGATAAAAACGATTGGTTTAGTTCAGGAGCTACTGGAAAGCAAAAAGAGGTAAAAACAGTAGGAGGCAAATGGAGCGATTTCCAAGCGCGTTACTTTAAAACTAATGCACAGCCTCAGTATATACTTTTGAATGCAAAAGAACAGCTACTCAACTATCCGGTAGATTATAGTTTCTCAGCAGATAAAAATAGTTATGCCGCCTTCTTAAACTGTGGTCTGGAAATGCACGAAAAACTGAAGTAATTTAAAATGAAATATACAGTATGAATATTGGAATAGTTTGTTATCCAACTTTTGGAGGAAGCGGTGTGGTGGCTACTGAGCTTGGTAAGGGACTTGCGCAGAAAGGACATAATGTTCATTTTATAACCTATAAGGAGCCGGCTCGCTTGCTCGATATGTTTGTGGAAAATATCTATTTCCATGAGGTTAGATTGAATGATTATCCTCTATTTGAATATGCACCTTATGAAACTGCATTAGCAAGTAAATTGGTAGATGTTGCTATTCATGCAAATTTGGATGTCTTTCATGTGCATTATGCTATCCCTCATGCTTCTGCTGCATATATGGCTAGACAGATTTTATTAGAGCGAGGGAGAGATATTCCTGTTATTACCACTTTACATGGAACGGATATTACTTTGGTAGGGAAAGATCCTACCTACGAACCTGTAGTTACTTATTCTATCAATAAGTCTTGCGGGGTAACTGCAGTATCCGAAAGTTTAAAGAAAGATACACTTGCACATTTTGATATAAAGAATGAGATTGAAGTCATTCCTAACTTTATTGATTTTTCCAGATTTAAAAAAATCAATAAAGATCATTTTAAAAAAGCCATTGCGCCCAATGGAGAGAGAATCATTGTACATACCTCTAACTTTAGAAAAGTAAAACGTGTTCAGGATGTCATTCATATCTTTCACAAAATATCATCACAGATACCCTCCAAATTATTGATGATAGGAGATGGTCCCGAACGCAATGACGTAGAAATTCTCGCGCGAAACTTATGCTCCTCTATGGATGTTCGTTTCTTAGGCAAACAGGAGGCAGTTGAAGAATTGCTGGCCGTAGCAGATGTGTTTTTAATGCCATCAGAGAGCGAGAGCTTTGGCCTGGCAGCTTTAGAAGCCATGGCGTGCGAAGTGCCGGTGGTATCATCTAATGCCGGAGGATTACCCGAAGTAAACATAGATGGTATAACTGGATATCTTTTAGATGTTGGAGATGTTGATGGGATGACAGAGAAAACATTAGAGCTACTGAGAGATGATAATAAATTAAAGCAATTTAAAATGCAGGCATTTGAACAGGCCAAGAAGTTTGATATCAATAATATTTTACCCATCTATGAGGCCTTCTATAGTAGAATAAAATATTCAGGAAACTGTCAGTAACTAGGTGGATTAGAAAATTCTCATTTAAATTTTATAAGTTTATTTTTATTCATCTTCCCATTGATGAGTCCTTTGTTGACTAAGTTTAAACTCAGGTAGTAAGCATACGCAGTATACAAAGTATCTTCTTTAAAAGTAAAATATTCTTTTTTCTCTCGGATTGCCTTGTTATAAGCTCTCCCAAAATGCATGGCTATATATTTATCAAATGATATCATAGGCTTTTAATAAAATAGTAAATGTAATTCGCGGTGCTCATAGGAGTAGTTACTTATCAATGTTTGTAAAAAAAACCTGTCAGGAAACCTATTTTTTTTGATGACAGATTTTTTTTTAATACTTCTGTGTTTAAATGCTTTAATTAATAAAAAGTCGCCTCGAGGCGACTTTTTTCTATTTTGTTTATTAGAATTAAGTTATTAAAAAAGGTCGCGTTGACGCGACCTTTTTTAGATTAGAATTTAGTAAAGTTGACTTTACTTTTTAATTGAAAAACAAGTGTTAGTCTATCTCAATTGCAACAGCTGGAGCTTCCTCATCAAAAGCGCGCTTACCGATAATATCTTCCAGATCAGACTTGAAGAGGATTTCTTTATCTAACAATGCTTTTGCAATCTTATCTAATTCTTCTCTCTTCTCCGTTAGTAATTGTAAAGTTCTCTTATAGGCAAGTTCGATTAACTTGCGAACTTCTTCATCAATTACCTTGGCGGTGTCATCAGAATAAGGCTTGGTGAATACATTTTCATTCTGAGGATCATAGAAAGAAACATTACCTACCTTTTCATTCATTCCATAAACTGTTACCATAGCATAGGATAACTGTGTAATCCTTTGTAAGTCGTTCTGTGCTCCGGTAGAAATTTTATTAAAGGTAATTTCTTCTGCAGCACGACCACCCAGCGTCATGCAGATTTCATCCATTAGTTGTTCAGTACGGTAAAGGTATTGTTCCTTTGGAAGGTATTGAGCATATCCAAGTGCTGCAATACCCCGCGGAATGATAGTTACTTTAAGTAGTGGATGCGCATGTTCTAAATACCAGCCGCACACTGCGTGCCCTGCCTCATGGTATGCAATAATTTCTTTTTCTTGTGGAGAGATGATTTTATTTTTCTTTTCCAAGCCTCCAATACTTCTGTCTATAGCATCATTAAAGTCGGAGATTTCTACCTGAGTTTTTTCTTTACGTGCTGCAATCAGTGCTGCCTCATTACAAACATTGGCAATCTCAGCACCCGCAAATCCAGGTGTCAGGGATGCTAATTTTTCGGGACTAACATCTGGTCCAATCTGAGTTAATTTTTTTAGATGTACTCTAAAAATTTGTTCTCTTCCTTTCTGATCTGGTTTGTCAATAGATATTTGTCTGTCAAATCTTCCTGGGCGCAATAATGCGGAGTCTAATACATCTGGCCTATTAGTTGCTGCAAGCATAATAATACCCTTATCACCACTAAATCCATCCATCTCTACCAGCAACTGATTTAATGTGCTTTCTCTTTCATCATTGCTCTGCATCATATTCTTGCCTCTGGCTCTACCAACTGCATCAATTTCATCAATAAATATAATACATGGTGCCTTCTCCCGAGCTTGTTTAAATAAGTCGCGTACACGTGATGCACCAACTCCTACAAACATCTCCACAAAATCAGAGCCTGAAATTGAGAAAAATGGTACCTGTGCTTCTCCCGCCATTGCTTTTGCCAATAGGGTCTTCCCGGTTCCTGGAGGACCTACCAGCAGTACTCCTTTTGGAATTTTTGCACCCAGCGCAGTATACTTCTTTGGGTTCTTGAGAAAGTCTACAACTTCCTTTACTTCTTCTTTAGCTTCATCTAATCCTGCAACATCGTCAAAGGTTACATTCACTTTCGTGTCTTTATCATATAGATTAGCTTTAGATTTTCCGATATTGAAAATCTGTCCGCCTCCGCCTCCCATGCCACCGGTTGCACGACGCATTAAGAACATCCAAACACCTACTAGTAGTAGTATAGGTAGCAGCCATCCAACAATATCTAATATGCCTTTTCTGTATTCAATGGTATAGGGAATGGATTTTCTATCCGTGTACTTCTTTTGTTCCTCATCAAATCTTTGCTTGAATGTTTCTATCGACACAATTTCAAAAGAGTAGTGAGGGCCTTTATTGGGGGTGCCTAGTTTAGTTTGTTTTATATCTGAGAATTCTTTCTTTGTCTTTAAAGATTCTGCTTTTATATATACCTCTACGGCCTCCTTGTTAACGATGGCAATCTTTGCGACATCATTGTTAGGAAGAAATCTGCCAAAGAATTCATCTTCAGAGGTGGGCTTTGTCTGAAAATTAAGAGATAGGAACTGTGTTGCCAATAATCCTATAATCAAAATAGCAAATAGCCAATAGCTATTAAATCCTTTCTTCTTTTTCGGGGTCTCATTTTCCGGTAAAAAATCCATCTTCTATAATTTATTAGGTAAACGTATCTGTGGGTTAATTAAGTATAGTGTTCAATAACGGCATCGCTCCAAAGGTCTTCCAGTTGGTAAAACTCTCTTTTTTCGCGTTGAAAAACATGAACGACTACATCTCCAAAATCTATCAGGCACCATTCCCCATTAGATCTTCCCTCTATATGTAAAGGTTTTATGGATGCCCTGTTTCTGACTTCTGCTTCTAAATGATCAATAATAGCACGCGTTTGAGTAGTTGACTCCGCATGGCATACTATAAAATAATCTGTTATGGCCTCAGGTATCTCTCTTAAGTCCAAACTTACTATATCATTTCCTTTCTTGTCTTCTATCAGCTCTATAATTAGTGCTTTTAAGTCTGTTGCAGACGTTGTCTTAACCTTTTTTCTTACCTTACTTTTTTCCAAATGACTTATTATTTATAATTTCACTCAAAGCTACTAAATTTTGGAATTTATTATCAATAACACGCTATTTACAGGAAAGTTCCTGATTCACCTGCCAACTGTTGATTCTACCAATACTTACGCTAAGGATTACATTGCAAAAAGCAGTCCAATTAATGGGGCTGTCATTTTAGCAGACGAACAAAATGCCGGTCGTGGGCAATCGGGCAACGTTTGGATTAGTGAGGCTAACAAAAACTTAACCTTTAGTATTGTTTATCATATTCCGTTCTTAAAGGCGACAGAGCAATTCTATTTAAATATGGCGATATCTCTGGGAGTTAGCAGTATGCTGCAGAAAATAGGTAATGCTTCCTCCCATCCTGTATGTATTAAATGGCCTAATGACATTTACGTTGGCCACCATAAGATTGCGGGTATTTTAATTGAAAATACCATCCTGGGCTCAAATCTGGGATATTCGATTATTGGGATTGGGTTAAATATTAATCAGACCAACTTTCCATCTGGTATCAATGCGACCAGCTTAAAGCGTATTACTGGTGCTGAGCAGGATCTAAACCAAGCCTTAAACCAACTGCTTTCTTGTATAGAGTCAAACTTTTTATTACTTAAAGAGCGAAAATTTGAATTTCTATACAACTCGTATATATCCCAAATCTACCAATTTGGAGTAACAGCTACTTACCAGAATGAGAAGAGCATGTTCTCAGGCAGTATAAAGGGGGTTGACCCTTTGGGGAATCTCCAAATAGAGACCTCTGAAGGAATAAAAAGCTTTGGCTTCAAAGAGGTCGTTTTTCTATAGGTTATGCTAATATTAGATATTTTTCGTTGGTTAGGGGTTTCGTAGTAAACCGCGCTATTTACCTCCAAATTCTCCTGATTTACGTCTGTCTATGAATAGGAGATAGTTGTTATGACAATAAATTTTCTAAAATCTTCTATTTCATAAAATATCCTGAATCAAACTGCGTTTAAAAATAAAATCTATAGTATGCAAACAGACTTTACATCCCAACTTCTTATCCGACATCTTTACCATGAAACAACAGAGATTGAGCGACAATTATTAGAGGAGGAGTTTGCTAAAGATCACGAACTGAATAAGCAGTTTCTTCAGTTAAAAGAGGTTTTACAGGAACTATCGCAGTTGAAAGGCGAGGCTCCATCCAGGCATTCTGTGCGCGTAATTTTGGATTATGCCCATTCCCAAATGGAGACGGTTTAATTTTATAGCATATTTTCTCATCCTCTTCAACTTTTCTATCTTTGCTAAAACTATTGTTTTGGGATTAAGTAAATCAGTAAAGTATGCTTCTCTGCAAGATAATCCAATTGTCTTTGAGAGAGATCCAGTATGCAGAGGGAAATGGAACAGTGAGTTCTTTAAGAATGAGCATCCCATCGTACTTGAGTTGGCTTGTGGAAAGGCAGAATATACTTTAGGTATGGCTAGACTATTTCCTGAGAAGAATTTCATCGGAGTAGATATCAAAGGAAACAGAATCTGGAGTGCAGCCAGGTTGGCCGGACTGGATAATTTACCAAATGTTGCATTTATCAGAGACCAGATTGATAAACTACACGAGTATTTCTTGTCTTATGACATAGAAGAAATTTGGATTACGTTTTCAGATCCTTATCTAAGAAACGGAGATCATAAAAAACGACTTACCTCCAAGAAGTTCCTAGAGGTGTATAAGCAGGTATTAAAGGAGAGTGCATGTATCCATTTAAAAACAGATAGTGATGTGCTCTATGAGTATACCAAGGAGGTGTTGGCAGAAGTGCCTTCCAAAATTCATAAAGACTATGCAGATGTTTATGCTATGAATAAGAATGAAGAATTATTTGGCATACAAACCTATTATGAGAAGATGCATTTAAGAGACAATAGGACAATTAAGTATCTGTGTTTTTCTTTGTTGTAGATGCTTGATCTAGTATCCGATTGCTTCGAGTATCTCAGCATACTCATCTACACTGCTCCAGCCTATTTTTTCTTCCAGCTTACAGGTGAGCTGAATGCCATAAGGATTTAGATGTTCGATAGCATTAAGGACAGTAGCTTTGTCTAAGCCGATATCTATAAATAGCTTATTACTATTGACGAGTTGCTTCAAATTAGGATGCTGAATATCCTCTTTTTTAATTTTTACTACCAATACATCTGTGGATGCAATACCTGAGATTTCTTTCCAGTCTTCCATGTATAAAAACTTTTGAAACGATAACTGTTCTCTTTGCATATGTAGGTAAGGAACTTGAATTCCATTTAACCCAAACTCCTGTGCTAAGAACTGTATCTCTTCCAAAGGCTGATGTATACCAAACTCACCCACTATATCAGGATGGTGTATCCAGTTGATAATTTCTTTTGCCGTAGCTATAGGGATGTTATTTTCTGCAAGGGCATCGAAACAGAATCCAAGATAGTTAGCGCCTACAGCGCTGAAATAGCGCGCATCGGTAAGATTGGATATAGATGCAATTTTTAGTTGCATATTATGCTTTATTTTCTTTGGCTCTATATTTTATAAAATAATGTGCCTCTACGCAGAAAATGAGCAGCAAGAATGCACCCAGTTGATGCAGAACACCTAAGTCTACAGGAACTTTCCCGTGGCTGTTCATTAAGGTGAGTATGCCTAAAGCGAATTGAATTAAGACCACAATCAGTAGCAGCCACCTTGTTCGTTGGAATTCAAATGAAGCTGAAATATTTTTGGTATAAAAAAATAAAAAGACAACGAAACTACATATTAAGAGAGCTACATTACGATGTAAGAATTGAAGCGTCATATTGTTATCGTGTATATGATCTTGCCACGGAGTATGAAAACCCAGATTTTCAGGGATATAGCTGCCATTCATTAATGGATATGTGGTGCAATTTAAAGCAGCCTTAGACCCGGCAGTTAATGCACCAAGTCCAATTTGTAAGAATACACCAATTATTAATAGCACAATAAGTTTTCTCACACGTAGGTTGAATGGAGATACTTGTTTCGGGTACAAATATTCAAGCGCAAGTCGAAGGGTATAGGCAAGTATAACACTCGCAATTAAAAGATGTCCCATGAGTTTTACCGGATTAACCAATACTTTATTGGCCTCTAAACCTGAAGCCACCATAATCCATCCCATAAGACCTTCTAAAGCTCCTAATAATACAATGATGAATATCTTTGGCAGTTCATTAAGGGAGAGTATTTTTTTATATAGAAAATAGATTAACGGGATTAGAAAAACAAGACTCATCAGTCTTGCCCAGTTACGATGCATAAACTCCCAGAAAAAAATTCCTTTAAATTCAGACATTGTCATAGCAGTATTCACTAATCTGTATTGATCAGTTTGTTTGTATTGTTCAAATGCGATTGACCATTGTCCATCATTCAAAGGGGGTATGGCGCCAAATAAGGCATTCCATTCTGTAATAGATAGGCCTGATCCGGTTAATCGGGTAATACCTCCAAGGATAATCTGAACTAAAACCATAGCAACGCCTATAATCAGCCATATGCCTATAATTTTTTTATTTTTAGCACTTGTCATATTTTTTATTTTTCAATTTATAAATCTGCTGCAATATTATCTGCAACTTTCTTTATAGTGATATCTAACGGTATGAAATCATAATCTAATGCTTCCATTATTTTTTGATTCGAGTAAGTAAATTTTTCTAGCGATACCTTTAAGGTTTCACTAGTTAAAGAGCGTTTTCTATTACTTACTTTGCAAAAAATCCAATCTAGTAAACTAAACATCTTTCCGGTAAAAGAGTTTAATCTCCACTTTGGGGTTTTCACTTTTAGTGCTTTCGAAATACTTTTAAAATAGTCTTTAAACGAAACATTAGAAGATATGACAATATATCGTTTTCCTTTAAACTTCTGATTCATAAGCCGTATGGCAATCTTTGCAACATCCTCTACATCTACAAAGCCATTGCTGCCATTGGTATAGAAAGGTAATTTACCGGTTGCAATACGTTTAAATAACCTAAGCGTTGCCTTATGCTCATCATGACCGACTCCAATGATGATACCAGGGTTTATGATTATGCTTTCTAGTCCTTCCTGCATTCCCCTCCATACTTCGCGTTCAGCCAGCATTTTGGTAATTCCATAATGCGTAGTCCATCGGTTATTCTCCCATTTCACATCTTCTGTAATTTGCTCATCAGGCCTGCCTCCCAACGCAGCAATAGAGCTAACATGCAAGAGTTTATTTACCTTCCTGGCTAATGCAGTATTCACTACATTTGCAGTACCTTCAATATTAGCCTTATACATGGCATCATAGTATGATTGATCATAACCTATAATGGCGGCACTATGATAGATTTGATGGACACCTTCAAATGCTGTTTCTAAAGAAGGAATATCCAATATATCTCCTTCGAAGAATTCTAAATGAGACTGGATGTCCTCAAGATGAGATAAGTTAGAATTTTTTCTATGAAGTATACGAATCTTTTCGCCACTTCTAACAAGTTGTCGCACAATCTCACTGCCTAAAAAACCAGATGCTCCTGTTACTAAAATCATGGATACAAAGGTACATAATTGGAAGAAGTTTATCGTCCGTGTGGTAGAGACTTTACAGTAACTAAATATGGCCTTAGGGCATATAAATAGCACCACCGATAGTGTCTCTTTCAGCGCCCGTGACCGAAGCAAGGCAGTTTGATCTTTCTTCTAAACGTAAGAGCCCAATCATTGCCATAGCCAGTGCTTCTTTATACTGTATGGTGAATATATCTGGTATAAATGTTTCTATACAACTATGTGCGGCAATCCGTTCTGTTAAAAAAATATTCAGTGCCCCGCCACCGGTAATCATCATTTTTCCAGAGGATGACTTGACGGAATGTTTTTCTAAAGATATAGCAACTTGCAGGGCAATATGTTCAACAACGGTAGCCAGCTTATCTTCGATACTATCTTTATAGCTATTGCATAATGCTATCCAATGGGTCATTACATGTTCAGTTCCTAATGATTTTGGTCCATCTGCATTGCAAAATGGCAAGGTATTCAGCGCTTCTAATAATTCAGGAATTATATTTCCGCTTCTTGCCCATCTTCCATCTGCATCGTATTTCGCTCCTTTTTCCTGGGCAAGGTAGTTCAATACAGTGTTAGCAGCACAAATGTCAAATCCAATTATTCCATCTTTATGATGTATGGATATATTGGCGATACCACCAAGGTTTAAGAATAGGGAATAATCTTTAAAAAGGTATTGCTCTGCGATAGGTACAATGGGAGCTCCTTGTCCGCCATGTGCTATATCGGAACTCCTGAGGTCACACACTACACGATATCCTGTTTTTGCTGCAATCTGTGCACCACAGCCAATCTGAGTAGTAAATCCCGACATAGGCTGATGGAAGATAGTCTGTCCATGGGAACAGATAAAGTCTATCTTTTGTAAGTTCTTTGCTTTGATAAATTGTGCAGTGAGGCTTCCAAAATAATTACCCAGTTCTTTGTGCATGCTACTTATCTCTAAGGCAGTGCTGTTGGGGAGCACCCTTAATTTATTTTTAAATACATCGTCATATTCTACACAGGTGGCTTGTATAATCTCGTAGTCTATATTTCTCCAATCCTTTGGATGCTCTAACGTGAATGCTACATAGCAGATGTCCAGTCCATCCAATGAGCTTCCGCTCATCAGACCAATTGCGTGAAACGAGGTTTTGCTATTCATTTTTTTATTGCTTTTTTATCGATGTTCAAGTTCAATATTTTTGTGCGCTTTTCCAATTAAGATTAGAACAATTCCATTAAATTTAGCATCTAATCAATAGCTATGGATACGCAGCAATATAATAATGACCATCCTGACAAGTACTTCTGGGAGGAACGCTGGAAGACCAATGACACAGGTTGGGACATGCGTGAAGTTTCACCTCCTTTAAAGGCATATATAGATAGCTTGTCTAATAAAGATATTGCAATATTAATTCCGGGATGTGGAAATGCCTATGAAGCAGCATACTTAATGGAAAACGGATTTACCAATGTAACACTTATTGATATTGCACCTACCTTGGTGCAGCAACTTTTAAAGAAATTTGAGAAATATGCCGGACAGGAACTCACCTTAATCTGTGGTGATTTCTTTAAACACCAGGGTATATATGACCTTATTCTGGAACAAACATTTTTTTGTGCACTATTACCTAGCTTAAGAAAACGTTATGTAAATCATATGCATTCTTTGTTGTCGGAAGAAGGAAAGTTGGTAGGGCTTCTGTTTAACCGAGAGTTTGAAGCATCGCCCCCATTTGGAGGAAGTGAGGAAGAATACAGGACGCTCTTTAGTAAATACTTTAAAATAGAGTCGATGAATAATTGTTCCACGTCAATTTCTGCAAGATTAGGTTATGAATTATTTTTTGAGTTTAAAAAATCTGGAAGCTGAAAAGTATAAGCTTATTCATTACTCCAACTCTTCCTTCAGGTATTTCCCGGTAATACTATTTTTATTTTTAGCTACTTGTTCGGGGGTTCCGATAGCAACTATTTTACCACCTCCATTTCCGCCTTCGGGCCCAAGATCGATGATGTAGTCCGCTACTTTTATGACATCGAGATTATGTTCTATGACCAACACGGTATTTCCTTTTTCTACTAGCTTTTGCAATACGCCTAATAGAACTCTTATGTCTTCAAAATGTAATCCGGTAGTAGGTTCATCTAAAATGTAAATGGTTCTACCAGTATCCCGCTTACTGAGTTCTTCAGATAATTTTACCCGCTGTGCTTCTCCACCACTAAGTGTTGTTGCTGCCTGGCCGAGTCGGATATAGCCGAGTCCGACATCATAAAGTGTTTTTATTTTTTTAAAAACAGAAGGAATATGTTCAAAGAAGTGAACGGCTTCTTCCACGGGCATTTCTAAAACATCATTAATAGATTTACCTTTATATTTTATTTCTAGTGTTTCTCTGTTATAGCGCTTGCCAATACATTTAGGGCACTCCACGTATACATCTGGCAAGAAATTCATTTCAATTAATTTCATTCCACCTCCCTGGCATTCCTCGCAACGTCCACCAACTACATTGAATGAAAATCTACCTGATTTGTATCCGCGTATTTTTGCCTCAGGGATATTAGTAAATAAATCACGAATAGCATTGAATACACCAATATAAGTTGCTGGATTACTTCTGGGTGTTCTGCCAATCGGAGTTTGGTCAATTTCTATTACCTTGTCGATATATTCTAATCCTTCTACAGATTTATATGGCATAGGATTGAATGGGGATCTGTAAATATGCTGATTGAGAATTCGATATAGTGTTTCATTAATTAGTGTAGATTTTCCACTCCCCGATACTCCGGTAATACAGCTGAAAGTACCTAATGGAATTTCAATGGATACATTTTTTAAATTATTGCCGGATGCGCCTTTCAATCTTAAGAAGTTTCCATTGCCCGTTCTGCGTTTCTTGGGGATATCAATGGAAAGGGTATTGGAGAGGTATCCTGCAGTACTTGTCTTTTGTTTCATGAACTCCTTTGGCGTACCCTGTGCTACTACTGTGCCACCATGAACTCCTGCATGTGGCCCCATGTCTATGATATAGTCACAAGCGAGCATAATCTCTTTATCATGTTCTACTACAATCACGGTATTACCTATGTCACACAGATTTCGTAGTGCTTTTATAAGTTGATGATTATCCCGCTGATGTAGACCAATGCTAGGCTCATCCAAAATATAAGTTATTCCCATCAGCTGAGAGCCAATCTGAGTAGCTAAACGTATTCGTTGAGATTCCCCACCGGATAAACTGGCAGAGGCTCTATCAAGCGTTAAGTAGTTTAGCCCTACATTTAAGAGAAACCCAATTCTTTCCCCCAGTTCTTTTAGAATATCTTTTCCAATTTTTTGTTGATTCTTATTAAGTTTTGTCGGTAATGCGCTAACCCATTTTTCTAATTCGTTAAGATCCAGTTTTGCAACCTCACTGATATTTTTATTATCGATCTTAAACCACAGTGATTCTTTCTTTAAACGTGCCCCTGCGCATTCCGGACAGGGAGCTTCAATTACGTAGTTTTCTGCCCAATGCTGTAATGCTTCAGAGGAAGTGTCTTCCAATGATTTTCGGATCTGATTAACTACTCCATCAAATTGTATTTTGTAGGATTTATTTTTTTTATCAAAGTCTAAATTAACTTCTACCTGATCTTCGCTTCCATACAAAATCCCGTTCAATACTTCTTTTGGTATTTTATTAATGGGGGTGTTTATATTTACCTTTACTGCGCCAAGTAGTTGTTTTATAAGCTTGTAGGTGTAGTTATCTTTGTACTCACCCAGCGCGGCAATACCACCATCAAGTATAGATATTTCAGCATCGGGAATAATTTTTTGTAGATCTGGTTCTTTAACATTACCAAGGCCTTTACACTGTGTGCAGGCACCATAGGGAGAATTAAACGAGAAGGTATTGGGTGAAGGCTCTTCATAAGATATTCCCGTTTCTGTACACATCAATGTCTTGCTATAGATTTGTACACTATTGCCTGCAGACTTTCCTCTTTCGTCTAATACTTCTATAAATAAAAGGCCTTTTCCTTCTTTTAATCCTTTCTGTATAGATGCTCTTAGTCGCTGGAGATTAGCCTGTTGATTTTTTTCTATTTTAATTCTGTCGATGACTACCTCTATGTCATGAATTTTATACCTGTCGAGTTGCATCTTTGGCAGCAACTCCATGGTCTCTCCGTCCACTCTTACTCTCAGGTAGCCTTGCTTGCGGATGTCTTCAAAGAGCTCTCTGTAATGTCCCTTTCTGCCACGAACAAGTGGAGACAGGACGGCAATCATCTTATCCTGAAATTTTTCCAGGATATTGTCTATAATCTGCTCTTCAGAAAAGCGTACTAACTTTTTACCAGTATGATAAGAAAATGCTTCACCCACTCTGGCATATAGTAATCTCAGAAAGTCGTATATCTCTGTTGTTGTGCCAACGGTAGATCGTGGATTTCTATTGGTAGTCTTCTGTTCTATTGAAATAACCGGTGAGAGGCCTGATATCTTTTCTACATTTGGGCGCTCCATGCTTCCAAGAAACTGCCTCGCATAACTTCCGAAGCTTTCCATGTACCTTCTCTGGCCTTCTGCATATATCGTATCAAAGGCGAGAGATGATTTTCCGCTGCCACTCAATCCTGTTATAACTACAAATTTGTTACGCGGAATATGAAGATTGATATTTTTTAGATTATGTTCTTTAGCACCATAGATATTAATGTGCGTAGTTTCTTCTTGAGAAATAGGTGGAAGTGATTTTGTACTCATGATTAAACCGACAGCATAAACTTAATAAATTATATGCGACAAATGATATTCATCTCACCCTTACACAACGTAAATCTAGTGAGTAATGTTCTGAATGGATTAATGTGTAAATAATATACCTGACCAGAGAGAGGCATGCTTTAATAGTCCTGAATTACTGAAATGACAGCCATCAAAACGGTACTCAGTTCCCAGTGAGTCTGTATTTGGTCCAGTATAGATTTTCATTGTATCATTACTCAAATCCCTTTGTGCTTTTTGCAACATAGTATCTGCTGGCATCCCACTGCATTGCGTAGCGATGGCTGTAAAAATAGGCGCCTGTACGCCTAAGGAACGAATTTGCCTGGCTAATTCAAGGAAATTATTACGGTATTGTGTGGCATTATCTGCTGCACTCATAAGGATATTGTGTATCGTATGATCAGATTCTCCCTGGTGCCATAATATATGTGTAATAGTTAGCCCCTTAGTTTGCAATGCATTTATGGTTTCTACTATGAGATGGTTATTAATGCCACCTGGTTTCCATTGTACAAGGGTAGTGCCTCCAATGGCTACAGGAGCGATGATAAGTACTTTTGCGAATCCTTTCTGTATTAGTGTATCTCCAAGTCTGCTCCATACACTGCCTTTATTGCCTTTTGCCCCTAACAGTGGATCTGCTAATGGGTAATAATTTCCCAGATAGAAATTAAATGTTCCCCTACTCTTAGCTGCATAAGTGCTTTCTCCAAAATTGGCTGCATTAGACTGTCCGAGAACAAGCAGAACCGCTGTATCCATCTTGGTTTGAAGTGGATAATAAATAGGAGGATCTTGTATAGATTTCTTATGGCAGCCACAAAAGAAGAGAAAGGCTATTATAAGAAATAGATAATTAAAGGAATATCGATTTATCATATAAAATGCAGTCCAGAAAGGTTTTAGAGATTGATTTTATCCAAAGATATTAATAAGATGGAATCTTTTTCTTGAGTCTTACATTTTCAGACATACGACTGTAATTCAATGAAAAGCATATAAGAAAACAAGGCAATACACATTACTATAAGGTTAAAAGAGGGTGTTGAGACATCAAAAAACTATCGTCTATTATTGTTTTGTTAGTAAAAGCGTCTCTAATTTCGTACCTTTGCACCCTTATTACAAGATTAGTTTTATGCAGAAAATCAGAAATATTGCCATTATTGCGCACGTTGACCACGGTAAGACCACTTTGGTAGATAAAATCCTTTGGGAATGTAAGACATTTTCAGAACACGAGAATACAGGAGTTCTCATTATGGACAACAATGAATTGGAGAGAGAGCGTGGAATTACCATTACTGCAAAGAATGCAGCTGTAAAATATAGAGATTACAAGATCAATATTATTGATACACCTGGTCACGCCGACTTCGGAGGAGAGGTAGAACGTGTATTAAAGATGTCGGATGGCGTTTTACTTTTAGTAGATGCATTTGAAGGTCCAATGCCCCAAACACGCTTTGTATTACAGAAAGCATTACAGCTTGGATTAAAGCCTATTGTTGTTATCAATAAGGTAGATAAAGAAAATTGCACACCAGATGAAGTACATGAAAAAGTATTTGATTTGATGTTTCAGTTAGATGCAACAGAAGAGCAACTTGATTTTCCTACTATCTATGGTTCTGCTAAGAACGGATGGATGAGTACGGACTATAAAAAACCGACTAAGGATGTAGTGGCGCTATTGGAATGTATTATTGACAATATACCTGCTCCAAAGACAGCAGAAGGCCCTGCACAGATGCAAATCACTTCGCTTGATTTCTCTTCTTTTGTTGGTCGTATTGCTATAGGTCGTGTGTTCAGAGGGGTATTGAAAACAAACATGCAGGTAGCCTTGATTAAACGAGATGGCAGAATCCTAAAATCAAGGATTAAAGACTTGATGTTATTTGAAGGTATGGCAAAAGTGAAGGTGGAAGAGGTGCACGCAGGAGAAATTTGTGCTATTGTTGGTATTGAAGGGTTTGAGATTGGAGATACTATTACTGATATCGAGCATCCAGAGGCTATGCCACCTATCAGCATTGATGAGCCAACGATGAGTATGTTCTTTACAATTAATGACTCTCCCTTCTTTGGTAAGGAAGGAAAGTTTGTTACCTCAAGACATATTAAAGATCGTTTAACCAAAGAGTTGGAAAAAAATCTTGCACTCCGTGTGGAGCAGGGAGATACTGCGGATTCATTTCTTGTATTCGGACGAGGTGTATTGCACTTGTCGGTATTGATAGAAACTATGCGTAGAGAGGGATATGAGTTGCAGGTTGGACAGCCACAGGTATTGTTCAAAGAAATTGATGGACATAAATGTGAGCCAATAGAAGATTTGACGATTGACCTTCCGGAAGAAAAAGCAGGAACTGCAATTGAAATGATTACCAAGAGAAAAGGGGATATGAAGAATATGGTGCTGAAGGGTAATAGAACTATCATGGATTTTGAAATTCCTTCTCGTGGGTTGATTGGATTAAGAACAGAGATGATTACAGCTACTTCCGGGCAGGCAGTAATGGCACATCGATTCATTCGTTACGATAGATACAAAGGGGAGATTCAAGGACGTATTAGTGGTTCTATGATATCGAAAGAAACCGGTGAGGCTATTGCTTACTCTTTGGATAAGTTGCAAGACAGAGGCAGATTCTTTGTGGAATCAGGTGATGAAATCTATACAGGAATGGTAATAGGTGAGAACAGCAGACAGGATGATTTAGTAGTAAACGTTACGCTTAAGAAGCAATTAACCAACGTTAGAGCATCAGGTACTGATGATAAAGCGAAATTAATTCCTGTAGTTAAATTTACTTTGGAAGAAGCACTAGAGTATATCCAGGGAGATGAATATGTGGAGGTCACTCCAAAATCTATACGATTACGAAAAATCTATCTTGATGAAAATGAGCGTAAGCGTAAATCAGTCAAATAGATTTCTTTATTTTAATTTGTATTATTCAGGAGCTTACTGATTTAGATGCAAGAGGAGCAACCATGCTTCTCTGATTCTATTCTCGTCCAGTAGTTGTTTGATGGTGTGAATGCCTTGGTCATCTGACAATTCTGATAATTCTTTTAACGCAGCATCTTCTTCCAGTTCATGGGGTTCAGGTATAGCCGATATACTGGCTAGCTTGCCAAGCTCATTCCCATTGAGTAACTGTTTGTCTCTTACCCATTGTGGTATTGCATCCACACCTACACCAAATGCTTTAAGTGGTTTTGGAGTCTCAAATAAACTATCTTTCTGAATACGTGCATACAGATTATACCCTAATCTGGCCACAGCATCTAATTTTTCCGGAATCATATTTCCTTTTTCATCCGCCAACGATTCATCAAAATGAATTAATACTACTTCACAGATGACGAGATTTCCGGCGCCCCCCTGATCTCCCATAGAGATAATGTCTCTTACCTTGCACTCAAATGCGACAGGTGCCTCTTTAACGCGGGGAGGCTTTACCAGCGTAGAGGGTACTTCTGTAAATCCACCTTTAACAAATTCATTAACGTCTTGAGGATAAGCGCCACTGGTTACAGAGAGTTGTTCTACCATGCTATAGTTTGCAATATGAACAACACATTCCTTAGTGGCCA
>CANHGL010000034.1 GCA_947460245.1 Sphingobacteriales bacterium
ATAAAGGTAACCGGGTTGCTGAAGCGTATCTCCTTTTTCAAACGAGTGTGATAGAAAAATTTATTACGTTCAAACTTACCGGAACATACCCGTAAAAAAGCAATCCTGCTTCTGTGGTTAGGGTCGATGTTTGCATGTATCTTAAATACGAAGCCCGTCATCTTCTCTTCTGTTGGCATTACCACACGCGTATCTGTATTCCTTCCACGTGGCGAAGGTGCAATACGAATAAACGTTTCCAGCAACTCTCTCACACCAAAGTTATTTACGGCAGAGCCGAAGAATACAGGTGCAATCTCACCCGACTTATATTTGTTCTCATCAAAAGGCTCGTACACACCATCAATCAACTCTACATCATCGCGCAATTTTTTCGCATCGCGTTCGCCAACCTGTGCATCCAGTGCTGTATCGCTCAAGTCATCAATCACTATAAACTCTTCCTCCACCTTGGTTCCGGAAGCACGAAAAAGATTCAGTTGTTTATCGTATAAATTATATACTCCTTTAAAGAAAGGACCAATATTTATTGGCCAGGACAGCGGACGCGCTTTAATCAGCAGTTTTTGTTCCAGTTCATCCAACAAGTCGAAAGGATCCTTTCCATCACGGTCCATCTTATTGATAAACACAATCACCGGTGTATTCCGCATACGGCATACTTCCATCAAACGTTCGGTTTGCATCTCCACCCCTTTTACACAATCCACTACAAGAATTACACTATCCACCGCAGTAAGCGTACGATAGGTATCTTCTGCAAAATCCTTGTGCCCGGGTGTATCCAGTAAATTAATCAGTGTGTTCTGATATTCAAACGTCATCACCGAAGTAGCTACCGAGATACCTCGTTGCTTTTCTATTTCCATAAAGTCGGACGTAGCCGACTTTTTTATCTTATTGGATTTTACTGCACCCGCTGTCTGTATCGCACCACCATACAAAAGAAACTTCTCTGTAAGTGTAGTTTTACCGGCATCCGGGTGAGAAATAATCGCAAATGTTTTTCTTCGGTGTATTTCTTGAGGTATAATAGACATGCTGCTATGAATTAACACCGCATTCAGATATCCGGCGCGCAGCAAAAATAAGAAATAGCAGATTAGGGAATTATGAAATTATTGGGTGTTAGGCCTTATAACTTTTGGAGAATGTGCCAAAAAAATCAGATATTAGTAAGGAAATCATGAGAACAGTTGATTTACAGCACCGAAACACCCGTATATTCAGCATTATGTTGAGGTTTCGAATACTTCCGGCAGTTGCACTGCTATTGATGACCTTTGGTTATAAAACAGTCAGTGCTACACATATTGTTGGTGGTGTATTAAACTACCGGTATGTTGGCGATAATAATTATGAGTTCACTATTTTCATCTACAGGGATTGTATCAACGGTGTAGCACCATTTGATGATCCTGCCATGATAGAGGTGTCTCTTGGAAACAATACGGAGTATGGAGAATACTTTGCAGACATCACACAATACCCGGATACCTTATCAGCTTATGTAGATGACCCCTGCGTAAGTGAACAACCCAATGTTTGTGTAGAGTATGTAAAACATATTTTTACCATCAACCTTCCGCCTACCCCCCTGGGGTATATTGTTAGTTACAGCAGGTGTTGCAGAAACAACAGCATTCTAAATCTTACGAGAGGATCCAGTGGAGCAGGCAATGAAATAGACTGGGGTGCTACCTATACTATTAATATTCCCGGAGGTAATGCTTCTTTGCTGAACTCCAGTCCGGTATTTAAAAACTTTCCACCCATCGGCATTTGCGCGAACAAGCCAATCATTTTTGATCATTCCGCTACCGATGCAGATGGTGACTCTTTGGTGTATCGCTTGTGTAATCCGTTTGATGGGGCCACTAAAGATAATCCGGCTAATAATAATCCAGTATTTGTATATCAGCAACCGCCATATACTCCGGTACAATTCCAGCCCCCATTCAGTTTAAATGATATGCTGGGTGGCATACCTTTAAGCATAGATTCTAAAACCGGATTACTAACAGGAACACCTACTATTGTTGGGCAGTTTGTAGTGGGCATCTGCGTAGATGAATACCGCAATGGAGTTTTTGTAACCAGAACATTACGCGACTTTCAGTACAACGTAACCGACTGCGGATTACAGGTAATCAGTAGTTTCTTTGCACCTTCTATTTTATGTAATGATTACACTGTTAGTTTCACTAATCAGAGCAGTGGCGCTATCAGTTACAGGTGGTATTTTGGTGATGGCGATTCTTCGTCTATACAAAATCCAACACATACTTATAGTGATACCGGACACTATACTGTTAAGCTCGTTTCCAACCCCGGCGAAGTATGTTCGAATACCTACAGCCAGGAAGTTTCTATTCAGATAAAAAGGGTGGATGCTGCATTCTCTGTTTCTGACAGCAATTGTTTGGCCATTGGAGATACGCTTAGATTTACAGACGAAAGCACGGATTTATTTAATGTAAGTAAATGGGAATGGATCTTTTCCACCGGAAAAACGGATACCAGCAGAAATTCCTATATAATTTTTGATGGAACCATTAACAGTATTACTGCGACGCTTACGGTAACCTCTGTGAATGGCTGTACCTCAACCCTCACTAAAATATTTGGTCTAGAGCAAAGGCCAACCTATGTTCCTCCGGCACCATTGCAACTTTGTGCTGGCGATAAAGTATCATTAGACTTGTCTATAAGCAGTGCTAATCCTTATGTGGTATCCTGGCAGCTGGGTATCGACTCATTGGAGTATAACAATACAGATTCCTTATCATTTACTCCAGATACCACGCAAATGGTTTACTACCAAATCCGAAATAGTCTGGGCTGTGCAATAAAGGATAGTCTGTTAGTTTCCGTATATCCTATTCCTATAGCAGATGCTACCGTTGACCAGCCTGTTATATCTATAGGTGAGCAGGTACAACTGAACACACCAACCGGAAATAATTACACGTATAGTTGGACACCCGCAAATTTGGTATCCAATGCTACTATCAGCAATCCTACATCATCCCCACTGCAAACCACCTTATATAGTGTATTGGTAAGTACCGGTTCTGCCAGCTGTATTGCGGAAGACACAGTAAGCGTTCAGGTAATCAATAATTCATGTAATGCTTCAACTGTATTTATACCAAACTCCTTCACACCCAATGGAGATGGTGTGAATGATATACTATGGGTAAGATCTGCCAATCTAAAGAGTTTGCAGCTGCTCCTATTTAACCGATGGGGAGTAAAAGTATTCGAAACCAATACTTTAGGTATTGGTTGGGATGGTAATTACAAGGGTCAACCCGCCGCTCAGGATGCCTATGGATACTATTTTAAAGGAACATGTCTTCAAGGGGAGGAAATAACGCTAAAAGGCAATATTACCTTGATACGCTAGGGACTATCCACAGAATACTTAAAAAATCAACATACACATTAAGTAATTGTTTTTTTCGTATCTTGTTGACCAATAAGAGAGTCCAAAAAGACTCCTAACTGGTTTAGACCAACATAATATACCCTCTCTAGTACTTATACCCTGCTAAATTTAATTTTTGGATTAAAAACCATTTTACTGCCTATGAAATATACATTTACTACGCTAGCAATTTTACTATTTAGTTTAACTGTCCTAGCTCAGGAAGGAAGACCTTCACATGCACAAAGAATTGCTCGAGAGAGTGCTTATGAGAAAAATCAGATTGTAACTATCGGAGACCAAATATTTGATGTTAGGGTCTTGAGACATTATAGTCCTGCGGAATTGAAATCCTTGCCAGCGACTAAGCTAGCACAGATTAATTTTATCTACAGAGATTCTTACAAGGTGCTTAATCCTCAATCTTGCCCATCTATTCGTATGGTAGATGTAGACGTATCTATGTTGGAAGTTTACAGAAAAGAAAACGAATCCAACATCGTGCAATTTGGAAAAGATTGTAAGCTGGCAGTAGAACTGATTTCCAGAACTGCCCTGAAAGAAAAAATGGATGCATTAGCCAAATAAAAAAAAGAGACTATGAATAATAAATATACACACTTACTCCTATTCATACTGACTTTAATATCCTTCAGATCCTTTGGTCAGGTTTATGAAATTGACACCTATAATGGACAGACGATTAGTACCTGTAAAGGTGAATTTACCAGTTCTAATGGGAACTACTACGATTGTATAGATCCATTTGGATCTACCAATGGCTATAGAAACAATGAAAATTATACGATTACCTTTTGTTCAGGTACGCCAGGCAGACCCCTTAGGGTAAGCTTTATCAGTTGGGACATAGAAGCCACCTATGACTTTCTATATGTGTATGATGGTAACTCTACTGCGGCACCATTACTCGCTACTATTTCCGGAAGCAGTGATATTTTTACTACCGGTGATTTATTTTTCACCTCTACTGGTACTTGCCTCACCTTCAAATTTACATCTGATGGTTCTACAAGATATTGCGGCTGGGATGCCATTATCGGATGCGAACCTATTGATTGCAACGGGAATCCTGCTCCAGCAGACAATTGTGTAGATGCTCCACAAATTTGTGATTTAGATGCGTATTGTGGTAATACCACTGGATGGTTTACCTCAGATAATACTGACCTCGGAACTACCGGTACCCCCCCAGGTGTATTTTGTGGATCTATTGAGAATAACTCCTGGTTGAAATTTGTACCGTCCAGAACTACAGCATCTTTTGAGTTTAACTCTTCCAACTGTTTATATGCAGGATCCGGCATACAGGCTATGATCTTAAGTAGCACAGATTGCAGTAACTTTACAGCAGTATCTAACTGCACTAGCCAGGGTACAGCTGCAGGTACATTTACACTTACTACTAACACCCCACTGGTACCCGGTAAACCATACTATATAATGATAGACGGATTTGGAGGTAACCTTTGTGATTATACAGTAAGATCCTTAAATGGCATACAACTTATTACGTTAAGCTCAGATGCTCCTTCAAATACTATTTGCGATGGAAATACTGCAACTATAACTGCTCACAATGCATTACCGGGAACTACCTATAGTTGGTCGCCTACGGCAACCATAATTGGATCATCAACAGATTCATTTATTACTGTAAATCCTACTACTAATACCACCTATGTATTGAATGCTATCCTACCAAACGGATGTAGTTTGTTTACGGATTCGTTAACTATAAAAGTTAATCCCAATAAAGCATCTACTAGAAATGATGCAATATGCCCGGGAGGAAGCGTTACAGTTGGAACAAGTACGTATACAGAGGAAGGAACTTATTATGACACATTGAGCACCTCTTTGGGTTGCGATAGTGTAGTAACTACTAACCTTACATTAAAAGCACCTACCACTGATAGTATTACACAGTCAATTTGCCAGGGACAATCTGTAACTATTGGATCACAAACTTTCAATATTACAGGTATATACAGTGTAACCTTAACAAATAGTGCTAACTGTGATAGTATCGTTACACTTGATCTAAATGTTAGTGATAGTATTGTAGTAAATCTCAATGAAACCATCTGTTCAGGCAGTAGCTATTCTGCTGGAGGTCAAACCTTCAATAGCAATGGCAGCTACACAGTTACTTTACAAAGTTCTGCTGGATGTGATAGTATTATACATTTAGATTTAACAGTTGTTTCTTCACCTACCATTGATGCTACTGCGGATGCGGTAATTGTTAAGTCGGGTGTTCCTATTCAACTTGGAGTATCTACTTCAGAAGTGTTGAATTACAACTGGACACCTGCAGGACAAGTAAGTGACCCAACTGCACAAAATCCAACAGCAACGATTACTGCACCAACATGGTTTGTGGTTACTGCAATGAATGACAATGAATGTAGCAGCAAAGACTCTGTATTTGTAGATCTTGAATTGGATATTTGCACGGTATTTATTCCTAACGCATTTTCTCCTAATGGCGATGGTGTAAATGACATTTTAAAAGTTCGCTCTACAGCTCTTAAATCCATATCCTTAGTGATTACTAACCGTTGGGGAAATAAGGTATATGAAACAAAAGACGTCAATAATACCGGATGGGATGGCCTATATAAAGGTCAACCCGCAGAAGTAGGCGTGTATGGTTATTATTTTGTTGGAGAATGTATCCAGGGAGATAAGAAAACATTAAAAGGAAGCATTACTTTATTGAGATAAAAAACCGTTTTAAAAAATAAATTACAATAGTATATATGAAAAAGATTCTTCTAATTAGTTTCATCGCAATGCTCGGAGCAAATACTTCCTTTGCACAAGATCCACATTTCAGCCAGATACAATATAATCCGATGTATCTGAATCCGGCAAATGCAGGTATTACTGAATATGGAAAAGCCAACAGAGTAGCTGGAGTATATAGGGATCAGTGGAGAACACTCCCAGTACCTTACTCTACAACCTTTGCATCTTACGATCGCTTGATTAAAAAGTTCAACGGCGGCTGGTTACTCGGTGGCGGAGCAAGCTTTTTGTTCGACAGAGCGGGAGAAGGACAGCTTAGTATCTACAATCCTAACTTAACTATATCTGGTGGTAAATACTTTAACGGAGAAAAGCAGCTCCTTACTTTAGGGGTAACTGCAGGTATCACTATCAAATCCATGAATTTCGAGGGTTTGAAGTTTGACAACCAGTATAACGGTTCTACATTTGATCCAAATTTACCTACTGGTGAAACCTTCTCTAATAACAACATCTCCTATCCTAACTTTACAATTGGGCTTTTATTCAAAACTAAAATAAAAGATAACTCCACTTTGGATATAGGTGCTAGTGCAGCCAATCTTCATCAGCCAGAACAAAATTTCCTATACTACACTTCCTCAAAGCTAGCATCAAGATATAGCGTTTATGCAAAGGCAAAAGTGGGTATAAAAGAAAACTGGAATGTACAACCAGGAGTTTTCTTCCAGAATCAAAAGAAGGCTAATCAAATTTTAATTAATGCTATAGCTGAAACAAGATTTGGAGACAGCAAAGACTTTGGTGTTGGATTTGGTGCGGGATATCGTGCTATTGATAATGACGCTGCAATCGCTTATGTTTCCTTCTTATATAAAACATTACGTGCTGGTTTTGCCTACGACTTTAATGTTTCAGGATTAAGTAAGGGAACAAAAGGACAAGGTGCATTTGAACTTGCGTTAACATATGAGTTTGGGGAAATCAAAGAAGGAAAACGCAAGAAATGTGATACTATCCATATACCTCAAATCGAGATACAGCATGATACAGTTTATGTTCACGATACACTAACGGTAACGAATGAAGTAGTAAAACCAGTAGAAGTAGAAAGACCATGCACAAGTATTGCTAAGGAATTCAACTTAATGCTTCCTGCTGCAGTTTACTTCAGCAATGCTATTCCTTCTGCAAAAGATGGCTTAGATACTACTACTGAAAACTACAAGAACCTATATGATGGTTATGTGTCTCAAAAAGATGTATATGCTAAGCAAACTTCTGCGAGCGAAGCTGATGAGCTATTCGGGAAAATTAATGTTTCGTTTAGCAAGTTGGATTCTGTTTGCGATAAATTAGAGAAATACCTGAAAGAAGGTAAGTCCATTACCTTAAATCTAAGAGGATTTACCTCTCCTCTAGCTAAGGAAGATTACAACTATCATTTATCAAAACGTCGTATTGTGAGCGTTAGAAATTACTTAGCAAACAGAAATAATGGCGTATTGAAAGAATACATTGAATCAGGAAAACTGAAATTTGAATTGTTACCATATGGAAAAATGGCAGCACCTACAGGTATCAGCGACCAACTTAAAGATTCTAAGAAATCTATCTACGGAAAAGATGCTTCTTTAGAAAGAAGAGTAGAAATCGTTTACGTAGGAGTAGAATAATGACATACGCCCATAAGGCACTTCGAGTAGCATGTTTTTTAGCGTTGCCGCTGTTTTTTCAACAACAAGAATTAACACCGCAGCCCATAAAAAACATGCTACTTGCTTTTATGGCAGCAGCATTAGTTTCGGATATCAAAATATATCTGTTGCGTAATACAAAGAATGTGCCGTCTGTATTTTATCTCCTCCCCTTTACTGCTGTTTTAGTTTCACTCATGCCCTACCTCAGTATGATTAACTACTTTGAACGCAAGGATCAATTGTTAATTGCGTTTATAATTCTATTAGGTCTTCTTTACTACTTGGATAAAAAATATCTTTCTTTTCAGAAGCATTGATTTAAAAGAATTTATTTTTAGAATTACACAGCATATAGTATCTTGAGGTGGATTATTCCGGAGCTATGGAACTTAAAGAATTAAACGAAGAAACAGAGTTACACCCTCAAGATCAGGATGAAAACCGCGTATTTGAAAATTACATCGAAAAAAAGCCACGCTCCTTTTTTATTCGACTGATTATAACCCAAAAACATCTAATAGGATTACTACTAGGTGGTGGATTTGCCTACTTACGCCAGCGTGGTGCAACGAGAGCTAAATTCAGTGTATCCAAAGATATCTTTTTACGTCTTTTTCTTTGGCTGCATTGGCCTTTTTTAAACAAGCGTCTTATCCGTCAACCTTTCAGCGTTCAACTCCGAATACGTTTGGAGATGCTGGGTGCTACTTATATCAAGCTTGGACAAATTATGAGTCTTAGGGAAGATATGTTCCCAAAAGACATTACAGATGAATTGAAAAAGCTTTTGGATACCCTTCCGGCTGTCAGCTATGATCGCTTTGCAGAATTAGTAGAAGAGCAGATTGGTCAACCTATACATCGTGTATTTAAGGAAGTAAAACAAAATCCTCTAGGCTCCGCCTCGATTGCACAAACACACAGAGCAACATTAAAAACCGGAGAAGAAGTTGTACTAAAGCTGATAAAGCCGGGAACCCGTGAGCTGATTCAAACAGACAGTAGAATTATAAAAAAGATGGGAGGCCTGTTAGAATGGTTTATCCCGCATCTTCAGCCCAAGAATATGTTTACCGAATTTTGCGATTATACCAATCGTGAAGTAGACTACAGGTTGGAGGCAGATAATGCAGAAGAGTTTGCCCGCAATTTCACTAAACATCCGGAAATTCATTTTCCAATTATCTATCGTGAATACTCCACTACTGATCTTATCTGTATGGAGTTTATCAGAGGTATAAAACCAGATGTTCGCGCATACGAGCGATATAACGAAGAAGAACGTTCTAAGATAGTCGATTACGGTTCGTATGCTATTATTCAAATGCTTTATCATGATGGTTTTTTCCATGCGGATCTTCATCCAGGTAATCTAATGATAGTAGATGGAGCAAACGGACCAAGTGTAGCCTTCATCGACTTAGGAATGGTAGGAAGGTTTGAGGACAGTACCCGTAAGACCATGCTCTACTACTTTAACAGCTTAGTAATGGGTGATGCATATGGCGCAGCACGTTATTTAACGCTACTGGCAAGAAGAGGAAAAGGATCAGACATAGAAGGTTTTCGAAAGGAGTTTGTTACCATAGGCAATAAATGGCTAAAGGCACCTAACTTTAAAGAATTCTCTTTAGCTAAACTCATATTGGAATCTGTTTCATTGGGTTCTAAATACAGGTTATATTATCCGCTGGAATTGGTTTTGATGGTAAAGGCGATAATTACTTATGAAGGAGTAGGCAATGTAATCATGCCTGGATTTGATATTCAGAAGGTTACTAAGAAACATATCCGTAAAATGTTACTCAGTGAGGCCAACCCATTAGAGCTGCTTAAAAATCAATTACAGAGTGCTCCCGAATTTATGGATATCATTACTCGGTCACCATTGGTTCTCTCGGAAGCATTTAAACGATTTGAAACAGAACTTAACGAAAAGAAACAACCTGCTAATAAAAGCTTACAGCATACAATTTTTGGGGCATCTTGTATTGTGGGCGGCAGCATACTTGCAGCATCCAATCAGGAATGGTATGTATTTACCCCCCTTTTAGTACTCGGCTTTATAGCCGCTATGAGATCTGAATAAGACTATCTCTCCGCCTCGTGTACTAAGCGATTAAAAATCAAATTGAAAAATTTCGGTCCGGACCTACTTTTAGCAGAGATTTGAACTAAACTGCAATGCAATACTATATCATATTTGACAAAGGCCCATTACAGTTTTCACGTTTTTATAACTAAGAAAAATGATCTTATTTTTAATTGGAATAGGTAAATTATTGTATTTCAATAATTTATGATATACGAAAAGTACAAATCCATAACAAAAGGGACATTCAATTTAATATGTAAATTGACCATTATTGATGGGCAGTTCAAATTTAGAAAGAAAAATTCGGTCCGGACCTACTTGCAGAGATTTGAACTAAACTGCAATACAATAATATAAGTAATTAAATATATGTCCATTACAGTTTATCCTATTTTGCAACATAACAAATATTAATATAATTATACTTTTAAATATTAATGTGTTGATTATCAATAATATTATATTTAATTAAATAAAATTTAATAACAAATACTCAACTGAATTAGTATAAAAAAAAGCACTCAAAAAGAGTGCTTTAAATATCTTAATAAGAAGTTTTATTTGAAATTCTTCCACATCATGCTCTCCATAGGCTTAGGAGAACGGGTATTATATTTTGCTGAGGCCTTTTTATTATAGGAATTTTCGATATCCCCTTCAACAGAAAAATAGATAAGTTGTCCAACAGGCATATTGGCATAAATCTTTACGGGTTGTATACAAGAAATCTCCAGCGTCCAATAATTACAAAAGCCAACATCTCCCTTACCCGCCGTGGCATGAATATCAATACCTAATCTTCCCATTGATGACTTACCTTCTAAGAAGGGAACATGGGCATGAGTCTCCGTATACTCTTCCGTTACGCCGAGGTATAAAGTTCCCGGTTGTAAAATAAATCCTTCTTCAGGAATATCAAAATGACGAATAGTATTGTGTTTTTTAGCATCTAATGTCTCGTCTTCATAAACTGCGAGATGCTTTCCGAGATGCACATCATAGGAATTAGTTCCTAAGCATGATCTGTCGTATGGCTCAATAACAATAGAACCTTTTTCAATTGCTTCTAAAATCTGTTTGTCGGATAAAATCATATTTCAAAGGTAGCAAAGTTCATTGCTTTCTAATCTGCTTCAAAACAGATAAAATTCCACAATACAGATTAATTGGGCACAACTACATCTATTGATTCTCAACCAACTTATATCCTTGACCATGTATGTTAAGGATTTGCAGTCTGTCATCGTCCTTTAAGTACTTTCTAATCTTAGAAATGAATACATCCATACTGCGCGCAGTAAAATAACTATCGTCTTGCCATACATGCTTCAATGCCAGTTCACGCTCCAGAATCTGATTTTTTTTCTCAAAGAACAAACGTAATAATTCATTTTCTTTGGTAGTTAACTTAACCTCTACCCCTTTTACATAAAGCCTGTGGTTTTTATAATCCAATCTGGAATCTCCTGCTAAATATTCATCCTGCGCTTCCCGTACTTCATGTTTCTCCGTTCTGCGTAAGATAGCATTCATTTTAAGTTCCAGGATTTCCATACTAAATGGCTTGGTGATATAATCATCTGCACCCAGTGTAAGCCCTTTAATCTTATCCTCCTTCAAAGATTTAGCAGTAAGAAAAATGATTGGAATTTCTTTATCATCACTTCTTATTTCTTCCGCTACTGTAAAGCCGTCTTTCTTGGGCATCATAACATCCAGCAGAACAATATCGTAAGCATTTTTACGGAAGGCAAAAAGGCCTTCTACACCATCTCTTTTTAATTCAACTTCAAAGTTTTTGTGACGGAGATATTCCTGTAGCAGGATGCCTAGATTTTGATCATCTTCTACCAATAAAACTTTCTTTTTAATTACTGCGCTCATATTTTTATGGTTTAATCGTGATAAATTTTATTATGCTGAATAAGGTAGCTGAATAATAAACTTGGAACCTTCTTTTAATTTACTTTCCACCCATATTTTGCCATTATGTTTATCTACAATTGATTTTACATAACTCAGGCCTAATCCGAAGCCTTTAGTATCATGAACATTCCCTTTGGCAACCCTATAGAACTGTTCAAATATTTTCTGCTGATCGTCTTTAGACAAACCCACCCCATTATCCTGTACCTCAATTTGTATGCCTGAATTGTAATTTGAGGTATTAATCCTTACCATGGGTTCCTTTTTATTGTATTTAATGGCATTATCAATCAGGTTATTCAAGACGTTATTGAAATGCATTTCATCCACTTTAATAACAGGATGATGGGCATTCAGATTTAATTCAATTGTGCCATTTAATTCTTCCAGAATAAGATTAAACCTACTTGCTGCCGTCTCTATCATGGAATGTATATCTCGATCTTCCATATTCAACTGCAACTCCCCTTTTTCTAAACGTGCAATCTGTAAAACCTGCTCCACGTGATTATAAAGACGTTTATTTTCGTCAAATATGATACCGGCATATTTAGATCTATTTTCCGATGACTCCGAAATAATATTATCTTTTAACATCTCACTTGCAATAGAAATTGTTGCAATAGGAGTTTTCAATTCATGCGTCATATTATTTATAAAATCAGTCTTCATATCCGATAATTTTTTTTGTCGGAATATGATCTGAAAGGAAAGAATAAATGCAGCTACTACCATTAAAAAGAATACCGAAGAAGAGAGCATCATAGGTGACATACTGCTGTACAAATATTTCTTTCTATCCGGCAGGTAAAGTCTCAGCATTTTGCTATCATCAAACATACTCCTCTTGAAAAGTCCAACAACATATGGGGTTCTTAATAATTCAGTCAGTGGAGCATTCTTGGACAATAAAACAAAATTATCAGGATCATACTCCGTTACACCGAAATACATACTCGTTTTAATGCCATGTGTACTTAATGCAGCTAAAATAATCTCATTCAATTTAGCGGTATCCAATAACTCAGTTATAGGCTGCATGCTGGCTACCTGATGTGCCATAAAATCTTGCATGTGTTGCAATTCAGGAGGATAGTAATCTGCAGATGGGCGCTGTCCGTAAGCACGTGATGACAGTAACTTATTTTCGCCCTGAGCAGATAGACCAGGTGCATTATCAGTACTGTAAGTTAACCCGTTATCACTGCCGTAAGAATTATACATTTCAATAACGAGCTCCCCATTTTCATTCGTATGCACCTTATTGGTTTGCATCATCTGTGAAAGCAAGGGGTGAAAGGAAAGATCTTCTATCTTTGTTGATACATCATTCATCGCATCAAAAACAGCTTTATCAAACTCCTGTTCCCTTGAATTGATAGCATCTTTCAGCCAGAATATCTGCACTACGCCCACTCCGAACAAACCCAGAAATAACAATATTGAAGTAAAGAGAAGTAAATTCTTATTCACCTTATAAATTTACAACGGACTACTCATGTAAAATGTTAACAATACTTAATGTGAAAGCAATATAAATACTGAAAATCAATGAATTAGATATAATACAAGCAGAATTACAATCTAAGATTGCGCACGGGTATAAAATCTTCTATTCGCAATAATAATACCTCTCAATTCAATATATTTAGAACAGCATAAATCAGCATTCAGCATCGAACATCATCAACTACTCCTCTTATGAAAAAATGGATTTTTATTTTTTGTGCAACCATAGTCAGTCAACATTTAAATGCACAACCATTTAACGCACCAAAGATTCTAATCATTACTGCACACCCGGATGATGAAACAGGATTTGCGGCTACCACTTATAAAATCACTAAAGAGCTACATGGCATTGCAGACCAGTGTGTTATTACCAACGGTGAGGGTGGCTATAAATATGCTACTTTATCGGAAAGTTTTTATGGATTAGAACTTACAGATGAAGCTGTAGGAAGAGAACATCTACCTCGTATACGAAAGCAAGAACTCCTTAATGCAGCAAAAATTATTGGCATAAGAAATGTCTTCTTTTTGGATCAAAAGGATGCACACTACGGATTAGATGAGCGCGAACCACTGGATACGACCTGGAATGTAAACTGGGTAAGTACAAGACTTAAAGAAATAATCACCAGAACAAAATATGATTATGTATTCTGTTTACTCCCTACACCAGAAACGCATGCACATCATAAGGCTGCTACACTTCTAGCCATCCGAACTATTCTCACTTTACCCTCTAATCAAAGACCCATCATACTCGGTGTAACAGGAGCATCAAAAGAAGATACCATAAAACTTAATTACACTCAACTTAAAAACTACACAGAAACTAAAATAGAAGGAAACGGCCCCATGTATAGTTTTGATAAGAGTGTACAGTTTGGCTATAAAAATTCATTGAGCTATAAAATTATTGTGAATTGGGAAATTGCTGAACATAAATCACAAGGTACTATGCAACTGGCTATGAACCATGGAGACTATGAGCAGTTCTGGTATTTTAGCATGAATGGAGAAGAAGGCAAGATAAAATGTCAAAAACTTTTTGAGGAACTGAAGAGTATCCCCTATAAGCTAAAAACCTACTAATGCAGAAACTTATACGAGGACTCAAACTAAGACAAGCAATAGCCATAAATATGATTGATATGGTAGGCATTGGTCCGTTTATCACCATTCCATTTATTATTGGAGCAATGAATGGTCCGCAATGTATTGTTGCCTGGATTTTAGGAGCTATCTTATCTTTCTGCGACGGCTGTGTTTGGAGTGAACTCGGAGCTAAATGGCCTCAGGCAGGTGGCAGCTATGTATTCTTACAGAATCTCTATGGAAAAGAAAAGTATGGACGCTATTTCTCTTTTCTTTATATCTGGCAAACTACCATACAGGCTCCTTTGGTAATTGCATCCGGCGCGATTGGTTTTGCACAATATTTACAATACCTTATTCCGCTGAATACCCTGCAACAAAAATGTGTATCCGGTGCACTTGTGCTCTGTTTGGTATTGCTGCTCTACAGAAAAATAACAGACATCGGTAAAATTTCTGTCTTTATGTGGATGATAGTAGCAGGCACTATTCTTTGGTTAATTCTAAGTGGGATTACGCACTTCCGTCCGGAACTTGCATTTACCTATTCTCAAGATGCTTTTAATCTGAGTCCAATTTTCTTTATAGGCTTAGGACATGCCACCACTAAAACGATTTACTCATTTTTGGGCTACTATAATGTATGCCATTTAGGTGGAGAGATAGAAGAACCAGAGAAAAATATTCCAAAAAGTATATTTATTTCCATATTGGGCATTACCGTATTATATCTCTTAATGCAGATTGTGGTACTGGGCGTTATCCCGTGGCAGGAGGCAAAAGAATCAGAATTTATTGTAAGTACTTTCTTTGAAAGAATATATGGTATAACGGCCGCTAAAATAGCAACTGCATTAATCTTATTTATCGCAATATCCTCACTATTTTCGGTAATGCTAGGCTATTCGAGAGTACCTTATGCAGCTGCTGTAGACGGTAATTATTTTAAGATTTTTTCAAAACTACATCCTACCAAACACTTCCCTCATATATCTCTACTTATTTTAGGAGCAGTAGCATTTTGCTTTAGTTTATTATTCAAGATGAAAGAGATTATCTCCGCAATAATTATTATGCGTATACTAATACAATTTGTAAGCCAAAGTATCGGTGTGATTCTGTTACACCAGAGAAATAAAAAAGAGTCCTTGCCTTATAAAATGCCTTTGTTTCCAATTCCGGCTTTAATAGGAATTGCCGTATGGCTATTTGTTTTTGCTACTTCAGAATGGAAATATATCTTGTTTGCGTTGAGTATAATACTGAGTGGCACTATACTATTTTTAATTTTTAGTAGGAAACAACAGAAATGGCCCTTTCCATCTAATGTTTAGCCCTTATTCGACTTAACGTTTCCTGTGAAATCCCCAGATAAGACGCAACTAATTTCAGCGGTAAACGATTTAATAAATCACTGTGATTATTAGAAAATAGGAAATAGCGCTCTTCAGCACTGAAGAAAGAAACCTCGTGAGATTTCTTTAAAAATTCAAAATAATAGCGCTCCACAACTTTACGGCCAATATGCTCTAAAGCATGATATTTCCTATAGTATGATTCTAAAACAAAGAAATCAATTTTAAGCACCAGAGTATCTTCTACTGCCTCAAAGACAGAGTCATTCTTTTCTTTGCCAAACAAAGAAAAGGAGGATGCAAAACTCATATTTTCTGAAATGAACCAATTGGTAAGCTCCTTGCCATCTTTTACAAAATAAACGCGTACCAATCCATTACAAACAAAGTAGACAAAATTACTTTGAACACCTTCAGCGAGAATAATCTGTTTCTTTTTAAAATGTTCTAGCGTATATTCAGATAGGAGTTCATCTAACTCATTAACCGGAGTTTCCGGCGCAAAACTCAACAAGAAATCGCGCATTTGCTGGCGACATCTTTCTAGGTCATTATTTAAGACTACCATACTATCAATTTAATGATACTATGGGGATTTCTAACATTATTAAAAGTAAGGTATTAAACTTCTTGATGTATGTCAAACTTTTCTAATAATTCTGCTACTCTTTTAACAAATAAACCTCCCAACTGACCATCCACAACTCTATGATCATACGTATGTGAAAGATACATCATATGACGTATCGCAATAACATCCTGTCCATCTACTTCTAATACCACCGGTTTCTTGGTGATAGAACCAACCGCCATAATTGCAACCTGTGGCTGGTTAATAATAGGTGTACCAATAATATTTCCGAAAGTACCTATATTAGAAATAGTGTAGGTTCCATTTGAAATATCATCCGGCTGCAGTGAATTAGTACGTGCCTTCTGCACGATGGCATTTATAGCCTTTGCTATACCTAAAATACTCTTCTGATCACAATTCTTCACCACCGGAACAATGAGGTTTCCAGATGGCAGTGCTGTCGCAATTCCGATATTGACATCTTTCTTCAACAGTATCTTATCCCCTTCCACGCTAATGTTAATCATCGGATAATCCTTGATGGCTTTCGAAATAGCTTCCACAAAGATGGGCATAAAGGATAGGCTAAATCCTTCTCGCTTTTGAAAGGCCTGCTTATGCTTCTCTCTCCAACGTACAATATTCGTAACATCACATTCTACAAAAGAAGATACGTGTGCAGACGTATTTATGGAGTTTACCATGTGCTGCGCAATTAGCTTACGCATTCTATCCATTTCAATAATCTCTACATTATTATTTCCTGATG
>CANHGL010000035.1 GCA_947460245.1 Sphingobacteriales bacterium
GAACGATTGCGCGAACACATAGTTACCAAAGAGTTATCCATAGGCAGTTATGTGTTATCTGGCGGGGAGTTACCTGCTGCAGTTCTAGTGGATGCCATAGGCCGACTAATACCAGGAGTTTTGGGCGATGAGACCTCTGCTCTTACGGATTCCTTCCAGGATAAGTTACTTGCACCGCCCGTTTATACCCGTCCGGCCGACTTTAAAGGATGGAAGGTACCTGATATTCTAGTTTCCGGTAATGAAAAGCTGATTGAGGAATGGCGCTACGAGCAATCTATGGAAAGGACAAAAAAACGAAGGCCAGATTTATTAGAAAACGATTAAATAACATTGATTTTATCAAAAAACTACCTATCTTTGCACACTCAAATGAATTAAGATGGACAAGGTAAAAGAATTAACCAAAAGACTTACAGGCACTAAAGATATCCCTGATTTCAAAGCAGGAGATAATATAAATGTTCACTATAAGATTATCGAAGGTAACAAGGAACGTATCCAGATTTTCCGTGGAGATGTTATTCAAAAGAAAGGAACAGGCGCTACACAAACTTTTACGGTTCGTAAAATTTCTAATGGTGTTGGTGTAGAAAGAATATTCCCTTTATTGTCCCCTAATATTGAAAAGATAGAGGTGAACAAGATTGGTAAAGTGCGCAGAGCAAAGATATTCTATATCCGTGAGCTAAAAGGAAAGGCTTCTCGTATCAAGGAATCTATGAAAGGAAGAAAATAGTTTTAAACTATATATCGAGTAAATCCTCCCCATTGGGAGGATTTTTTTATTTCCTGAAATGGAAAACATATAACAATTTTTAAAAGCGCTGTAAGATGCTTCTTGAAAAAAAGTATCACTTTCATCACAGCGAATAAGCGTAGAAAATTTAATCTTTTTAAATCACTTAATATCGGAAATTATACCGTTATGCTAATGAATAAAGCCATGAAAGAATTAATTGCAGAATTTACCGGACAATTAAGAGAAGCCCTCGATATCACCACAGGAATCAGCCTTAGTGAAGCTAACAATGAAATTAAAAATGTAGTTATTAGTGGAATGGGCGGATCAGGAATGGCAGGAAATATCGCTTTAGAGTCAATAGCACAGGAAATCAGAATACCTGTAGTTATCAATAAAGATTACACACTACCATTCTATGTAAATCGGCACTCCTTGGTGATAATAGTATCGTACTCCGGAGATACGGAAGAAACTATAAAAGCCATGGAAGAAGCCATGGAGAGAGATGCTAAAATAGTATGCATTTCTACCGGAGGTAAGATAAGCGAGAAGGCACAGCGTAAATCTATAGATCTCATAGAGATTCCCGATGGGATGCCTCCACGTGCAGCTATTGCCTACACATTGGTTCAGTTACTGTATGTATTAAACTTTTTCTATATCATTTCCTGTGCCTACAAAAAAGAGATATTAGCCGCTATAAAACTTCTGGATGAAGAAGAGAAAAATATCCGAATGGATGCCAAGGCTACGGCCAAAAGTTTAATCGGTAAAACGCCCCTATTGTATAGTACTGCAAGGATGGAATCTGTTGCACTTAGAATTCGACAACAGTTAAATGAAAATACCAAAATACTTGCCTGGCATAATGTATTCCCGGAATTAGATCATAATGAATTGGAAGGTTGGAAAAAAGAACAGCCAGCTATTTCCGTCATCATTTTTCGAAATAAAGATGATCATCCATTGCTAGCACAGAGGATAGATATATCTAAAGAAATTATACAGGAATACACCTCCACACCTAAAGAGGTGTATAGCAAGGGTAACTCTGTTTTAGAAAAGATGCTCTACTTCATACATTGGGGAGATTGGTTATCTTTTTTTCTGGCAGAGTTCGACGAAACGGATATGATGTATACACAATCCATCAATTATCTGAAAAGTGAACTCGCAAAAAAGAACTAAACTCAATAAAAAAAGAGCGAAGTAATCTTCGCTCTTTTTTTTATAAAATAGGTTAGAGTTTATTTAGCTACCGAAACGCTTCGCGTCTCACGGATAACAGTAACCTTTATCTGACCAGGATAAGTCATCTCATCCTGTATTTGCTGAGCTATCTTAAACGAAATTTCCTCCACCTGCTTATCATCTATTTTTTCTGATTCTACCAAAACGCGTAACTCCCTTCCAGCCTGAATAGCATATGCTTTCTGAACTCCCTGATAGGATACTGCCAGTTTCTCCAGTTCGTCTATGCGCTTCATATAGCTTTCCATAATCTCACGGCGAGCACCAGGACGGGCACCAGAGATGGCATCACAAGCTTGAATAATTGGAGAAATAATATATAACATTTCCATTTCATCGTGGTGCGCACCAACAGCATTTATAATTACTGGTGCTTCTCCGTATTTCTCACACAATTTAGCACCTAGTAGTGCGTGAGATAATTCCGGATCCTCATCAGAAACCTTACCTATATCGTGTAATAAACCGGCACGTTTAGCAATCTTGGAATTTAGTCCCAACTCGCTTGCCATGATCGCACATAAATTTGCAACTTCACGAGAGTGCTGTAATAAGTTTTGTCCGTAAGAAGAACGGAAACGCATTTTACCCACCAGTCGGATAAGCTCCGGATGTAACCCGTGAACACCTAAATCGATAACGGTTCGCTCACCGATTTCCATAATCTGACCTTCCAGTTGCTTTTCTGTTTTAGCTACCACTTCTTCAATTCGGGCAGGGTGAATACGACCATCTGCAACAAGACGCTGTAGCGACAAACGCGCGATCTCTCTTTTAAATGCATCATATCCTGAAATGATAATTGCCTCCGGCGTATCATCTACGATAATCTCAACCCCTGTAGCTGCTTCCAGTGCACGAATATTTCTTCCTTCACGACCAATAATTTGCCCTTTCTGTTCATCCGAAGTAAGGTTGAAAACAGATACTGTATTTTCTATGGCAGTCTCAGCTGCTGTTCGCTGTATAGATTGAATAACAATTTTCTTGGCTTCTTTGTTAGCCTTAAGCTTAGCTTCATCCATTACCATTTTAACGTGTGCCATGGCATCCGTTTGCGCTTTTCCTTTCAATTGTTCTATCAACTGCGCCTTTGCTTCTTCTGCAGAAAGTTTGGCTACCTGTTCCAACTTAGAGACATGTTCTGCATGTGCTTTCTCCAACTCCCCTCTTTTGATATTGGCAAGCTCTATTTGCTCACTAAGCTGAAGTTTTAAGGCATCGTTATCCTTCTCCTGTTTACCCATATTGGTAAGCTTATCTTTTAAGGACTGCTCAATTTGTTTAGCACGGCTTTCAGACTCAATAATTTTTCTGTTACGCTGCTCTACATCTTTATTATGCTCTTCCTTTTGCTTCAGAAAATATTCCTTTGCCTCCATCATCTTGTCCTTCTTAAGAGATTCTGCGGTATTCAGTGCGCTCTTTTTGATGATTTCCGCTTCTGCTTTGGCAGCCTCTTCGAACGTCTTGGCTTTTACTTCAGCCAGTTTAACTTCTGCTAATTGCTTATCTACATTCGCTTTGAATATAAATTTGCCCAGTACTACTCCCAAAATAAGGGCAGATACTCCGGCTATAATCGACATTGTAATTGGATCCACTGTATTTATTTAATGCGTTAATAATAATCGTACAGCTGACGGTGTCAGTATCAGCTAGTTTGCGTTCATGAAAGTATAGAAATCGAATCTCTAATACTTTCTATTTTTTACACAGCAAAGGGATAACTCTGAAACTTCAGAATAAAGTGATTCCGAGTTGTTTATCGAGGATAGCTTCCAGCTCGTCGAGCTTGGCATCAATATTGGCGTTTGTGGCCCTGTTTTTATTTTGCAATGCTTCCGCTGTAGATTGCAAAGCAATCATCGACAGGAAATCCTGGCGATCACGAGTGAGCAATGTTTTTTGATATTCGGCAACTTTATCATTGATATCCTTGGCGGCCTGGCGAACATAACTCTCCTCATCCGGAGAAACCTTCAACTTATAAGGCCTTCCCGCAATCAATAGATTTATATTAAGTTGTTCTGCCATTATTCTGTCAATTTTGCCAAGCATTCGTCAATTTCATCCATAAACACTTTCAACTGTTGCTTTGTAACTGCCCTTTCCTTATCAGATAAATGCACTTCCTTCGCTGCTTTAATATATTGTACTTGTTCTTTTAAGCTTTCTTTTTCTTTATTTAGTTCAATAATCTTATTCTCTAATTCCAGAATTCGTCGCTCAGAAAGACTTTTAATGTCTTCTAACTTTTGATTCTTCTCTAAAATTAGTTGAATTTTTTTAAAAATCCGATCCCATTTGCCATCAATCTTTGCCATTTTAACGTATTATAGCGTTTAGAGTGGTTTTGTAAGCCTCCATCAGATTACCCATAATTTGTTCAATTTCAGCATCCTGTAGAGTTTTGGTAGCATCTGTGAAGGTAAAACTAACGGCATAGGATTTATTATCCTTACCTATTTTTTCATCCTCATAGATATCAAACAATTCAATATTACGTAAAATTTTCTTTCCTAATTGCTCCCCAATAGATTTAACCTCTGAAAATTTTACTTTTTTGTCTAAAAGCAAGGCTAAATCCCGTTTTATGGAAGGATATTTTGAGATTTCACCTGAAGTTATATTCAACTTTTTAGTGAAATGAATGATATTATCCCATTTAAAATCAGCAAAATATACATCTTGCTTTATGTCTAAAAGTTTAGCAAGATGTGGCTGTACCTTACCGTACTCCACCAAGACCTTACCTTGCTGTCCACCCTTTCTATACACCAGCGAGTATTGGAACAATTCTGAAGTTTCAGTATCCAGCGCCAGATAATCGTTTATACCTATCCTGCTCAGTATACTGTCTACGATAGATTTCAGGTAATAGAAGTCTGTCTTAACTACAGGAGATTTCCAGTTACCACTACTTTTATTACCCGATACAAAAATAGCGAGGTGATTTTGCTCCTTGTATTGCTTTATATAATCAACGTCAATAGATTGATTATCTATATTATATGTTTTACCAAATTCAAACAACTTCACATTGGCGTTCTTGTGATTGATGTTATGTGCTACAGACTCCAACCCCGAGAATAACATATTATTGCGCAGTACATCCAGTTCGGTATTGATAGAACTTAACAAGCGCACCCAGGCTTCCTGAGTTTGCCCTTTTAAGGCAGACTGGTATTTGGATTTACCGATGGAGTTATTCATCATTTCATAGAACCCCAAGCCCACAAGACTATCGGCTGTTCTATTATAAAGCTTATCGGCATCAAAAGGGTTCGTGAAATTCAGAGAAGCACTTAACCGTTTAGGAATCTGTACCCTGTTGAAGCTATAAATGCGCAAAATATCTTCTATAACATCTGCCTCACGGGTCACATCAGTTCTGTAAGGAGGGACATTAAGCGACCAAATCAGGCTTTCAGCAGGCCCCTCAGTGGCAGTAACTTCTATTTCCAGTAAGTTTAAAATCCGGAGGATATCCTCCGGCGAAATAACCACACCAGTAAGATTTTGTATATTTTTATATTCAAGTTTTACTTTAAATAAATCTATGCTTTTAGTTTGAATATCAAATACTTGTGATGATATATTTCCTCCAAAATGAGTCTCTAGCAAATAAGCTGCTCTTAGTAATCCATTTAATATTCCATTAGGATCTATCCCTTTCTCAAAATGAGTAGCTGCCTCTGTTCTTAATCCATGACGGGTAGAGGTGCGACGAATCGTTTTAGGATCGAAATAAGCACTTTCCAGAAATATAGTCGTTGTACTATCCTTAACCCCAGATCTAAGACCACCATATACCCCTGCTATACACATACCAGAACCCTCTCCATCACAGATCATCAAATCTTCCTGATTCAATTCTATTACCGTATTATCTAAAGCGGTAAACTTAGTTCCAGCTGGCAGATTACCGACCTTTATCTTACTCCCCTTAATCTCGGACAGATCAAAGGCATGTAAAGGCTGACCATACTCATGGAGGACAAAATTAGTTACATCCACGATATTATTGACAGACTTCTGTCCTATTGACTTCAACCTGTTTTTTAACCAAGCAGGGGATTCACCAACCTTTAGGCCCTCAATAACCAAGCCAGTATATCTAGGACAAGCTTCTTTTTGTTGTACTTCAACTATAAAGTCAAGCTTTTTATTAACATCATCAACTAATTTACTATCAGGTACTTTTAACTTATAATTAGTATTATTTCTAAAGCTGAGCGCGGCAGCTAAATCTCTGGCAACACCAATATGAGAGAATGCATCGGTACGATTTGGTGTTAATCCAATCTCTATCACAAAATCGCTTTCAATACCAAATAAGTCAGCCGCCAGGGTACCCACTTCAATGGCAGGATCTAATATCATAATACCAGCATGAGAGCTTCCAAGCCCAATCTCATCCTCTGCGCAGATCATACCGCAAGACTCTACTCCTCTGATTTTGGCTTTCTTGATAACGAAAGGCTCCCCTTCAATAGGAACCACCTGGGTACCCACTAATGCCACAACTACCTTTTGTCCGGGCTCCACATTGGGTGCACCACAAACGATCTGCAATACCTCAGCACCTACATCTACCTTACAAACCGATAACTTATCCGCGTCTGCATGCTTTTCTTTTTCCAATACATGACCAATCACCAGCCCCCTAAGTCCACCTTTCACTGATTCAAATGGCTCTATACTCTCCACTTCCAAACCAATGTCGGTCAGTAAATCTTTGAGCTCCTCATTGGAAAGGTCAAAATCGAGGTAACTTTTCAGCCAGTTTAAAGATATTTTCATGTCAGCAGTACGTTATAGTATTGGAAAGTTAAAAATAAATATAATCTTGGCAATCACAGCAGTAAAAACCCAATTTTAAATAAAACATAATTTATATATGGAGTTAATCCCCTTAGCGGAATACAAACCACAGCACTCTATCGATAAATTAGTAACTTTAAATATGCCTTTTGAAATACACCCCATACTTGATATCGCATTTAGAAGTAGCTGTGTCTATATTTTCATGATTATAGCCTTCAGGATATTTGGAAAAAGAGAACTATCACAGCTCTCCATTGGCGACCTTGTATTAATCGTACTAATCAGCAACGCTGTTCAAAATGCCATGGTAGGCGAAAACACCTCCTTAGAAGGAGGTATTATTGCTGCAACTGTGCTATTTACATTAAATATGATTTTAGGAATCCTGATGTTTAAGTTTAAACGGGTAAGAACACTTGTACAATCAGAACCGCTTACCTTAATATCCAAAGGTAAGGTTGTAGAAAAACACATGAAGGACGCCATGCTAACACAAGAGGAATTACTGGCGGCAGTGAGAGAACATGGGGTAGCAGATGTAAAAGATGTATTGCTGGCTATTTTAGAAGTAGATGGCAATATTAGTATAATTTCTGGCGAGGACCACAAACTGAGACAAACGCATTTCAAACGGAAACGTAAACATAAAACATTGCTTGATTTATAAAAGCGTAATATGAAAATTAGGCTTCTACTGGTCTGCATGATCTTCATATGCCCCTTACTTTCTTTTGCAGAGGACACCACAAGTATTTCATATCCATATTTCCGTTTACTGAAAATGGACAGCGTGCACTACCTAACCCAAAAAGACCTACCTGCACACAAGAATACCGTATTTATCAATTTTAGTCCTACCTGTGAACATTGCCAACGAACAATAGGCGATATTTTAAAAAATATTGAAAAATTTAAGGAGACCCAGTTTGTTCTTTCCTCCTTTGAAGTCTTTAATGCCATCAAGCAATTTCATACCGATTATAAGTTGGAAAAATATCCTACTATTTTCATTGGCCAGGAACAAAACTTTGAGCTCACGCACAAACTCAACTACTCTAGTTTCCCCTGCAGTATCCTCTTTGACCAAAATAATAAATATATCCTCAAAATAGAAGGAGAAGCAAAATCAAAAGAGTACCTAAGATTATTAAAATTAAAGTAAGGAAGATTCTCTTTCCAGCATAGCCGTAAACTTATCTACCATTGGCTGAATTAACGCGTCTATCTGCTTACGCAGAAACTTCTCAGGCACCAAAATAAATGGGCCTACTTTAGCATGAATAGTTAGTGAACACCAAATACCTTCCTGTGCTTCCTCAATTGCAATATCTACCGTTTGATAAAAAGGACCAATGTCGCATTTACTGGTTTTTCGCTCCAGCTCTTTCCAGACAGTAACAACATAATTTACATTTAATGGAATGCCCAAAAAGACCTGTTTTTCCTGATAGCGAGAACCTATCATCCCCGCTTGTTTCTCTAACCAATAGCACTTTTCCTGAAAGTGGATCCACTGTGGCCTGCGTTCCAAATCTATAATCAAAGACCAGGCTTCCTCTTTCGTACATTTTATTTTATTCTTATAGGTAAAGGTCATCACCGCACTTATTTAAATTATACAGTATTACTTAAATCGGATTGCTTTAATGGGCGTTATATTACTGATTAAACGAACCGGCAGTAACATAATCAATGTGCAAATTACAAGTGTAGAAACATTGATTAAAAGAATACCCCAAACATTAAAATATACCGGTGCAACCGATAAATAATAATTCTCTTCATTAAGGGTAATGAATCCGGTATAGTACTGTAGCAAACACATACCTATTCCGATAAGATTACCCCAAAACAATCCATTTAGAATGATATAGGCAGCATTGTACATGAATATGCCTGATATACTCTTGTTATTAGCACCCATTGATTTTAACACACCTATCATATTTGTTCGGTCGAGAATTAAGATAATTAATGCCGTAATCATATTCAACACCGCAACCAAAACCATGAATCCAAGTATTAGGTACTCATTCACTTTTTGCAGATCCAGCCATTCAAATATATTGCGATTAATATCTTTCATGGTTTGCGCATTAATAGTTTGATCTACATAATTTAAAAATATAGAATCCTTAAAAGCATCCATGGTATTTATATCCTTTAAGCGCACTTCAAAACCGCTTACTTCATCATTACTCCACTGATTCAACGCCCTAAGCATACGAATATCTACCAGTGCAAATTGTTTATCATACTCTTCCAATCCGGTATGGTAGATTCCACTGATCATCAGTTTTCTGCCTTGAGGTGTAGCTAAATCTTTACGAATAAAATAAGCCACTACAAAATCTCCTACCTTAAGATTTAACTTTCGCGCCGTAGATTGAGAGACCAAAATAGATTTACAGGATGTAGTATCTCTAAAATCTGGAAGTGTACCTTCTTTTAGGAAAGAGCCGATTGTTTGGAGATCGTAAGCTGTATCTATACCTTTAAAGACTATCCCTTCAATATCTGATTTCGTTTTCAGAATGCCAGCCTTAATAATATATGGCGCTACATTATGCACTTCAGGGGCTTGTCGTAATATATATAACGCAACTTGCTGCTGCTTTATGGGAGAGGCTTCCAAAGACTCATTGTTATCGAAATTGGTAATATGTATTTCACCCCAGAACCCAAAAATACGGTCCTTTATCTCCTTAGAAAAGCCCGTCACCATACATGTAGAGATAATCATGACCGACACACTCAATGCAATAGCAAGAACAGCAATTCGAATAATAAAGCGTGAAAAAGATTGCTTATCGCCTATTGCCAGCCTTCTGGATATGAATAACTGAAAATTCATACCGTGAATATCGGAATATGTTTTGACTTTTATTGCTATCTGGAGTTGTTGCAAAAATTTAATTACATCTCCTCTAATCTGTCCGTAATACTGCAGTATTTGATATAATTTTGATATTTTTATCTTATGCTTAAAATTCACTTATTGATTAGTCTTTGTGTATGCTTTTTTTTGCCTACTCAGGCAAGCGATGTAATTGTTGGTGCAGCACGGATGGATCAATATCTTCCAATATTAAAAGGTAAAAATGTTGGTCTGGTGATTAATCAGACCTCTACTATCGGCAATACACATCTGCTAGATAGCTTAGTTAGCTTAGGCATAAAAGTAAATGCTGTTTTTGCACCCGAGCATGGATTTAGAGGAACTGCAGATGCTGGTGAGCATGTAAAAAATGGAATAGATACCAAGACCAATACGCCCATTATCTCTTTATATGGAGACCACAAGAAACCTAATGCAGATGACTTAAAAAATATAGACATATTAGTATTCGACATCCAAGATGCCGGAGCAAGATTCTATACGTATATATCTACACTGCACTATGTAATGGAAGCCTGTGCAGAACAGTATAAACCATTACTGGTTTTAGACAGACCCAATCCGAACGGATATTACGTTGACGGTCCGGTTCTGGATACTACCTATCATTCTTTTGTAGGCATGCATCCAGTGCCTGTTGTACATGGCATGACTGTAGGTGAATATTCAAAAATGCTCAATGGCGAAAGGTGGTTAAACAATAAAATACAGTGCTCGCTAACTGTTATAACTTGTTTGCATTACACCCATAAAACAGGATATAGCTTGCCAATAAAACCCTCTCCTAACCTGCCCAACATGAATGCCATTTATTTATATCCCAGTCTTTGTTTTTTTGAAGGCACTAATGCCGTGAGTTTAGGCAGAGGCACTGATAAACCCTTTCAAATTTATGGTTCACCTAACTTTCCAAAAATATCTTTTTCATTTACCCCAACGAGTAAACCAGGAGCTAGCAAACCCTTCTTGCAAGACCAACTTTGCTATGGATATGATCTATCAGGTATTCCTATAGATTCATTGCGTAAACAAAAATTTACGCTGAAATACTTACTGAATGCCTATGCTTGCTCCGGAGATAAAGCCAATTTTTTCAACTCTTTTTTCACCAAATTAGCAGGATCAACAATACTGGAAGAACAAATCAAAAAAGGGATGACTGAAAAGGCAATCCGTAAAACCTGGCAAGATTCTATTCATGCCTTCAAAAGCATTCGCAAAAAATATTTACTCTATAAAGATTTTGAATAAGTATCTGCAATTCTTATAACCTTATCTGCACTTTTTGTAACTACTTAACGTTATCTGAAGAACATCTTTACAATGTTGAAGTTGCAAGAGGGAGATTTAGAGTGAACTAGAGGTGGGACCCTTAAAATGGTCTGGAGCAACTGAAAATGCTGGGACTTTAGCAATTTTGACAGGCCTTCGAATTAAATCGGAGGCTTTTTTATTTATTCATTAAAGGTGGTAATCATGTAAGACAAATAAAGATTAATATAACATAACCCTACTAAAAATGATGCACCTTTGAATAACAAGAAAAATAAAATAAAAGCAGGAATTAAAATAAAAGTATAGAAAGATAATAGGGTTTCATTAGTGTAAATTACTTGGGGATTTTTTTCAGAGCTTCCGGATTAGGGCCGGGAGCTCAATTTTTATTGCTCACAGATGCAGCTTCTCTTTCTTAGCCAATAACTCATCTTTACGCTCCACGTGATCTTCATCAAGAATACAGCAATCAACAGGGCAGACCGCAGCACACTGAGGCTCTTCATGAAAACCTGCACATTCCGTACATTTATCTGTAACTATATAATATAGATCGTTGGAAACAGGTTTGTTTTTAACTTGGGCATCAATTACATTGCCGTCCATTAATACATAATTACCGGTAAGACTGGTTCCGTCGCTCATAGCCCATTCAATACCACCTTCGTAGATAGCATTATTGGGACACTCCGGCTCACATGCACCACAATTAATACATTCATCTGTTATTCTGATTGCCATTTATTGTACTTTTGCACAAAGATAGAAATTGGAGATTGAATAACTAATAATTTTAAGTTAATGAATAAAAAAGAGCGGATAAGGGCATTTGCAGCGTTGGGTAGCTATATACTGGATAACTCAGATGATTTACAGGAAATTATACATAAGTCTTTTACCTACAACTCATGGTTAACGCAAAAAAACACACAACAAGCTTTACAGCATATAGCTAACTCGTTCCTAAATGAGCAAGCTCTCGAGAATTGGATCAACCACTATGTAATGCCGGATGAGACAGAACCAAAAACGGTGGCAATAGTAGCCGCAGGAAATATTCCTATGGTTGCCTTTCACGATATTTTTGCTGTTTTAATCTCCGGACATCGACTTCAACTTAAACTTTCTGAAAAAGATAGATTTCTTTTACCATTTATTTTACAGCAGCTAATCCGCATAGCACCTGCATTCAAGGACTACATATCAATAGTAGAACGACTAGAAAATTTTGATGCTGTAATCGCTACCGGAAGTAATAATAGCGCACAACAATTTTCATTTTATTTCGGAAAATATAAAAATATTATTCGCAGAAACAGGAATTCTATAGCTATCCTTAATGGACAGGAATCATTGGAAGACCTCCAAAACCTTGGAGCCGATATTTTTAATTATTTCGGGTTGGGATGTCGGAATGTCTCTAAAATCTTTATACCTAAGGGATATAATCTCCTACAACTTAAAGAAGGGTTTATGAAATACAAAGAAGTAGATCAACATAACCAGTACATGAATAATATGGACTACCAACGTACACTATGCCTAATGAATCAAACTCCGTTGGTAGACATCGATTTTATCAATATCCTCGAAAATAAGAGTCTGCACTCTCCTATTTCCTGTTTACATTATGAATACTACGAAAATCTACAAGAGATAGAAGCTTATATTCAAGAAGAGCAGGACAACCTGCAATGTATAGTTGGAAATTGCGGTTTAAAAGGCTCAATTCCTTTTGGTAAAAGCCAGCAGCCCTCTTTGTCTGACTATGCTGACAATGTGGATACAATGGATTTTTTATTAGCCCTATAATAGCTATTTTTGGAATATTAATCACTCCCGACAATGGCAATTGAAACTACTTTTATTTGTGAAAAATGTGGCAGTACCAGCTATGAGCAGTTTTCCCAAACTCAAGTAGAATGTAAACAATGCAAACAAATTTCTTTTTTTGATACCGGCTACAGCGTGATGCCGTCCATGGAGATTCAGGAACCCTCCAATACAAGTATAAAAGAAGAAAAATCAAAAATATCTAATACCTCTCTTGGTAAACGCATCGTAAATTATCTTTTAGATAGCTTCGCGATAAGTTCAATATTTAATCTGATTAGTCTATTACTACCAATTCCTGTAGAGAATAATTTTCTGGAATTATATATGCAAGGTAAAATAAATAAAATAGAAGATTTTACCATACCCTTATTACTGATGGCGTGTATAGTGATTTACTACATGCTTTTGGAATATGCTTTTGGAAAAACTCTAGGTAAATTTATTACTAAAACTAAAGTTATATCTAATACAGACAAACCGCTCAGCCTGCTTCAATGCCTAATCAGAGCCCTTTGCAGACTGATTCCTTTTGAAGGTATCAGTGGCTTATTTTCCGGCGGTATCTTCTGGCATGATTCCATATCTAAAACCAGCGTCGTAGATGACAACCCCTAATTTCTATCCTATGCAAATACGATTATTTATTACCGGTGGAACTTTTGATAAAGAGTATAACGAAATAGACGGAAAACTCTTTTTTGAAGATACTCATGTTCCGGAAATGCTGGAGCTTGGGCGCTGCAAACTCGATATCAATGTCAGAACACTGATGATGGTAGACAGTTTAGATATAACAAAAGATGATCGTGATATTATAGTTCATAACTGCCTGCATGTTGTTGAAGATAAAATTATAATTACGCATGGAACAGACACCATGGTTGAAACAGCAAAAGAACTTGCTGGAAAAATAAATAATAAAACTATCATCATTACCGGAGCGATGGTGCCTTATAAATTCGGCAGCTCCGATGGACTCTTCAATTTAGGTGCTGCACTGGCCTTTGTTCAAACCCTGCCACATGGAATTTATATTTCTATGAATGGAAAGTGCTTTAGCTGGGACAATGTAAGAAAGAATAAGGAACTGGGGCTGTTTGAAAAAATAATTTGATGGAAACATCAACGCAAGTATTACGAACTGATTTAGTTTAGGTTATTGAGCCATCAAATACAGTGGAAATACTGGCAAAAGAAGCCAAACCAAATATCATAGCTTCATTCTTGCGCCAACTCAGAATTGTCATTCCAAACTTGACAAAATCTTAGTGCAAGAATGAAGGGTAGCATTAGCTTTGCTTCTTGTGCTTAAAAAACAATGGAAATACTGGAACAAGATGCAACACCTTATTCTCAACGCTACAATCTTGCGCCAACAATATATTATAATTTTTCTTTAAGCTTCTGGATAACATAATCCACTTCGGCTTTGGTATTGTGTTTTGAGAAAGAAAAACGAATGGAGATTCTATTTCCTGCCTTACCTAATGCACTAACTACATGCGAGCCTGTTGATGCGCCGCTGCCACAGGCACTGCCACCACTACAGCAGATTCCTTCCAGATCTAATGCAAAAAGCAACATCATGGTCTTTGCATTTTCCGGAAACGAAACATTTAACACCGTATATAAACTGCGTTCGTCAATATTTCCATTGAAGTCTACATCACTAAAATTAGATTTCAATTGTTCAATAAAATATTTTTTTAAATCTGAAATATAAGCGCTGTCTTGCTCCAGGTGAGCGTATGCTTTTTTAGCAGCAGCAGCCATGCCTACTATACCATATACATTTTCTGTTCCTGCTCTGAAACCTCGCTCCTGTCCGCCACCATGAATAAATGGTTTCACCCTATTCTTCTTACGCATATACAAGAATCCTACACCTTTAGGTCCATGAAACTTATGCGCGGCTCCAGACATAAAGTCTATCTTCATGCGCTCCACATCGATAGGAAAATGGGCAAACGTCTGTACTGTATCGGAGTGAAATAAGGCACCATACTGTTCGCAGAGTGCTCCCACCTTTTCAATATCCAGCAGCGTAGCAATTTCATTATTAGCATGCATCAGGGTAACCAATGTTTTCTTGTCTGATGCAGCCAGCAAACGGTTCAGATCATCTAAATCAATATTACCCTTATCATCTATCTTTACCAATGCAGTTTCTACCTGCATATTATCTCTGCAAAAATCTACGGAATGCTCCACACAGTGATGCTCTATTGGAGATGTAATGATACGTTCCACACCAAGGTATTGAATAGAACCCTTAATAGCCATATTATTGGCCTCTGTTGCACCTGAAGTAAAAATAATTTCACCCGGCTGTGCATGGATAAGTTGTGCTATCGATTTACGTGCCTCCTCAATAGCAGCACGTGTATCTCTTCCGAAAGAATATAATGTAGATGGATTTCCGAAATGCTCTTTCAGAAAAGGCAACATAAGCTCCAGTACTTCCTCATCAATGGGTGTAGTTGCAGCATTATCAAAATAAACTCTCATAGAAGATCCGTTAGCGGTGATGGCTACAAAATTAATGGAATAAAGTGGTTTAAAATAGCGCCGAATCCGGGAGTGGATAACTCCCCGATTAAATTTAATCGGCCGATTTCAGTAGTATGCGGAATACCGTTCCTTTTACAGAAGACTCTTTCACAAATATCTTACCATGGTGGTATTCTTCTATAATTCTTCTGGCGAGGGTAAGCCCCAAGCCCCAGCCCCTTTTCTTTGTACTAAAACCCGGCTCAAAGATTTGCTCTACATTCGCCTTAGAAATACCCTTTCCGGAATCGGATACATCTATTGTTACCATACCATCCTTCTCAAACGCATGCACATGAATTTCCCCGGTATCATCCATGGCATCGAGGGCATTCTTCATCAGATTTTCCAGCACCCACTCAAACAAAGGCGGGTTGAGCATAGCAATTATACCGGTATCACTGTCGGTAAGCATGTAGATATTAATCTTCTTGGAGGCACGCTTCGACATATAATCGATACCATTCTGGATAATATCGGTAACACGGTGGCGCTGCAGTTCCGGTACGGAACCAATTTTTGAAAAACGCTCTGCAATCAGTACCAACCTATCGATATCTTTCTGCATTTCATCAAACATCAATGCATCTTCCTCTGCATTTAATTTCTCGCGGAGTATCTCAATCCATGCAGAGAGCGACGACAAGGGTGTGCCCAGCTGATGAGCTGTTTCTTTAGCGAGCCCCACCCATACCTGGTTTTGCTCCGCCCTGCGTGCTGAGGTAAAAGCAGCAAAGCTGATGATAAAAAAGAGCCCTACCAATGCAAGTACATAAAATGGATACTTACGAATACTGACCAGCAAATCAGAATCTTTATAGTAGAGGTACTGATCCTGATTATCCGGAAGTTGAATATCTATAAACTGCCGTATTTTCTTAAGCTGCTGTAATTCCTTCTGCAGGTAAGCAGGATTTCTGGCAACATGAATACTATCGAAATTTTTAGCAGCTAAAATTTCATCTTTATCATTGGCCCAGATGACCGGTATATTTTCATTGAACTTTATTTTATCGAGTGCTTTAGAAAGCTCTATTTCGTCTGCATCATTGCTATTAAGCACCTTGTAGGCCTCTGCTATTGCTGCAGCTTTTTTAATCTCTTCAGAGGCTATAGATGTTGCGAGGCGATGTGTATACCAAAGCGTAAAGAAGATAATGCTTAACGCAAAAAGGAAAAGTAGAATTTTGGAACGATTTCGGGGCTGTAGCAGGAACATCTACAGTAAAAATAGAAAAACTATCAGACAAACGGCAATACAAGGTTTGCCATACGTTTATTACTGCTTTGCCAAACTCACCAGCATATCCCACACTACCTCATACGGAATCACCTCCCAGTCTGCAATAATATAGTGATTTCGCGTGCGCAGCGCCTCCAATTCCGGACCATCTATTGTTTGCATAGCCTTTCCCTTAAAACCCAGCTTTTCTGCCTTAAGGAGCAGCGTGAGCAGTAAGTGGCTGCGTTTATAGGCATTATCATTAAGGTAGCGGGTACGATAAACCCTGAGGGCTTCCATTTTTTGAAATACAAAATTATATTCCTCGCGTGCAAATAAAAATAGTATTTCCAGAATCCGAATGGTAAAATTATACCCGGATTTATCTTTTGAAATAACCGGTACTTCATTGCTGAACTTCGTTAAACTGAATTTATAATTACCCTTGTGGATGTAGCTATCCATGAAGATCTGGTAAGCATGAAATATTTTCCATTTCTCTATATTCTGACTGGCCAGCTGTTTCAAAGATTTATTCTTAGAAACCTGCTTACAAATACTTTCCGCTTC
>CANHGL010000036.1 GCA_947460245.1 Sphingobacteriales bacterium
AGAGAAAGGCAAGAATTTATCTATCTCCGTAACGTTTATAGTGTCGCCACCTCTGCATCCATTCTTAGAAACAAGAACCCAATAAATACCAGCCTGTTTAACTGTAATCTTACTTCCCGTTTCTCCTGTGTTCCATAAATATGAAGAATATCCCAATCCTGCATCTAAAGAAATACTATCTCTTTTGCAGACTGTTGTATTGTTTGTTCCGAAAGTAAAAGCTAATCCTGATTCTGAATTAACATATACTCTAACCAACTTTGTAATCGAGCATATAGAATCTCTAGCCGTAATAATATAAGTTACACTATCCAAATTAGAACCTGTGTTGGTTAGCAGTTGATTAATTATATTCCCTGTTCCAACTGTAGCCCCTCGTATATTTGGCCCCGGACTCACTGTCCACGAAAAAATTGCATTTGTATCGCTACTTGAAATATTTATAATAGCATTACTGCCATTGCAAATTGTTGCTGACTGAGGAACTACATTAAGGTCTACACAATTAAGTTTAAACTTGATTGTGTTAGATACTGGCTGAGTTCTAACTGGATTAGTAATAGCCTTTATATAATGATATCCTGTATTGCAAAAACTGATGGGTAAATTAAATTTTAAAATAGTGTCCGCGCTAAAATTCAATTGAGAATAATCTAATCCACCACAACTGTCTACTATATTTTTTCTTATTCCATTATTTGTTACACTAGCTGTATCAATTCCTAATTGTCTAACAGCGTAAGTTCCATCCTTATTAAAGATACCACACAGGTCGTATGTAAAATTATCCGAACAATTAATATTTAAATCTGTAATAGTTGTAGTCCTATAACGACCAGACGCACAATTTGAAGAGTTAGTAAAAGCCCCGATAGATCTTGTGCAGCTACTCTGCAGAATATAGACTGGATAATTTAAATTACATAAACCATTGATATTATAACCAGCATTTGCCGAGTCGCTGGTAAAGACTAGAATAATAGCATCTGAAGGTATTGAATCATTTGGCCCTGCACTAAATACATTAGATGCATTACATGAACCATTTTGCAAGGAGGAAATAAGAGAGGCAGCAGGAGTCTTAAATCCACAAGAAGCTGATCCTATATTTATATCCGCGTTTGAAGCACCTGAAGAATTATTCTGTGAAGAAAAGTCAATTGCAAGGTTACTCACTTTAATACCCTGGCCGGAAGACAGAATCATATATTCATTCTTTGGCTCCTGACCCGTTGCACCGCAAGCGTCAATAAAAATACCTAATACTTTTGGACAAGAAGATGATATAGGCACTGTTGAGGAAGAACCACCTAAATGGATATAATCGATACTATCACCTTGACCGAGATAAGGATTAAATGAGGAATCCGTAGATTGGTAAAATACAATATTTGAATTTTGAAATGCATTACTCCATGTTGCTGTGTAAGAAAAGATATCACTTGAACAGAATATCTGAGGAGAGATTGGCGTTAGTGAAATAGACTGAGCCTTAAGAAGAAAGCTAAGAGAAAAAAAGGAAATAAATAAATACACTTTACGCATAATGCAATCTTTGATTATAGAGAATCTACTGAATTAAAGTTAAACTACCTTTAATCTCTTTTTTTATTCCATTAGCCAATTTAACAAGCACATAATAAGCATATGAATCTACCTGTGCCAGTTGTCCTTTATATTGACCATCCCAACCCGCTGCTGTATCATTTGGCAAACCATTATTAGATTCAAATACCTTATTTCCTAAGCGATTATAAATAACCATTTTTTCTATAGTAACCGTAGAAGGATTTCCGCGGACCATAAAAACATCATTTATTCCATCTCCATTTGGACTAAACGCATTCGGAATCCATAAATCTTTATCACCACAAGATGCATATAGTACATCTATCGCTGCAGACACTGGACATCCATCGGTACTCTGTGCAGACACACTATAAGATCCTTCATTGGAAACTATTATTGAATCTGAAGTCTCACTCGAACTCCACAACACCGAACTAAATCCTGATGGGATAGATAATGTAGTTTGTCCGCCAGGGCAAAATAAATTACCAGGTATAATATAAAATTCAGGCAATGGACTTACCTCCACATCAACAGAGTCTTTTGCAACACACTCATTCTGACCAATAACAGTGACTTCATATCTGCCGGGTTGCTTTACGGTTATCGTCTGAGTATTTTCTCCATTACTCCACGTATAGAAAGAAAAACCTGCACCTGCATCAAGGACGATGGAATCTCCCTGACAAAAGGCAGTATTCCCTGTTATAACTGTAGAACAGGCACAATTATTTACGACTACCGTAATTTGTTTTGTAGCTGTACATCCTGCATCTGAAGATATAATGGTATAAGTAACACTATCTTTTGTATCCCCAGAATAAGTCAGCAATTGTGCGATCTGATTACCAGAACCACTGCTTGCTCCAGAGATTAAAGTTCCACCGGAAACCGTCCAGCTAAATGAAGCATTTGGGTCTATACTCGATATGGTAATATTAGTTGCATTACTACTACAAATAGTAGTTGATCCTATTGCGTCTACATCATTACAAACCAATTTAAAATCAATTGCATTAGATAATGGCTGAGTAGCATAAGGATTGGTGATAGCTTTAAGATAATGATACCCAGTATTACAATATGCAAGCGGTATTCTAAACTTCAAAATTGTATCTGCCGTAAAATTAAATTGAGAATAATCCAATCCTCCACAGGAATCCACCAAATTTCTTCTTATCCCGTTATTTCCAACACTTGCAGTATCCAACCCAGGTTGACGAATAGCATATGTACCATCCTTATTAAAAATGCTACATAAATCATAGGTAAAGTCACTACTGCAATTTTGATTTTTATCCGTTGCTGTAGTTGTTCTGTAGCGTGAAACACCACAGTTGGAAGCATTCGTAAACGCTCCTATTGTTCGAAGACAACTGCTTTGAAGAATATAAACCGGTCGATTCAGATTGCAAAGTCCATTGATATTATAGCTGGCATCAACTGAATCACTGGTAAACACTATGATTACAGCATCCGCAGGAATAGAGTCATTAGGACCGGCGGCGAAAAGATTAGAGGAGTTACAGCTTCCATTTTGTAATGAAGCAATTAATGTCGGGGATGGTATTTTGTACCCACATGGAGTAGCACCTAAATTGATATCTGCATTAGCAGATCCTGAATTATTTTGAGAAGAAAAATCGATAGCCAGATTACTTACTTTAATACCATTGCCAGAGGTTAGAATGATATACTCATTTCTTTGTTCCAGGCCAACGGCACCACAGGCATCAATTAAAATTCCAAGAATTTTTACACAAGAAGAGAAATTAAACGTATCCTGAGGAATTGCATTTCCCGGAATATAACCGATACTATCTCCTTCTCCATTGTATGGATTAAACAGACTATCTGAACTTTGATAGATAACCACATTGGTATTTGCCGGCAATCCCGATGCTGTTACCGCATACAATAAAGTATCGTTTCCTGTAGAACAAATCACAGAAGAAGAGACAGGCGTAAGACTGATGACAGGATCAGCCAAAACAGCTGTAAAACCTGCAATAAACAGCAAAAAAACTAAAGCAAAATAATTCCTCATACGGATGGTTTTAAAAGCCTTGAAAGATAAGAATTGTTTATGAAAGATTAACGAGGAGGAGGGATCTGTTAATTAATAACAAAGAACTGTTAACAATGAAAAAAGAAAAGGCGAAGAAATAAATCTTCGCCTTTAACACATGTATTAAATATTAATATATACTTATTACATCATACCGCCCATGCCACCTGGCATTCCTCCACCTGGCATTCCCATTGGAGCATCCTTACTAGGTTTCTCTACAATAGCACACTCCGTAGTCAAAATCATACTTGCAATAGATGCTGCATTTTCTAAAGCTACACGCGTAACCTTGGTTGGATCAATTACACCTGATTTGTATAATTCCTCATATACCTCTGTTTTTGCATTATAGCCATAGTCTTTCTTTCCGTTTTTTACATTAAACACCACGATTGAGCCTTCCACACCTGCATTTTCTGAGATCTGACGTAAAGGAGCTTCCAGCGCTATCTTAATGATTTCTATACCTGTTTGCTCATCTTCATTCGCTCCCTTAAGCTTATCTAAAACACCCTGTGTTCTGATTAAGGCTACACCTCCGCCCGGAACGATTCCTTCTTGAACTGCAGCTCTAGTTGCATGTAATGCATCGTCAACTCTGTCTTTCTTTTCTTTCATTTCCACCTCAGATGGAGCACCTACATATAATACAGCTACACCTCCACTCAACTTAGCCAAGCGCTCCTGTAACTTTTCTTTATCGTAATCAGAAGTTGTGGTCTCAATTTGAGCTTTAATTTGGTTTACACGTGCAGTGATATCTGTTTTCTTTCCGGCACCATTAACAATAGTGGTATTATCCTTATCAATTACAATTTTTTCTGCAACACCTAATTGATCCATCTGAGTATCTTCCAGTTTGTATCCTAACTCATCTGAGATAACCTGACCACCCGTAAGAATAGCGATATCCTGTAACATAGCCTTTCTTCTATCGCCAAATCCTGGTGCTTTTACTGCAGCAATCTTCAATGAACCTCTTAAGCGGTTAACCACTAAAGTAGCCAATGCTTCACTTTCAACATCCTCAGCTATAATGAGTAAGCTTCTACCCGTTTGCACTACCTTTTCAAGTATTGGCAATAAGTCTTTCATAGAAGAAACTTTCTTATCATAAATTAGAATAAATGGCTTCTCCATTTCTACTTCCATCTTCTCTGCATTGGTAACGAAGTAAGGAGAGATGTAACCTCTGTCAAACTGCATACCTTCCACCACATCAACATAAGTTTCCGTGCCTTTAGCTTCTTCTACTGTAATAACACCTTCTATAGAAACCTTTTCCATAGCCTGAGCTATCAAGGTTCCTATTTCTTCGTCGTTATTAGCAGAGATAGTTCCAACTTGTTTGATTTTGCTGAAGTCCTTACCTACTTTTTCAGAGATATTTTTCAACTCAGCCACAACTGCATGAACAGCTTTGTCTATACCTCTTTTAAGATCCATAGGATTTGCTCCTGCAGTGATACTCTTAAGACCAGGGCCAATAATAGCCTGTGCCAGTACCGTTGCAGTGGTAGTTCCATCGCCCGCAACATCATTTGTTTTGGAAGCAACATCTTTTACCAACTGAGCACCCATATTTTCAAATGGATCCTCTAATTCAATTTCCTTGGCAACAGTAACTCCATCCTTAGTGATAGCTGGTGCTCCGAATTTTTTTTCAATGATTACATTACGACCCTTAGGTCCCAATGTTACTTTAACAGCATTTGCCAATGCATCTACACCAGCTTTTAATTTATCTCTTGATTCCGTACTGTAACTTATTTGTTTTGCGCTCATATTTTAAATTATTTAATGTTTTGTGATATTTAGTAACTCATTTATACAATTGCCAAAATGTCAGATTCTCGCATGATCAGATAGTCTTCTCCATCGATATTAATCTCTGTACCACTATACTTTCCGTAAAGAACCGTATCGCCGGTTTTAACCGTCATTGGTTCATCTTTCTTTCCACCACCTACTGCTACGACTTGTCCTTTTTGGGGCTTTTCTTTAGCGGAATCCGGGATAATAATACCTGATTTTGTTTTTGTTTCTGCTTCATTAGCCTTTACTACTACTCTGTCGGCTAAAGGCTGAATGTTTACTTTACTAGTTGCCATAATTATTATGAATTTTGTGAATTAATTAAATGCACGACAAAACAGTCGAAATCTATGCCATACTCAAAAAAAGGTCAAATTGGCAAAAAACGATGTAAATATTTCAGGAAGGCAGGAAGATTGACAGCCTTTTTAGCGTTCACCCGGATCATTTTTTATCCGTTGCAAATCATCTAAGGCTGCAGGATAAATATGCTTACGGAATGAGCTGCCTTTATCTCTGGAGAAACCAGCATACATTCTTTTAATGCTCACCGCCAAGTCATAGTCGCTGGTTCTCTGAAGGAATTCATAAGGCATATTCAGGTAACTGATAAACCGATCATATTCCTCTTCCTCCAGATCAATTATGTTATAATTGTTATATAATCTGAAAAGATCTTTCAATACAATGCGCTTAGCCTCTTCAGCCTCTAACTGAGCAGAGAACCGCTTTTCCTTCTCTTTGGAGCTTAATAGTTCATATAGATAAGACAGCGGATTAGTAAGAAGTTTTGCATCCGGGTTAATATCCGTTTGTCTGATATAAATTTTATTAATCTCCTGTCTGATCTGCTGATACGAACGAATAGCACTTATCTGAACTTCAGTTAGCTCAAGCGGTGTTCTTGGCAATACCAAAGTAATGACATATTCTGAACGTTGAATTGAATCTTTAAAAGACAATTTAGTAGGCACATGCCCCTTTTTCAAAATAAGCAGGGAGTCTGATGGTAAGATTTTAGCAGTAAAATATCCATTCTTATCGGAAGAGAAACCAATTTGAAGTCGACGGAAAGCAATATCTGTGAAAGGAATCGGATTATTATTCTCATCAACAACAAGCGCGCGAACAGTTACCTCATTTTGCTGTGCAAAAAAGATGTTCCAAAGGAAAAGCCCTGATATTAAAAAAATAAAACGCACGAGATCAAATTTACCAATATTCAGACTTCTTACAGGTCAAAACATGTTAATTTATGTTGGCAGCAAATAAACAGAATAATAAACTAAATCAATGAGTAAAAGTTATCGAGGCTAAGAATATCTAAAAACAAGTAATTATGTTATTTATATCAGTCAATAATAAATTACTAAATATTGATAATCAATGACTTACAATAATCAATAAATTATAAATATACAATAACAAGTTATTTTTTACTTAATACTGTAATGGATAAGAGCTGCTTCAATTCTACTTTTGAAATGCAGTAAGCAGCGTTCTTTCCTAAATCTGAGACTTAAGACCCTAAAAACAGCGCCTCTACTATTCTTCAAGTACAGGCAGAAAATGATTGGTAACCATTAATGTTTTGAAGTATGAAACAATTAACAACGTTTTCAGACACTAGTCTGATAAAGCTCTATAAAAGTGAGCGAAATGCCGAATATATCGGTGAACTCTACAAGCGATATGCGCTATCTGTATTTGGACTCTGTTACAAATACCTTAGAGACGAGCAGCAGTCCAAAGATGCAGTGAGCGAAATTTTTGAACTGATTCTCCAAAAATTAAAGACACAAGAGATCAGCTATTTTAGGTCATGGATTTATATCGTATCTAAAAATCATCTCATACGGTTAAAAAGCAGGTCTGTAAATAATGAAACCTTGAGCCTTGAAAATATTTCAGAAAAATTTATGGAAAATGAGATGGATTTGTCTCTAAATATTAAAGAGTACAAAGACAAGCTATTAGAATTTGCAATTAAACAACTAAACCTCGAACAACGCAACTGTATTGAGTTATTCTATCTGAAGCAAAAAAATTATCAAGAAGTATCCTCTATAACCGGCTATGATTTAGGAAAAGTAAAGAGCTATATACAAAATGGAAAAAGAAATCTAAAACTATTAATGGAAGCTGCAATCCAAAAACATGAATAATATAGAAATTAAAAAATACCTAAACAGTATTGGCTTGAAAGAGCCCTCCGAAGGTTTGAATACATCAACCGGAGATATCAATACGCTCAAGGAAAGCATTGAAGGCTTAGCATCTTTTTTACAAGACAATAGAAATACCGATATAGATTTATTAGAGAAAGACCTTCAATTATTAATAGACAGAGAAACCAAAAGAAATTTAAAAGAGAGAGGCATTCTGTTTTTTGAACGAATCAGATATTCCACAGCTGCATGTATACTTGGGCTTTGTAGCTGTATTTGCAACTTCTTGTTTAAGAAATATCAATTAAATACTGATAAAATTTATAGCACCTGCTTTATACCACTTACTCATCCAGAGGGTACGATAAGAGGTGAAAATAAAAATACTGAAGAAAGTGCCGCCATCAGGGCCTATGAAAGAGAAGACTATTATGCTGCTATAAAATATTACGAAAAGGCAATTGATAATAACCCCGGAAATCCTAAAAATCATTTATTCTTGGGTATCTCTTTGTTAGCTACCCATCAACAACAAAAAGCAATAGTGATTTTAAAAAACACACCTCCTTCGGAGCGCTTTTACTTCGATATCCAATGGTATCTTGCTTTGGCCTATGTAAAAGACAAAGCGATAGACGATGCCAGAACAATTCTATTTAAACTTACCTCACAGGAAAACTACTATCAATATGGCGCAATGGTAATACTTGAAAAATTAAATACCTCCGCAATTACTGAAAATAAATAGTTTTATCTTTACTGACTATGTTATCCATACAACTTCAGCCATTTCCTGAATTAAATACTGAGCGACTCACCCTAAAGCAACTCCATAATGATCATTCAAATGACATCTATATACTTCGATCGGATCAGTATATCATGAAGTACATCAACATACCTCTGATACAGTCCATAGAAGAGGCAGAAAGTTTAATCGAGAAGCTCAATAATCAATGGAGAAATAAGGAGGGTATTACCTGGGGGATTTCCAATAAGGGTGAAGACAAAATTATAGGCACCATATTATTCAAGCATATTGACGCCGTCAATCATCGAGCAGAAGTTGGCTATCTTTTAAGCGCTGCATACTGGAGAAAAGGGATTATTCAAGAAGCGCTGACGACTGTACTACAATATGGATTTAATACCCTAAACCTTCATAGCATAGAAGCAATTGTCAATCCAGAAAATATCGCGTCTATCGGAGTACTTGAAAAAAATAATTTTATAAAGGAAGCACACTTTAAAGAAAACTTCTATTCAGAAGGAGACTTTTTAGACAGTGCAGTATACTCCCTTCTGAAATCTAATTTCAAATAAACTCAATTTCACAACTCCACTTTTTACATCTCTAAAATCAGATACATATTTTTAACTACCTTTGAGCTATGAAGTTTGAAGATTACAGCATAGCCATTGATATAAAAAGAAATCTGGAGAGATTAGGCTTTCGAAAGCCGACAGATATTCAATTTAAGTCTATACCTCCAATTATGAGAGGAGAAGATGTCTTAGCTATTGCGCAAACAGGAACCGGGAAAACAGCAGCCTTTGCAATACCTGTCATCAATACACTAAACGAAAGAAGAAGAACAAGATCCGCAGAAGAAATCAGATGCTTAGTTATGGTACCCACCCATGAGTTAGCATTACAAATAACAGAAGTATTCGATGCTATTGCTAATAGAACTCGCGTAAAAACATTATGTATTTTCGGAGGTGTTGATCAAGAACCTCAAATAGCGGCACTACAAAAAGGTGCGGATATCCTGATAACTACTCCCGGCAGAATGTTTGATTTAGTTAGTCAGGGCCATCTAAAACTAAATCAAGTAGAAATTCTTATCCTTGATGAAGCAGATCATATGCTTGACCTCGGCTTTATTGGCGACATACAGGATATGATAAAATTTCTTCCTAAAAAAAGACAAACTTTATTTTTCTCCGCTACCATCAATGAAAAAATAAAGAAATTGGCGTATTCGCTGGTTCATAATCCTATTCGCATACAAATCTCTCCAAAAGATCCTGTAGCCAAGAATATTCAGCACGCCGTATCTTTTATTGAAATGGATGAAAAACGTTTTTTTCTTGAACGTATTATCAAAGAACATCCCATTAGTAAAATTCTAATCTTTGTGCGCACAAAAGTACGGGCAGAACGAGTAGCTAAAGCCATGGAAAGAGCTTCTATTAAAACGCTTACCATGCACAGTGACAAAGAACACACCGAGCGATTAATGGTACTTGATGAATTTAAAAAAGGGAAAACAAAAATTTTAATTGCAACAGATATTAATGCAAGAGGCATAGACATTCCACATGTAGACTATGTTATCAATTATGACTTGCCGGAAGTAGCAGAGAATTATGTGCATCGTGTAGGAAGAACAGGAAGAGGAGAACAAAAAGGTCAAGCCATCTCCTTCTGTAGCTCCGAAGAGAAGCCTATTCTAAAAGAAATTGAAGGGTTTTTGCAAAAACCAATTCATGTATTGGAAATTGATAAAAATGACTATCAGGCCACTATTGAATACGGCAATGAATCGATAGCTCCTAATACCGATTGGAAATCCTTGATTGACCAGGCTGAAAAAGAAGATGAGATAATCAAAAAAAAGAAACGAAAAAAATAAAATTCACAATTGTATCAAGGGTCAAATATGCTTCTCTGCATGATAAGAGGAACGCACCAAAGGACCACTCTCTATATACGGAATGCCCATCGCAAGCCCAATTTCCTTGAATTTTAAAAACTTATCGGGATGAATAAACTCGGCCACCTCCAGGTGCATTTTAGTAGGTTGTAAATACTGCCCTAAAGTAACTACATCGCAGCCATGATTTCTCAAGTCCTGCAAAATCTCCACTACTTCATCATCGGTCTCCCCAAGACCAAGCATCACACCACTTTTAGTTCGCTTGCCAAAATCTTTAGTACGTTGTATTTGCTCCAGGCTGCGTTCATATTTAGCCTGTGGCCTGACTTTCCTGTAGAGGCGCTTTACTGTTTCCATATTATGCGAAACTACTTCCTGACCGGCACTAATCATCACCTCCAAGGCCGACCAATCTGATTTAACATCAGGAATTAATGTCTCAATGGTAGTATCTGGGGAAATCTGCTTTACCGCTACCACTGTATCATGCCAAATCTGTGCACCCTTATCCGGAAGTTCATCCCGATTTACGGAAGTAATTACAGCATGCTTTACCTGCATTAGGTGTATAGCCTCAGCAACGCGCTTAGGCTCATCGAAGTCTACAAATTTAGGTCTACCGGTAGCTACCGCACAAAAGGAACAAGAGCGCGTACATACATTTCCTAAGATCATAAAAGTGGCTGTGCCGGCACCCCAACATTCCCCCATATTAGGACAGTTACCACTCTCACAAATTGTATGTAGCTTGTAGGTATCTACTAAATTTCTAACACTCTTGTAATTCTCACCGATAGGTATTTTTACCTTTAGCCAGTCTGGCTTCCGAGGTCGGTTTATCGTTTCTGAATTCATCTTATATTATTGCTAACTGCTTAACGCTCTTTTCTCCTTCCCAACATGAAGCCTGCATATACACTTGGATATAGCAACTTATTACTTTCCACCATAACAGGCACTTTTGTGAAATAGAAATCTGCTGCCACTCCAATTTCCAGTCCTTTTATAAAGCGCTCATTTTTGCCCCAGTCAAAATCTATCGCTACCTCTGCATGTAAAGCTGGCAATACCTTCAACTTCCATCCTTTTCCAAAACCAGATGCTCCAAGTATACGATCCCTATCCAGAAAGCCATTATCTACATTAGGATCATACTGCAAATCTTTATAATCTGCTGTTGTTATAGCATCTGCATTTAACACCTGAAGTACATAAGGCTTTAATAATGCCAAAGAGAAGCCTCCAGCATATTTAAAAAATAATTGAACACCATGACGTTTGCCTTTTTCTGCTAAAAGAAATTTCTGCCCTACCCCTCCGTATAGCGTAAATAATGAATTTTGTTTACCAAAAACAAATGGCTTAAAACCATCACTACCAAAGAAGCCACCTCCACCATATTGCGAAGACTGCCTAACTTGTTTAGGATGCAGGAAGTAGTTGAACTGAAACTGAAATAAAATACTGCGTGTAAAACGTCTGGCTTTAGTAAACTCTGTATTAAAACCAAACCCATCGCTTCTTAAGCGCAACCCTATACCCCATGATTTTCGGTAGATGACCGAATCAGGGTCTAAAGATGTCTGTGCCTTTAAAGAAAAAACAAAAAACAGACAGAAAGCCGTACAGGATATTTTAAAAATAGATCTCACTAGGATTATGACAGTAAAATGAGTAATTTAGTTTAAAAGTAATTTTTTTTTATCAGATGATCACTTCAAAAGTAGTTTATTTAGGTGAATTACGCACCAAGGCAACCCATGCCAATAGTGGTAGTGAATTCATCACCGATGCTCCAACTGACAATCAAGGAAAAGGGGAAGCCTTCTCACCCACCGATCTAACCGCAACATCACTGGCATCTTGCATGATTACCATTATAGGTATAAAGGCTAAGTCTATGAATCTAGAAATTGGCCAGGTAGAGGCGTCTGTAAAAAAGGTTATGTTGGGCGAACCAAGACGCATCGGAGAAATACATATAGAAATGACAATATCAGGTCAAACCTATTCTGAGAAAGAAAAACAGATTCTCATCAATGCAGGATTAGCATGTCCTGTTGCCAAAAGCCTCCATCCTGAAATCAAACAGTATATTTCTATCAATTTTATATAAGTAAAGCCTCTTTTACTTCACTGACAATAATAGCATTATGACTTGCGTCATAGATTGGGAGTCCATCCTTAAAGAGAATTAACTGAGGGGACTGATGTTCTATATGAGCTTTATCTGCAATAAGATTGGATATTGCCCGGAATTTGATGAGGTCTAAATAAAATATTGGTATATCTAAATCCCAGTCGCGCTCTATCCTGTTTTTAGCTACTGAACTTACGGAACATCGGGTACTATGCTTAAATACAGCAAAAGAACCACCTGATTCTAATAATTTCAAAAACTGACCTTCAGTGTCTAAGATTTCCCACTTCATCTATTGCTAAATTAAAGAGCAGTTCAGCTACTCTTCTTTATTTATTAAACTGATTTCTTTAGACTTTGTGTATGATTCACTTTACCCCAAGTTGGACAACCAACACCACGATGGCATGCAGATAAAGTCAAAAGCAATCCTGCGCAAAAAAGAGCTATAATTTTTTTCTGAGTCGTTTTCATAAGAGACAATTTACATTACTAAACGTGAATTTATACCTTTTATTGGACTTTGTTCTTCAGATTGACAATAATTACGATTTTATGGCAATTAAAACAATCCGCACTTGTGTATAAGTTGACAGGAATAAGTATACTTCAGAGAGATAATTTTAGGCATGAAACATTATCATTTCATCGCTATTGGTGGCGCCGTAATGCATCAGCTTGCTGCCCACCTAAAAGATCAGGGAAATACTATTACAGGCTCAGATGATGCGATCTTTGATCCTGCAAAAACAAATCTCGAAAAGTTAGGATTATTACCGGAGGCCATAGGATGGTTTCCTGATAAAATTAATTCTAATATCGATGCAATAATTTTAGGTATGCATGCAAGGGCGGATAACCCTGAGTTAATAAAAGCTCAGGAACTCGGCATACGTATATACTCGTTTCCTGAATTTGTATTTGAACAATGTAAAGATAAAACACGAGTTGCAGTCGCAGGCAGTCATGGAAAAACATCCATCACTTCTATGATTATGCATATGCTAGGCAATCAGAAACGTTCATTTGACTATTTGGTAGGTGCAAAACTGGATGGTTTTGATTTTATGGTAAAAACTACAGCATCTGCACCACTTATGATTATTGAGGCAGACGAATACCTTACCTCTCCTATTGATCTCAGAAGTAAATTCCTGCATTACTATCCAAAAATTGCTATCATCTCCGGTATTGCATGGGATCATATCAATGTATTTCCAACCTATGAAATCTATCTTGAAACTTTTAGGAAATTTATCTTAAGTATAGAAAAAGAAGGATACCTAATTTATAATGCGGAGGATAATGAACTTGTAAAGATGGTGGAAGCATTAAAACCCTCCATACACCTGATACCTTACCAGCCATTTGCATTCCGGGCTGAAGACGACCAAAGTGTTTTAATATATAATGATGATGAATTTTCAGTAGAGGTATTTGGCAGTCACAACTTTTCTAATTTAAGAGCTGCATTTGAAGTTGGACGTATTCTCGGACTCAATGAAACAGAAATACTTCAATCATTTCAAAACTTTAAAGGAGCTGCGAAACGTTTAGAAAAGGTATACGATGATAAAATCAATAAAATTACGGTGTTCCGTGATTTTGCCCATGCACCAAGCAAAGTAAAAGCAACTGTCAAAGCAGTTAGAGAGCGTTATGCAAAAAGAAAAATTATAGCAGTATTCGAGCTGCATACCTACAGTTCACTTCAGGAAAATTTTATCGAGCACTATGCGCACTCCTTAGATGCTGCAGATATAAGATTTCTATTTTTAGATGAAGAGGCTTTAAAAGTAAAAAACAAACAGGACCTCGATGAGGATTGGCTGAAGGAACAATTTGCAGACAACACTATACGAGTTTTTAAGCAGAGGAATAATCTGGAAGAAGCAATTAAAGAACATATCACAGACAATGCTGTGATACTTTTAATGAGTTCAGGAAATCTGGGCGGACTAAAAACCGATGCACTTCTCTGATTCTATTTAAATAAATTGAGATTTAATTGTTCAGCACGCAGATAAACAATGAGATTTATCAGTGAAAGTGTTTAAAATAGTTAATACATTCACGCATATAAAAATATATAACTATTTTTGATAGCTATCTAACTTATCCGTCACTTGAGAGACTGCCTAATTATCATACCTACTTATAACGAAAAGGAAAATATCTCTGCTATTATCCCGTATACGCTGAAGCTATCAGACAGGTTTGAAATTTTAGTTATAGAAGATGGCTCTCCTGATGGCACCGCTAAGATAGTAAGCGCTTTAATGTTGGAGCATCCAGGCAGAATTCATATGATAGAACGAAGCGGAAAACTAGGCCTTGGAACCGCGTATATTACAGGTTTTAAATGGGCGCTAGAAAATGAATACTCCTATATTTTCGAAATGGATGCGGATTTTTCCCATCCACCTTACAAGCTTCTGGAACTTCTGGAAAGCTGCGAGCACAAGAACGCATATCTTGCAGTTGGATCCCGTTATGTAAAAGGAGGAGGTGTAGTAGATTGGCCTGCAGATAGATTATTTCTATCTTGGTTTGCTTCCAAATATGTTAGACTCATCACCGGCATGCGTGTTAAAGACACCACGGCAGGATTTGTTTGTTTCCGCAAAGAAACATTACAGCAAATCGACTTCGAAAAAATAAAATTTGCAGGCTATGCCTTTCAAATTGAAATGAAATTTGCCGTTTGGCTAGCAGGGTTGAAAATAGCAGAGGTTCCGATACAATTTAAAGACAGAGAAGTCGGAACTTCAAAAATGAGCGGTAGTATCATTAAAGAAGCTGTCTGGGGTGTACTGAAAATGAAATGGCAAAGTTTGAAGAACAAAAGACATTACGCCCTAAAATAAATTCGCGCTCAACCTATAATTCTGTTCCGAAATCTTATTACTACTAAACTATAAAAACTTAACTAAAGGATATTAATCCTTTTTGAATTTTGCCACATGCAATTGTGAATTACCATCCATGAATTGCATCAGATAAATACCTTTTGAAAACAATCTAAAGTCAAATTTAAGCGTATTTAACCCCCTGGAAATAGTTACATTTCTTTCATACAGTTTATTACCTAATATATCATAAACCATAATCTTAGAATCATAAACGCTAGCGCCTTGAATTAGCACATTTAATTCTCCCTCCGTAGGATTAGGCATTAGTGTAACAAAATTATTTACCAATGCCTGATCAACATTAACATCTATATCACGGCTATAATTGAAATGATTGTCATAGTCGATAATCTTTAAGCGGTAATAATTATTTCCTACTACCGGATTATTATCTATTAAGTCATAGTGATTATCTTGCCCTGAATTTCCAACAGCTGATCTCTCCCCTATCGTTGACCAGTTAGTGCCATCCAAACTCTTCTGAACTTCAAATTTCAATGTATTGTATTCTAAAGCTGTAATCCATTGTAACTTATTTACTGAGCCTTCATTTTGCCCTGTAAAAGACAATAAACTCACAGGAAGTACTGCATTTGGCCACATGTCCGGATGCACATAGAACGTAGAGAATGTATTAACATCAAACTGTACTTTATGATCAGTTCCATAAGAACTAAAAGTTGAAGGAACATATACCTGCCCACAATTTGTTGTGCCACCTACGCATGGTTGCGTAAATACTCCTCTTTGACCACCAGGAAATTTAGTAACTGAAAGACTATTGTATCCTGAAAATTGATAAACAGTATTATTAGCAGCCGCTATCAAAGCCAATAATTCTGAGTTTTTGAAATACAAGGTAACCTTTGAGCTAGTGCCCGTTAATGGGTGAACAGTCCATTGGCGCTGTAAATAAGGCTGTAAATTTCCTCTATCATCCAGCACAAATTGTACTGATGCATCCATACGAACACAAACTTCAGTTGAATCCAGCTGAACAGGTGTTATTGCACCATCATCTTGAATAGTAGCTATAATCTCTCCATTATCGTTATAGAATGTTCTTGTATTTCCATCAGTGATGATACAATATGCACAAGAATTAACGGATGCTATTGTAGTAGATGAAAGAGATGGCATCACAATAGTTACATTGCCTCCAATAACATTACTACAACCCGCATTGGAAAGTAACAAACTATAAACAGTTGACGCTCCACCGGTTAAACCGGTTACATATAAAGGATTTGCAGAGGAAGATAAAGGAGAACCAGAACCTGAAACTTTTGTCCATAAAAAAGTAGCTCCTGCAGATATATTACTAACAGATAACTTAGCACTATTATCACATGTAAATAAATTATCTACAGCCAGTGTTGCTGTAGGTGAACTAACTACAACTACTGTTACAACATTAGAAGTTATTGAACCACAACCATCCCCACTGGCACTCACAACACAATAGTAATAGTAAGTACCCGCTGTTGTACTTGATGGAGTATAGGTTGCAGTTTGTGCACCATTAGCTGATCCTAAACTTACACCTCCTGTGTTGCTATTGCTGGTATTAGAATACCATTGATAGTCTAATAATGGTGTTCCTCCT
>CANHGL010000037.1 GCA_947460245.1 Sphingobacteriales bacterium
CGGTTGTGCTGCTTTTCCATGAGTAAATACATTTTACTCAGACCATAGTGCAGGTCGCCATATTTTTCTTTGTAGTAAGACAGCGGTTTAAGAAGCCTGATTAAGGCAATGCCACACTCGTGTTTAATTTGATCGCTCATGATATATTCTCATTAAGGGAGAGAATAATTTGGTTGCCTAAAAATACACTTAGTTTTGAATGTCAGAAAATTTAATCTTAGATTAAATATTATCTTAACTTAATTGGTAAAACAATAACTTAACGCTTGTTAATCCTTTTTATGGCGTAATAATGTTATCTTTGCCGATATTAAAATCATTTTTGGCTGAATTCATACGATAAAGGACTACAATCCAACTGTTTTACAGAATATCCTACCTGCAGCCATCCTAAAAAAAAATCATGTCATTTCAAGAATTAGAACTTATTGAGCCTATACTCAGGGCTTTAAAAACAGAAGGGTATACCCAACCCACACCGATACAGGAACAATCCATACCAATTATCCTTAAAAGAAGAGACCTATTGGGCTGCGCTCAAACAGGTACCGGAAAAACAGCAGCTTTTGCTATTCCCATGCTACAAATTATGGCAGAAGACCTCGTTAGTGACAAGAGAAAGAAGGGAATTAAGGCTTTAATCCTAACACCCACCAGAGAGTTAGCGATACAAATTGATGAAAGCTTCGCTGCCTATGGCAGACATATTCCCCTTAAACGCAAGGTAATTTTTGGCGGAGTATCTCAACATCCACAGACACAGGCCCTACAACAAGGAGTAGATATTTTAACAGCTACACCGGGTAGATTACTAGATTTGATGCAACAAGGTTATGTAAACTTGCAATCAATACAATTATTTGTGCTAGATGAAGCCGACCGTATGCTGGATATGGGATTTGTAAATGATGTAAAAAAAATCATTGCTAAATTACCTGCTCAGCGACAAACTCTGTTTTTCTCTGCAACCATGCCAAATGAAATACAGAGCTTAGCTAACTCTATCTTGTCTAACCCTGCGAGAGTAGAAGTTACTCCGGTATCCTCTACAGCCAATACCATAGATCAGTCTATATTCTTTGCAGAAAAAAAGAATAAGAATGCGCTTTTAGTACATCTGTTAAAGGACAAAGCAGTACAATCAGCACTGGTGTTTACCAGAACTAAACATGGTGCTGATAAAGTAGTAAAAGTATTGGGCACTGCAAATATTAAAGCTGCGGCTATTCATGGAAATAAATCTCAAAATGCACGTCAGGCTGCATTACAAAGCTTTAAAAATAAATCTATACGCGTATTAGTTGCTACAGATATTGCAGCAAGGGGTATCGATGTAGACGATTTATCTCATGTAATTAATTTTGAACTTCCGGAAGTATCGGAAACATATGTACACAGAATTGGAAGAACAGGGAGAGCAGGCAATACTGGTATCGCATTTTCCTTTTGCGATACAGAAGAAAAAGGATTACTACGGGATATACAGAAACTCATTGGCAAACAAATACCAGTAAGAGTAGACCATCCCTATCCTATTGCCAATGCTTCGGTAGAATTAAGAGAACCACACGCACATGTAGCAGGTGGCCCGAGACGGAATACAAATTCAGGTCAGAAGAAAAAATGGCATGGAAATTCTGGCTCCAGATAACTGGAAGCTTAGATTAAACCAGGAAATTAAAGAGTATTGGATTTTCTTGTAGCGCGATATAATCGACCTTAAACTTTTTCATACGGTTCATAAGGTCAGTATAATCTTGTCTGTTTTTCTGTTCAATACCCACCAATGCCGGGCCGGTATCCTTACTATTCTTTTTGGTGTACTCAAAGACAGTAATGTCATCATTAGGACCTAATACCTTATTCACGAAATGCTTTAAGGCACCAGAACGCTGAGGAAATTTTATAATGAAATAATGCTTTAAGCCTTCATAAATTAAGGAACGCTCCTTGATATCTGGCATACGTTCGATATCGTTATTACCGCCACTCAGCACACACACCACAGTTTTACCCTTTATTTCATCTTTATAAAAATCAAGCGCTGCGAGTGAAAGTACTCCTGCCGGTTCTACAACAATAGCATCTAAATTATATAATTCTAAAATACGCGTACAAACTCTTCCTTCCGGAACTAATACAATATCTGTAAGTCCTTTTCTGCAAATTTCAAATGGCAGATAGCCAACCTGTTTTACTGCTGCCCCATCCACAAAACTATCTATCTTATCCAGTGTAATAACCTTTTTCTTCAAAACAGACTGCTTCATAGCGGGTGCACCCAATGGCTCCACACCAATTATTTTTGTAGTTGGAGAATATTCTTTCATATAGGTTATCATACCGGCAGAAAGACCTCCACCACCTACCGGAACAAACAGATAATCTATTTTTTTATTTCCCATTTGCTCCAATAGCTCCATGGCTACTGTACCTTGCCCTTCTATAATAAGCTTATGATCAAAAGGAGATACAAAAATTTTATTTTCTTTCTGAACAAATTTCAGAGCAGCATTTTTTGCATCATCATAGGTGTCTCCAATGAGCTTTATATCAATATATTTTTTACCCGCATGGGCTACAGAATTCACTTTCTGTTTTGGTGTTGTGACCGGCATAAAAACCGTTCCTTTTATTTTTAAGAGACTACAGGAAAGCGCAAAACCCTGAGCGTGATTTCCGGCACTGGAACATACCACACCCTGTTTTTTTTGAGCGGGTGATAATTTTGACATAAAATTATAAGCCCCGCGAATTTTATAGGAACGACCAACTTGCAAATCTTCCCGCTTAAAATAAATATTAGCTCCAAACTCTTCGGAGATATGCTCATTCAATTTCAGAGGAGTGGTTTCAATTACGCCTTCTAAAACTTTCCTGGCATCTAATATTCCATTTAAGTCGGGCTTGCTGGTATTCATAAAACGAAGTTAAGAATAACTCCTAAAAAAGAGTACTTTTCATTGGTATTAAAGAATACGGCAAAGCTATTTTAGATATAATTCACAATAATTACGAATGAATTACGTATACAAATAAAGGATACCATGAAATCTATTCTTCTTTTTACGTTAATAGCTCCAGGATTTTTTCTATCCATGAGTGGGCATGTTGCAGTATCAGCTGACAACAAAGCACCTATTATTGATAGTATAACTGTATTTAAATCTAAGAGAATCATGACTGTCTACTGCAATGGAAAAGCCTTTAAATCATATCTTATTGCACTGGGAAAAAATCCGACAGGAAAGAAAGAATTCCAAGGAGATTTCAAGACACCTGAAGGCTTATATTATATAGACGCCAAAAGCAGACAAAGCAAATACCATAAAAATTTAAATATTACTTACCCTAACCAACAGGATATTGCAAGGGCTAAACAAAACGGGCGAAGTGCCGGTGGTTATATAAAGATTCACGGCTTACCAAATGGGTTTGATGACGATGACTATGAGCGTACTGACTGGACATGGGGCTGCATTGCCTTAACGAATAAAGAAATAGACGAGGTATACCGGCAAATTAAACTAGGATCACCAATCCTTATTTTACCTTAAAAGACTTTAATACTTACTGTTTCCAAGATTAAAATTAAGTGGAACTTTCTTGCGATTAAGCTGATCTTCGAAGTTACAAAAGAAACCTTGTTTATACTGTGGCATTTTAAAAGAAGCATTCTTCTTCATAGAATCCAACACTATCAAATTTCCTATATTAACTAACATCTTTTTTTTCAGCATCAGGCTATCCTGAGCAGTGAGAACAAGAATATAATTGAGCAGCATAAAAGAAAGAAATTTTTTACAGGGCATAAAGATAGATTAAGGATTAAGAAAATCACCGGAACCTATAAGAACCGCACCCTTAGGAAGATCCTTATTGTAGAAATACACCCAAGTCTCCAATTCTTCTTGTTCTGTTTTAACTTTAACTTTATTCCTTCGGTATTCATAAGGCATATCGCCAATGCCAATACCCTCATACTCATCTATGATTTGCAGCGCAGACTCGTGATTTAATTCATACAAATCTCCAACCACCTCATCATATTCATTATTCGTCTCTACAAGAACAGGATACCAGTCATTCTTATAAAGTTGGGCTTTGGATATTACGGCCAAACCCACCAAGGTTGCACTTTTAGATAAAAAATCAATAATTGGCTGACTTTGATTCAGTCTTAATGTACCGTAAGTGAAAAGATAATCCGCCATAGATGACAAATATAAAATCCTATACACCAAAAATGAAATTCAATACGTGAAATTAAATTAAAATATAGCACCAACTGTTATCTGGAATAAATGAGTTTGAGTACGAAACTGTTCTTTATAGAAACTCCTAAAAGCCAGGTTATATTTAGCATCAATAATAAACATAGCAATATCCATTCCCATCCCCAATTGATAACCGAATTGCACCGGACGCAAAATAGACCTTTTCTCAGAACGGGTCAGCTTATATAACTCATCCGAATTAGCAGCTACCAATACACGAGTCTTAGCAATAAAATCTGCCTCAATACCATTATAAAAACGAAGCTTAAAAATAGGCGTCTTAACGGCATAAGCACCAAATATAAAAGGGATACCGAAAGTATTATAGCGAAAGGTAAGTTTATCAAAATTAATGTTCCCAAATTTAGAAGTTATGAAATCATTCCTGATAAAGACCTGAGACCAGAGGTAATTCATTTCAAACTGCACAAATGCCTTTTGCCTTGAAACCCTAAAAAACAAACCACCCTGGTATCCTGCTGCTACATCTTTTTGTATCCTGTCTCTATTGTAAATAAAATAATTAAAATTCACCCCGGTATGTAAACCAATCTGCAAGTGAGGCCTAGCCCCTGTTTTAAATATTTGTGGTTTACTTATTTTATTTCTTTGCAGTGATGAATCTGCTGCGGAGCGTGCAAAAAAAGGAATACCCAAAAATATCAGTAAAATTATCCTGTTCATAAATGCTTACTTATAATCTTTCACACATCGGAAACCCGTATGCTCCAAACCAGTTTCGGGAGATGTTTTCATACGAGCCGAAACCCTGAAACCGGAGCAGTACGAATCGTTACATAAAAAAGAACCTCCACGTATCACTTTCTCTCGACTCGGACTCGCATTAGGACCATATATGTTTTTAAATATATTCTTTTCTACACAAACTTTGTAATAATCCGCATCATACCAGTCACCGCACCACTCCCATACATTTCCCGCCATATCATATAGCCCAAAACCGTTAGGTGCATAGCTCCTTACCGGAGAACTTCTCTCATATCCATCCTTAAGCGAATTCTGACTTGGAAAATTTCCATTCCAGGAATTACACTTTTGTTTACCCGTACCGAGCGTCTCATCGCCCCAAGGATAAACAGCATGCTTTATTCCTCCACGCGCTGCATATTCCCACTCAGCCTCCGTAGGCAAACGCTTGCCACTCCATTTACAATATTCAACTGCATCTAACCAGGAAATCTGAGCCACCGGGTAATCATCTTTTCCGCTGATACCTGAAGATGGTCCTTGAGGGTGCTTCCAGTTTGCGCCTTCCACAAACTTCCACCAGGAATCTACACCCGAAGGATCATTAGTCTTCTGAAATACAAGAGCCCCAGCGCGCTGATGGATTAATTCGCCTTGCCCACTCGTAAATTCGAAATCTTTTTCTGCAGTAGTAATATATCCTGTAGATTCTATGAAGCTCCTGAACTGTACATTAGTAACTTCTGTCTCATCCATCCAAAAAGTATCTAGCTCTATTTTATGTAACGGCAACTCATCTTGTCGCGCCTGTGCTCCATTCCCACCCATCTCAAAATTTCCACCGGGAATACATATCATTCCATCCTTTCTTATTACTCCTGATATATTTGTTTGACAAGCAGTAAATAAGACCAACGTACAAAAAACAGGGAAAAACTGAAAAGTCATATCTGTAATTTAAACCGGAAAGAGGTATTCCTTTCCATCAATAATAAAGCGATGATCCATAATTCTAGGCCACAATGGTTTTTTGGGAAGTGTCTTCTCCCATTGTTGCAGATCATATTTCAACTCCAATACTTTTTCAGGCATCAGCTGACTTAAGTCATTACGTTCATTTTTATCCAATTTGAGATTATACAATTCCAGCCAATTATCACGAGAGCTGAAAATCAACTTATAATCACCCTTTCTTATCACATGTATATGATCATCTCTCCAATAAAGTTGCTCGTGAGGAACATCTATTTTACGCTTATCAAAATAGGGTAATAAATTTAATCCATCATAGACCCTATCGCGGGGCAGGAAAGCACTGCAAGCTGCTGCAAGCGTGGGAAATATATCCAATGCAATTACCGGCTGATCATATACTGTATTTGGGGGTATATGATTTTTCCATTTTAAGATGAAAGGTATATTTATACCACCCTCAAACTGTGTTAACTTGCCTCCTTTTAAAGGTAAATTTTCAGACACTTTGGTATAAGTAGCAGCTCCATTATCGCTTAGGAATACAACGATTGTATTGTCTTCCAAATGCAATTGATCTAATTTATTAAGTATAGTCCCGATTGCATCATCCATAGACCGAACTATGGCGTAATACACAGCCTTACCTTCATCACCTACCCTTTCGAACTCTTTATCATATATTTCTTTTTTAGCTTGAAAAGGTTCATGTGGAGCTGTAAAGGGAATATAAAGAAAGAATGGATGATCTTTATGCTGGTCTATAAACTGTAAAGATTTATCCCGTATGGCATCCGTAAAATACTTAGGCTCGTGTCTAATCTTTTTATTATTCTCATAAATCATGGCATTATCTTTCCTTGCCATCTGCCATTGATATTTGGATTCAAAGGTTTGTCGCTTAAAGTTTACTATTCCGGGTTGCTCTTCTTTTTCAGCATATAAGGTAAATGCACCATAACAGCCATACTGATAATCAAAACCTCTTTTATTGGGAATATTCAATCTTTCATTCATACCCAGGTGCCACTTTCCAACTATACCAGTAGCATAATTATATTTTTTCAGTAGCTCCGCCAGCGTAATCTCAGAAGGCGGTATTCCCTGCTTGGCTATCTCCCATTCTCTGGGATAACGAGGCCTCGTAGCCACCACCCACGCACTATCTCTTTCCGAGAAATACTTGCCCGTCAGATACTCAATAATATTTGATGGATAGAACTCTATCTCCTGGGTCTCAAAACCGCAGCGTTCCTGATACCTGCCAGTGAGAATACCACATCTTGAAGGCGCACAAACTGGAGAAGAGGAATACCCCTGAGTACACCGCACCCCTTGTTTTGCCAATTTATCAATGTTTGGTGTCTGAACAGGAGAATTACCATAAGCACTAACCTCATTGATGCCGAGATCGTCCGCCACTATCAATATTATATTAGGCTGTTCGGCTGAATTATTGACCTTTCCGGAAAGAAATTCTTTTTTACTGCTCAGTAATTCCTTATCCCACTTAATCCTCCATTTTATAGCTCCTGTAGAAAGCGGGTAACAGGACACAAAAAGTACACCTGCCACTAAGCATATAATAATGGAAAGTTTATTGTAGCCTATAGCTTTTTTGAGCATTATAGATTATATTTAGTACTATTAAATGTAGCGCATGAAAATTGAAATAAAAAAAGAAATTGCCAACACCATAACCCATGGTATAGGGATTTTATTTTTTCTGATAGCTACACCTTTCTTAATTATAAAAGCCTTTCCTCTTAAAACTATATATCTTATCGCGTGCATAGTATTTACTATTGGCCTAATTATGGTATATAGTGCATCTACACTTTACCATGCAATACAAAAAGAAAGCCTTAAGAAAAAACTAAGGGTATATGACCACATCAGTATCTATATGCTAATAGGCGGAAGTTATACGCCTTTCATTGCAAAATATTTAGTATACCCAAAAGCTGGAACCTTTCTGATTATAATCTGGTGTATCATTGCGATTGGGATTATCCTGAAATTCTTCTTTACTGGAAAATATGATTTTATTTCTACTGCAAGCTATTTAGGATTAGGATGGATGGCAGTTTTCGTAGGAAAACCCATGCTGATTCATATGCCTGACCATGTCTTCTATTTGTTATTAGCTGGAGGACTCTGCTATTCCTTAGGGGTTATCTTTTATGCCTGGAAAAAGTTTGTCTATCACCATGCTGTGTGGCACTGTTTTGTTTTAGGAGGCAGCGTTACGCATTTCTTCAGCGTATGGTATGCCTTAGGATAAGTAATAAATTCTGCCTGGCATCACTTTTATACCTATCGATTTAGTATTTTTACAACATGCGTAAAAGTGCTCAAAAAGGCATCCTGCTATATTTATTTACCGACTTTATTGCAGCTATGCTCGCATGGTCCTGCTTCTTTATCTACCGAAAGGTAGTTATTGAAAAAGTTGGATTTACTTATTCCGAACTATTCCACGATAACCGCTTTGTTTATGGATTAATTGCTGTGCCATTATTCTGGATAATTTATTATTTCTTCTCCAATACTTATACCAGTTTATTGAAGAAATCGAGACTGAATGAAGTTTATAAAACAGCGACACAATCTCTATTAGGAGGCATACTGTTATTCTTTAGCGTTATGCTGAACGACCTCATCAAAGAATATAAAGATTATTACTTTTTATTCTTCGGCTTTCTATTCATGCATTTCTGTTTCACCGTCTTCTTTCGTATTCTGGCATTAACAATAATTAAGCAGCAGATTTCCAGAGGAAATATATCCATACCCACTCTACTAATAGGCAGTAAAAGCTATTGCGATAAAATTGAAGAAGATATCAGCAAATCAAGGGTGAAACTACCTTATAATATCACACAAAAACTTGTTACTGATGAAGCCAATATGGATGAATCGATTAGTAACTTACCAAAGCATCTTATCTATGAGGATGTAATCCTTGCCTTTGGGCACTCTTCCATTCAAGAAATAGAAAAAGCAATCATCCACTTTCTTAATCAGGGGAAAACAGTGCAAATTCTTCCAGATGAACTGGATATACTTTCAGGAAAATTTAAAACTCAAAGTATCTTTGGATCTCCCTTAATAGAAATCCCTACAGATCTTATTCTCCCATGGCAAAAACTTACCAAAAGATCGTTTGACTGCATTATTTCATTTACTGGATTAATTATGTTATCCCCATTCCTGGCTTTCATCTCCTGGAAAGTAAAACACTCCTCACCGGGAAGTATATTTTTTACACAAGAACGAGTGGGATTAAATGGTGAACTGTTTACAATAGTAAAGTTCCGCTCAATGTTTATCAATGCTGAAGACGGCACTCCCCAATTATCTTCAGAGAATGACCCAAGAATTACATCTTTTGGAAAATTCATACGAAAATACAGAATTGATGAATTTCCACAACTTTGGAATGTATTAAAAGGTGACATGAGCCTTGTTGGACCAAGACCGGAACGTCATTATTTTATTGAACAGATTATACAAACAGAACCACAATATAAATTACTCCAACGGGTTAAGCCCGGCATCACCTCGCTGGGAATGGTAAAGTTTGGATATGCTTCTAATCTCCAGGAAATGTTACAGCGTATGCGCTATGACTTACTTTATATAGAAAATATATCCTTGCTGATGGATTTAAAAATCCTCATCTATACTGCACTAATCTTGTGGAAAGGGAAAGGAAAGTAATTTCTATTAATAGCAGTCAACATCTACCATTACTCTCAGCTGCTTAAAGGTCTGAAACTGATACAAACCATCTATAGACTGACGAATAACTTCTTTGACCCTCGAAAGTTCTTTATAGCTTTTTGGAATCTTAACCAAGACCTCTCTTAAATAGTAATTATTAATCTTCTGAATAACCGGTGCACTTGGACCAACAACAAAGCCGTTATACTTAGCCTCCAGGAATGATGCTACTCTGTTAGCTGCCTCTATGGTAGTTTTGATCTCTTTATGTTTAAGCGTCAACTTTATTAACCTCGTAAATGGCGGATAATGAAACTGATTGCGTTCTTCCATTTGTTGCTGATAGAAAGCATCAAAATCATTCAAAAGGAGTGCATCTGCAATTGAATGGTGTACATCTCCAATCTGTATAACAACCTTACCGCGTATTGCCCTTCTACCAGCCCTGCCACTCACCTGTGTAAGTAATTGATAGGCGCGTTCAAAAGCACGAAAATCCGGATAATACAACAGTGCATCTGCATTCAGAACACCTACCAAACTAACATTAGAAAAATCCAAGCCCTTAGTAACCATTTGCGTACCCACCAGAATATCAAAAACCCCTTCTTCGAAGGCTTCTATAATTTTCTCATGCCCTTTCTTAGTGCGCACAGTATCGTAGTCCATTCTACCTATTTTTGCACTAGGGAAAATTACTTTTAAATCTTCTTCTATCCGCTCTGTGCCCAATCCTTTTTGCTGCATAGCATGCGAACCACATGCACCACATACACTCACCATACTTTGTATATAACCACAATAGTGACAGCGCAAATCATGCGTGTATTTATGATACGTTAAGCTCACATCACAATGCTTACACATTGGAATCCAATTACAATCACCACAGGCAATATAAGGTGCATAACCTCTTCTGTTCTGAAATAAGATAACCTGTCTTTTTTGATCAAGTACCTCCTGAATCTGATTGCGTAACAAAAAGGTAATTCCTGAGACTATTTCTTTTTTCTTATTGGCTTGCGTAAGACTAACAAACTGTATTTCCGGTAACTGAATATCGCCATAACGATTGTTCAATTTAACCAAACCATACTTACCAGAACTTGCGTTAGAATAAGTTTCTATGGAAGGCGTGGCGGAACCTAACAATACCTTTGCTTCAAACTGCTTGGCTAAATAGATTGCCGCATCTCTACACTGATAGCGTGGCGCAGGATCAAATTGCTTATAGGAAGTATCATGCTCTTCATCTACAATCACTAAACCAAGATGCTGAAAGGGTAAAAAAACAGATGAACGAGCTCCGATTATTACTTTAGCTTCTCCCGATAAAACTGTATTCCATATCTCTATTCGTTCTGCATTATTAAATTTGGAATGATAAACCGTGATATTGCCCAGTACTTTTTCTAACCTTTGAATCAATTGAGTAGTTAATGCAATTTCAGGCAGAAGGTACAGCACCTGCTTACCTTGAGCCAATTGCTCCTGAATTAAATCAATATAAAGTAAAGTCTTACCACTGGATGTAATTCCGTGTAAAAGAACGGTATCCAATGTATTGAAAAGAACGCTGATTTGCTCTAAAGCTGCCTGCTGATCTGAAGAGAGTGCAATGTCTGTTAGATCTGCAACTTCATTTTTAGAAACTCTGTCTACTTCTCTTTCCGAGAGTATCAGGATTTTCTTTTTCACTAATGTCTCTAGAGAGCTTGTTCCACCGCCGATACGTTTTATTAAATCTGCGCGTCTAACAGGTTTTTTACCTCTGGACATATCAAGGTAAGCGAGCAATACATCTTCTTGTTTAGGATACTTTTTTAATTGCCCAAAAATATTTTCCAAGAGCGAAGAGTCCTCGGCATACAAAGCATCCAACTGCACAAATACCTCTCTCTTAGGTGTATATTTTTCGTGCAGCGTTTCTTTGACATAGATAATTTTCTTTTCCAATAAGCTACGAATAGGCCTTGCTGTAGATTTTTTTTGAAGTATCTGGGATACATCCTTCCAGGAAATCTCTTCCTGTAACTGCAAGGCTTCTACAATCAAATATTCCTCATCCGGCAAACTTAGGATATCAAATTCTATAGTATCATTCTTTACGAAATATGTTTCTGAATCTAATTTAAAAGATGCCGGCAATGCAGCCTGCATCACATCGCCCTGAGTACACATATAATACATGGACATCCATTCCCAAAATTTTAATTGTGAGTTGGTAACAATTGGAGCTTCATCTATTACCGACAATATACTCTTAGGTATATATTCAGTTGGAGGAGAGGTATGCACTGAATGTACGAGCGCAGCATACAGTTTTTGTTTTCCAAATTGAACCTCTACCCTACCACCAATTACTACTTTATCTTCCAGATAATCAGGTATGGCATAAGTGTATAATTTTGGAAGAGACAAAGGCAAAACAACCTGAGCAAACATTTTATATGTAACTAACGTCTCCAATAACTCAAAGTTATCAAATCTATATGAGAAGGATATACTATAGTAAAATTAGAATTCAGGTATCTTACCTTACGTAGCTAGAATCAGTGAAAGTTAATAAGAAAGCTTTGAGATCTGCTTTATCCTGAGCACTGAATTGCAGACCCCATATGCCTGTATTCCTGAGTCTTGTCTGCGCTTTTTCAATAAGAATGGGATCTACCGTAGGAGAAAGCTTAGGCCCTTGATTATAAGACTCAATTACCTCATCAAGTGTGGCAAAACGTCCATCATGCATATAAGGTGCAGTGAAAGCAAGATTTCGTAAGGTGGGTATCTTAAACTTGCCATAGTCGGCAGTATCCCCATTAATTTTTCCCGCACCACCATCTATAAAGTCATATATCGTTGACGCAGCATCCATTCCATTATTGGAGAATATTTTAGTAGGATGAATAAACAACTCAGGAGTAGTGTGACAATGAAAACAATCTCCTCTTTCCGTATTAAAGATAACCAACCCCCTCAACTCAGATGCTGATAAAACACCCTCATCTCTGGTATATTTATCATATGGTGCATTGAAGGAAATCAATGTCTTCTCATATTGTTCAATAGCCCTGGTAATAAGGACTGAAGTAATCGTTTTTGCACCAAATGCCTTCCAAAAAAGATCTTTATATACTGGGTGATTTTGCAATCTTTGTTCGGCCTCTTGTAATGGCAAATGCATCTCATCTGTTGCCTCAATAGGCTGAGCAGCCTGCTCTCTCAATGTATTTGCTCTACCATCCCACAAAAATTTATTCTGATACCAGGCAAGATTTACCAGCGCCATGGCATTGCGGGATCCCGGTATACCATCTACACCAATACTGTTGATACGGTTATCAGAAAATGCATTTTCCTTCTTATGACATCCCGCGCAAGACAAGCTAGAATCTTTGGATAGTATAGGATCAAAAAATAACTTTTTACCTAATGCTATCCCCTCTAATGTCATTGGATTGGCAGGATCTTCAGGCATTGCACGAAAAAACCGAATGGATGGGGATATATAGGGTGAGGTTAGTGGCGCATGTTCCTGGTTGAGGTTATCTTTCTTGCAGGCAACTATACCCATCAATAGAAAAATGATGAAATAGCATATTGCTAAATATTTTCTCCTATAGCTTATCACCATTGAGTTACAGAAGTTTGAATAGCATTTACAAAATTGTCTGTAATCACGATAGCATTAGGAATCTCGGCAGTAGCACTATGATTACTAAAATTAGTAATGTCAAAAACAGACTGATCCAGCACAAACATTTTAGATACGTCTGCTTTAATATTTATTGTTGTGCCTACAGACAAGGCAGCAGGTAAGTTTGCAGTAATTGACCTGTACAAAGTATCTGAACCCAAATGCATAGAGAATGGATTTGCCGGAACCTGATTCTTAGCTGAGGAGGAATCAATCTTACCCTCTACTACAATAAAACGATAACGCAACATTCCCCAGAACATATCCTGACTAAGACTCAATGGATGAGAAGGGGCAAACACAGAAGGATCCACCGTATGATTGGCAGCATAATCCAATCCAAAACAAAATCTAATCTTCTGATAATTTACGCCGGAAGGCAACTTAAAGCTAAATGTATTAGAATTATCTTTATTTACAAGAATGATATCTTTCACTGCAACAGCATTATTATTGCTATCTAATATAGAAAAGTTAGACAGGTATACTCTCGCCGTAGTAATAGTATAGCTCCTATTCACCATTGTCTTTCCGGATAAATTATCCAATATGATATTCACCAGCACATCTTCTGTGGCAGACTCTTTTTTACAGGAGAATACAACAAGCGAAACTGCAATACAAACAATTAACTTATACATACCCGAATTTAACGATAAATGCCGGGTTTTTGTTGTGGGAAAATAAAAAAATGGGTGCTTTTGGGCACCCATTTAACATTTAAATAGACCGTCTGATTACAGCGTCAGCGTCTTTAAAACATCATTCATAGTGCGAACAGCATCTGCGCTCATGTTGAATGCGGCTTGCTCTTCCTCGTTCAGTTTATAGTCGATGATTTTCTCCCAGCCAGTTTTACCGATAACTACCGGAACACCCAAGCAGATATCCTTTTGGCCATATTCTCCTTCCAGATATACACAGCTGGTAATTACCTTTTTTTCATCTCTTAGAATAGCTTCTACCACAGACATACCCGCTGCTCCTGGTGCATACCATGCAGAGGTACCAATAAGCCCGGTTAATGTTGCGCCTCCCACCATAGTATCTGCAGCAACTTTGTTTAAAGTTTCTGCATCTAACAAATTAGAAACAGGCAAAGAATTCAGCGTTGCCAGGCGTGTTAATGGTATCATAGTAGTATCACCGTGACCACCTATTACCACAGCATTTAAATCGTTTTGTGAACAATCCAGTGCCTTAGATAAATAATATTTGAAACGAGAGCTATCCAATGCACCACCCATTCCAATAATTCTGTTTTTAGGAATACCAGTTGCCTGCAATGCAAGGTAAGTCATGGTATCCATAGGATTAGAGATGATCACCAAAATCGCTTCCGGAGAATATTTTAAGATATTCAGAGCTACTCCTTTTACTATACTGGCATTTGTGCCAATCAACTCCTCGCGGGTCATTCCAGGCTTACGAGGAATACCTGAAGTAATTACGACTACATCACTTCCTGCTGTTTTGGAGTAATCATTAGTAGAACCAACAATTTTAGTATCAAAACCCAGCAGACAAGCGGTTTGCATCATATCCATAGCCTTGCCTTCAGCCAGACCTTC
>CANHGL010000038.1 GCA_947460245.1 Sphingobacteriales bacterium
CAAAGTGAATATTATAATCCTTCCCATCCTTTATCATATGAAAGTTTAAATACTACCACCAAATCGGAGAATGGTCCTTATTACCTTCAGGATGCCTTAGCACTTCGGGAAAAGTTAGGTGTTATTGCGAGTTCAGATAATCATTTAGCTAGAGCTACGGAAAAACAATATGGAGTATTCGCAGTTGCTGCTGATAGCCTGGAGCGCAATTCTGTTTTCACTAATATAAAAAACAGACATACTTATGGAACCACAGGAGAAAGAATGGTATTGCAATTCTTTGTTAATAATAATAGAATGGGGGATATTGTGAATATAGCATGTGATAAATATCCTATAATAAAGTTTGAAGTTGTTGGTACTGCAGCTTTAGAATCTATAGAAATTATTAAATGGGATTTTAAAAACGGAAGATATGTGAACGGGCATCCAGAATTTAAGACGCTTAAAAAATATACGTTTACTTCCCCAGCATTAAATTATAGAGATTCTTTAGTAGATGGTTTTTTAACAGATTCCAGTTTGTATTACATGCGTGTAAAACAAAAAAATAAAGTTGATGATCGGGAGGTATGGGGGTGGACGAGCCCAGTTTGGATCAATAAGGTGAACTGCGACACCTTAATCAATTCGGTAAAGGATACTATTATATATTTTAACGCTGTAGATTCATCGTCTAATAATTCACCAAAAATTCGTCTAAATTGGACCGTAGCGCGCCAGATAAATGCTAGTTTCTATATTGTACAGAGGAGTAGAGATAGTGTAAATTTTATAGATTATGCAATTGTGTCCAGAAGGGGAGATGTTGGTGATACTGTGTCTTATGAATACGATGATGTCACGCCAAATGATAGTATATTATTTTATAGAGTTAAACTAGTAACCTATTACGATACTGTAATTCTTTCTGCATCCGATTCTGTTCAGATTAGTTATGTGATTAGTGGTACTTCACAACATAAATCCATTTCATATCTTACAGTAAGAATAATAAATTCACTGTACAGAGGAACTGGTGCTGATCTAAATGTAATTGTAGATACAGATAAAGATTGCTTAGGTGACTTTATAATTTCGGATATCTCCGGTAGAATACTGTTAAGAAAAGAGGTTCCGGCACTAAAGGGGAAGAATTTTATGGTGTTTCCAATAAGCGGTTTACCCTCAGGTGTATACCTTTTACTTTATGTGGTGGGGGATAAAACCCTTAAAAACACATTTTATGTCCTAAATGGGTATTAAAATCTCGTTTTTTCACTAAATTCTAACATTTTTAATGTTTTCTACCTGAAAATAATGATGGATATTTAGGTTATTGAAATTGTTACTATGAAGGCTATCCATTCTATTATCATTTTAGTGCTATTAGGCTGTGGTTTAGCATTTTCAAAAAATTCTTTTATCGTACAGAATAATGCGCTGTTATTACCAGGAGCTATACAGTTTGATAAGCATGCTTATGATGTAAAGGATACATTGGATCCGATATTGGATCTGGTGGCACTATATCTGGTGGAAAATCCTGAAATTACCAAATTGCGTATAGAAGGTCATGTTTATACAGAAACATCTAGAGATGCAAATATTAAATTAAGTCTCCAACGCGCGGCAATGGTGAGTTATTATTTAACTACTAAAGGTGTTGATTGTAGTAGACTTATTCCTGTAGCTTTTGGAGATACTAAGCCGATTGCTCCTACAGATGAGTGTAATATTATGAATAATACCAGAATACAGTTCTATAATGCTGAAATCTATAATAAAGCACTTCCTTATTGTGCTGTTGATGGCTTTGCTCCCAAAGTATTTAATCCCTGTGAGTAGTTATTACTGATAATTTCCTCTTTTTATAAATTCTAATTTAAGACAGATTTCTTTTGGCAAAAGTAAGCTGTCTTATAAGTAACTGAATTTCAGTCAACTGTATTGTTTAGTATGAATAAAAATTACGATTTGTAGTACAATGCACTACATTTTTTTCATAATTCATTCTATTTCAAACGGAAGATTCTATATCTAAATTTGAATTAAGAAAAACGACGATATGAAACTCCAATCAACAATCAATAGAATCTTTCAGAATAATATAAATTCAGTCTTAACATTAAACCCTATCATTATGAAATCCAAGTTTGCTATCCTAGTTTTTGCTTGTCTACTTTCAGGTAAAGTTATGGCACAAGGCGATCTTATTGCTGAAAATAGAGTAAGTAATGCGTATGATTTTGACAGGTCTGGCGCTCAGAAAATGGAGATTAGTAATATTCTGGAGAATGTAAATGATAATTCCCCTGTTGTTCGTATAGAATCAGCTAATGAGTCCCTTATTAAGGTAAGAGTATTTACAACGGGCGGTGATGTTGCCTTGGAAGACTTATACAAGTTGGATAACGATGTAACTGAATTATCGCTTAATTTCAGTAAACTTTCTGCAGGTACCTATATGGTGCAGTTTTACAATAACAATACAAGTGCACTGAGAAGATATGTTAAAATTTAATCCTAAACTCTGAAATATAAATCCCCAAAAAAGCTGATCCAATGATCAGCTTTTTTTTATGAGATTTTTTTATGAATTTTAATCAATATATTAGTACATGAGAATATTAATTGCAGATGACCACGCTATAGTAAGAAACGGACTAGTTAGTCTGTTAAGAGCTGAATTTAAGACCGCAGAAATAAAAGAAACAGATAATGGCGCTGATGCCATTGATATGGCTCGTGATGGCCATTGGGATATTATTTTGTTAGATATTACAATGCCCGGTAGAAACGGTCTGGAAGCCTTGAAGCAAATGCGTTTGGATGGTGTAAAGGCTCCCGTTTTAATATTAAGTATGCAACCGGAAGATCAGTATGCAATTAGGGCACTGAAAGCAGGTTCCTCCGGATTTGTAAATAAGATCTCAGCAACAGATGAGCTAATTGCTGCCGTACATAAAGTGTTAGCGGGTAAAAAATACATATCAGATGCTGTCATGGAAAAGCTTGCGACTTCTATTACAGGTATGAGTGAGAAGCCTACTCATGAGTTTCTTTCTGATCGGGAAATGCAAGTATTGGTACTTATCGCTACAGGTAAGGTAAATGCTGATATTGCGGATCACCTATCCTTGAGTGTAAATACAATTAGTACCTATCGTGCACGTATTTTGGAAAAGTTAGGCTTGAATAATAATGCCGAACTTACCCGCTATGCCTTAGATAATAATCTGGTATAGCCTATTGTAGTAATTAGCACTACAATATTTTCCTATTTTCTACTATTCTCTGGGTTTCTGTAGTATTCTATCTTTACAATAGAAATTATAAAAACCCCCTATAGATCCTTAGTTGAAAGAGACATTAACCCACTCCTAAACATTTTGCAATAAAAAAACAGCACATAATGTGCTGTTTTTTTATTGAGTGTTATAGAAATTAATGTACTGGTACCTCTATTGTTATAATACATCCATGATCTTTAGAGGATTCTATTTTCATTTTTCCGGATATGAATTCACTACGTCTTTTCATATTCGCCATCCCAATACCTTTTTTAATTGCATTTAAATTAAAGCCTATTCCATTGTCTGCTATACTCATAGATAATATATCATGTTCTACGGATAGGTGAATATTTATTTCGCTGGCTTTGGAGTGCTTAATAATATTATTAAGTTGTTCCTGAAGTATTCGGTATAGATTTAGCTGTATATCTCTGTTTAAGGAATAGGAGTTGATGCGATTATCAGTTTGTAAATAGACTTTTATTTTTTTTGTCTCATTAAGTGGTTTTATAAGTTGTAGCAACGTTTCTTCAATGGTGGTATCTTCATAGAATGCGGGTGCCAATTCGTGAGAGAGATTTCGTATCTCATCAGAAGCTACAACGATGTATTCTTTAATCTGATTGTATAACTTGAGATAAGATGGATCTACTGCGTCTTTAAGCATGCCTAGATTTATCTGAGATGCTGCAAGAATCTGACAAACATTATCATGTAGTTCGCTACCTATATGATATCTTTCATCTTCCTGTGATTTTATAATTGCTTCTGTTATTTTCTTTTCAAATACTATTATTTTAGTTATATCTGTTGCAATTACGCCCATATAGAGCTTATTATTTATCTGGATAGGAGTGATGTGAACATCTACTTCTATAATCTCTTTTGATTTTTTATAATGTCTGCTAACATTAAAGATTTGTGTTTTATTTCCAATGCCATTTTGTAAGTTCTCTTTAACTTTTTGAATATCTTCCTCTAAAAGAATATCCATCATGGTCATATTTAGAAATTCCTCTTCACTGAAGCCATATAAATCAATTGCAGCATTATTTACCTGAATAAATCTGTAGGTTTCTGCGTCATAGGTCCACATTGGCTGAGGACTTAAATGAAACAGATCGCTGTATCTCTTTTCAGACTCTTTTATTAAGTTTATGTTTTTCTTACGCTCAATACAATAGATGATACTCTTATAAAGTATAATTGAATTAATATCGTCTTTGAAAAGATAATCAGAGGCACCAATAGATAGAGATCGAACACTAAAATCTATATCAGAATAGCCCGTTAGTACGATTATGGGTATGTCTTTTGCCAGTGGTGTGAGTTCTTGTATAAGTGTCTCCCCACTCTTATCAGGTAACGATAAGTCTAATAGAATAACATCATGTTTGTTGGTGTTTTCTGCGAGCAGCTCTTTAGCCTCCTTAAATGTTTTTAAGTGTGTGATTCTTGGATTCTTAATTACTTCATCCAGATAGTCTTTAATAATGATGTAATCACCTAGATTATCTTCAATAATTAAAATGTTGTATTCTTTAGAATCAACTATCATTTTCTATTTATTCGGTGGTAATTTTACCACGGTAAACCAAAAGTCTTCAATTTTTGCAATGGCTTCACTAAAAGCTGTAACTTCTACAGGCTTTGTAATATAGCAGTTTGCATAGTTTTTGTAGGAGTCTAATATATCTTTTTCAGTAGAAGAGGTGGTTAGCATAATTACCGGGATATGCTTTAATGCATCTGAATTTTTTATATGTTGTAATACTTCCTGTCCATTTTTTTTAGGTAGATTGATATCCAGTAATATTAAATCAGGTATTTCTGCATTGGTATATACTCCTTTTTTTTCCAGAAAGTCTATGGCAGCAGAACCATCTTTAGCTACGCTGACTTTGTTGGTAAATTTACCTTCTATTAAAGCCTCTGTGGTAAGTAAAATATCACCTTCATTATCTTCTACTAATAGTATGTGTATTGGTTTCATTTATTTTAATTTATTTTTTGGAATGGTAAAAAAGAAGGTACATCCTTCTCCTTCTTTAGATTCTAACCATATTTTACCGCCTATGTTATCAATAATTTTTTTCGTTATAGCGAGTCCAATGCCCGTTCCTGAATATTCATCTTTATTGTGCAAACGCTGAAAGATAACAAATATTTTATCAAAATATTCAGGTGCTATTCCAATTCCATTATCTTTTACAGCAAATTGCCAGTGCGTTTTCTTGTCTTCAAATATAATTTTAATCTCTGGTTTTATTCCTGCCGTCTGGTATTTTAAACTGTTTCCGATTAAATTTTGGAAGATCTGTCTCAGAGGACTATTGAAACTTTTTATATTGGGTAAATCTCCATATTCAATAACTGCTTGTTTTTCTTGTATTTGCTTTTTTAAGAGGGTTTTAATGTCCTCTACAAGTTCATTTAGGTTTATTTCCTCTAAGTTGTGTTCAGTTCTTCCTACTCTTGAGAATTCCAAAAGATCCAGAATGATTTGTCGCATACGTTTAGCGCCGTCAACAGCAAAAAAGATGTACTGTTTTCCTTTTTCATCTATGATGCTGCTGTATTTATTTTCTAGTTGACTGAGGAAACTAGTTATCATACGTAAAGGTTCTTGTAAATCGTGCGAGGCAGCATAAGCAAATTGCTCTAATTCTTTATTGGAGATTTCTAATTTTTTTGCCTGAGAGATAAGATCATCATTCAATTTCTTCATTTGTATCTCATACAGTTTGCGCTCTGTGATATCCTTAAAGTATACTGATATTCCGTTAGGAGATGGGTAGGCGCTTACCTCGAACCATGTATTAATTGGCTCATAAAAAGCTTCAAATTGCTGTATGCTTTTTTCTTTGAGTGCTTTACTCCAAAAAGTGTGAAATGGAGTATTTACTGCATCAGTAAAAATATCCCATAATTTTTTACCTACAATAGCTTCTTTTCCAATTCCCATAATTTTTTCTGCCTGGTTATTCCAGTATGAGACTATCCAGTTTTCATCTACAGTGAAGAATCCATCTCCGATACTTTCTAATATTTCGTTCTTTTCATCATAGGCGACCTGTAACTCCTGTTCCATTTTTTTTGGGCCAGTGATATCGATTCCGTAACCTATTACAAATTTTAATGCTTCTTCTTCAAAGTGTGGGTAAAATTTCCTTAGGATAAATTGTTTAGTCCCATCCTTGTTATTGTGTTCATCTACCCACTCTATGGTATTTTTATTTTTTACAACAGTATTAAAAACTTCTCTTCTCTTTACAGCTATGCTGTCATCTATTCCTTTAGCTTGGTAGTAGTCGAAGTCATTTTTACCGATTAGCCATTTTCTTAGTGTATCATCTTTTACGCCATGGTTATTTATAAATAGATAATTATGCTCTTGATCAAATACGGCTATATCTGCAGGTATATTATTTAAAATATCTTCTGTAAATCTTTTTTGATGGATGATTTCCTGTTCTATATTCTTTTGTTCCGTAACATCTTGCCCTGTACCTCTTATTTTTATTATAGTATTATTTTTATCCAATACAAGTTCACCAATATCATGTTGTATTCGAATTTTACCGTTCGGCAATATAATTCTATAGAAGATGTTGTAAGTCTGCTGTTCGTTAGGTGCGCGTTCTGCAATTGCACGCACCATTTCTCTGTCATCCGGATGAATACATTTATATAAGAGTTCCGTGGATGCTTCCTGCTCCTGCGGCTTTAGTCCGCGAATCCTATAGAGTTCGTCAGACCAATATACCTTGCCCGTTATTAGGTCAGTTTCCCAGCTTCCAATATGTGCTATCTGCTGGCTATCTGCAAGCATCTTTTCACTAGACTTAATCTTTTCCTTTGCTTTTTCCCTCTCGGATATGTCTCTTATAAAACCACAAAAAACTTTTCCTGTTGCTTGTTCTATAGGGATTATTGAAATTTCTATCGGGAATTCTTGATTATCTTTATTGATAGCAGTTATTTCTAAGGCTTTGTTGAAGATTGGTCCTTCACCTGTTTCAATATAATCAGAAAGTATTTTTTTGTATTTCAGTCTTTTTGCAGGTGGAATTATAAATTCTACCAGTATTTGATTTTTGGTTTCTGCTTCTTTCCATCCAAATATTTTTTCTGCCATTGGATTCCAGAATATAATATTTCCGGATTCATCAGCTATTACTATCCCATCAAGTGAGGAGTTTAAAATTAAGCGGTTTGTTTCTTCACTTTTCTTTATAGCATCCTCTATTTTATACTGTTCAGAAATATCTTTATACTCCCAGAGATGTCCCTGGTATTCTTGCTCAACAAATATTGGGATATAGCTTCTATCAATTATTCTACCATCCTTTAGTTCCAGTATTTCTGAATTTACGTATTCCTTTTGCTCTAAATACTGCTGGGTTTTAGCAGTATATAATTCAGGATCTTTAAAATAATCTTTTAGTTTTTCAGCTGTATCATGAAAATCGGTACCTCTTAGTTCATCAGGTAATTGTTTAATGCCAAAAAGGTCACAGAAATATTGATTAATAAAAATAATGGTACCATATTCATCTTTTAAAAGAATTCCACTATGAATATTTCGGATATAAGAAGAAAAAATCTTTTCTGCATTTCTTCTTTTTTTGATTTGTTCATCCAGATAGTGGGCAATCGATAAAATATCATCAGATTCATCTTTTGTTTCTCCTCCCGTTACTTCATCAATTGTTTCTTTTAGTTTATGGATGGATTGCTGCTTGATTTGAGCTTCCTGCTTTAGCGTATAGTTTATCTCTTCAAATTCTTCCTCACTTATTTTAAAAGCTCTTTCAGATAGCTCTTTATCTCTGTCATAGGCATTGTAGGAATTATTAATCGTATTTAGAAATGTTGCTATCTCCGGTTGTTGTTGTAACGTTTCCGGCAATAATTTTTTTATCTGACTTTCTAATAACTTATGGTAGCTCATGGAAACAAGTAATGGTCATTGTTTGATTATGCAACTGGCATTTAATAGCATCCTTAGAAGGGGAGATTTCACCGTAAGAATAGAATCCGGCCATTAGTGTATCTTCTCCCATAGATTGACTGACAGCTTCAACTTCTTCATCAATTCGTCCGCCAAGAATCAGTTTTCTTCCAACACAGCTGATGAGTAATGCAAAATCTGGTGTGTATTGTTCTTTGGAGACAGAACTTAAAGCTGAGGTGTATGCTGCAGAAGTAAGTTTATCGAAGTTTGCCTTCATTAAACGTGCTTTAGAGCCTAATGGAATATCTCCTGCAAAGGTCATGCTACTTTCTGCTTCATTAATGGATAATATGGTTCTCACTAATGGCTCTGTTTCTCCGGGAACAATTACAGATAGCGGAAATAATAGGGCAGAGCCAGGAAGATTTTCTGCTTCCGGACCTAAATATTTTTTATAAAGTTCGAGTGCATTTTTTCCGTCAATCTCATAGAGTATATTGCCTTCTGATTTTGTAATTTCTCGTTCAGGACCAAATATTTCCCATCCTGCTTGAGAACCATAGGACACCTGAATATTTTTACCATATAATCCGATAGCTACAACTTTACCTTCTGAGGCATGATTGTTCAGTCCAACTAAAGTAGATTGAAAATTAGCAGCATCACCTGCAAGTCCACCGGTAACTAATACATTTGCTTCAGTTGCAGATTGAATTCCTTTTACCAATTCACTGCCATTAATTTTACTACCGTCTGATAAAATCAGGATATAAGTAAGGTTTTCTTTAGGTAATTTATCAATCAGCGCATTTCCAAGTTCATAGCTGTTGTTATATTCACTTATATCTACCGATGCTGTATGTAGGGTAGTTTTATCGAATTGTAGTGCCGCTGCAACCAGTGTGTCATCCATTACAGCCTTATGATATATTTCACCGGAAGTACTGCATAGGGCAATTTCCGCATTGGGAAATTGCGCTTTAAGCATTGGATAAGTTTTGGATTCGGCTAAAATATGTTTGGCGCTAAAACAAAGTACCAGTTGGGCTTCATTATTATCAGATATTGAACTTTTATTATGTGTTTCCCAAATATCATGGGCATACTTAAATAGGGATGTTTTCATGAAATAATTTAAACTTTTGGGGTATTTTTTTGGGGTTCTATGTTTTTAAAAAATATAACATATTGTACGTCTGTCTTAAACAACAATAATCAATATAAATTCCGTCTTCTGAGGTAACAAGATAAAAAGATTAATCCTCTTTTACAAGGCGTAAAAGTATTAATAAAGATTAATTTTTAACTATGAACAACTTATAGCAAAGTCGTCGGACAGACAAAGTTAGTAACTGGTATTTTGCCATTGCTTTTTATAGCCTTAAATCCACCCTTCACATTGATAAGGTTTCGGTAACCTCTGGACTGAAGAATAGAAATAAAGGTCATAGAACGATATCCACCTTGGCAATGCACATAATAGGTTTTTTGTTGGTCTATTTGACTCATGCTGTCATTGATGTAGTCGAGCGGTGTGTTGATTGCATCAGGAATATGTTCGCTTTTATACTCACTTGATTTCCTTACATCCAACAGATTAATTTTTTCATGCTCATAAGCGGTGGCCAATTCATCATCATCTATGGATATAACCTTATCTATTTCTTTTCCTGCTGCTACCCAGCTTTTGACACCACCTTTTAAATAGCCAAGCGCATAGTCATAGCCAACACGGGCAAGGCGCGTAACAACTTCTGCCTCCCTGCCTTCTTCCGCAACAATCAATAGTTCCTGCTTAATATCCGGTACAAGGGTTCCTACCCATGTAGCAAAACTGCCGTCTATGCCAATATTTATAGAGTTTGGAATAAACCCATTAGTAAAAACGGTAGCCTCTCGGGTGTCCAGAATTAGGGCATTGGTTTCGTTGGCTAATGCTTCAAATGCATCAACAGATAGTGCTTTAGTGCCCCTTTCTAATACCTCATCTATACTGTCATAGCCTTTAATGTTTAAGAGCACATTCTGAGGAAAATAGCCCGGGGGCGGGATTAAGCCCGTTAATATTTCTTTGATAAAATCTTCTTTACTGAGTTGAGGATTTAGGGCATAGTTCACTTTTTTCTGATTGCCCAGAGTGTCTGTGGTTTCTTTACTCATATTTTTTCCGCAAGCGCTGCCGGCACCATGACTTGGGTAAACAATCAGATCATCACTAAGTGGCATAATTTTATTACGAAGAGAGTCATAAAGATATCCTGCTAATTTTTCTTCGGTCAAATCAGAAACTAAATGCTGAGCAAGATCTGGTCTGCCTACATCACCAATAAACAAGGTATCTCCGGTGATGATGCCATGTTCAACTCCCTTCTCATCGATAAGCAGATAGGTAGTGCTTTCCATCGTATGTCCGGGGGTATGTATAACTTTAATACTGTAATTACCAATCTTGAATATTTGGTTGTCTTCCGCAATCACGGCATCGTAGCCGGGGTTGGCATTAGGACCGAAAATAATTTGTGCGCCTGATTTTTTAGCAAGATCGAGATGTCCGCTAACAAAATCCGCATGAAAATGCGTCTCAAATACATATTTAATCTTGGCATTGTCTTTCAATGCTCTATCCAAGTAAGGTTGCACTTCTCTAAGCGGATCAAATATGGCAGCTTCTCCATTGTTTTCTATATAATAGGCTGCCTGAGCGATACATCCGGTATAAATTTGTTCAACTTTCATAATAAGGTTATTTATCAAACTTAAAGTTACTTTTTTATCAGTTATAGGGCAAATATCGAAACATTAAAATGTATTAGATGTAACTTTTGTTTCATAGCCTGAATTTTTATGATTTGATAATTTGGTGGTTTGGTGATGTGCTAATGAACGAGGAACCCGAAATGTTCCGATAGTATTGGGGAAATGACGATGTATGTTGTTGTCGTTTTAATCGCTCTAATTATCACATGAGATACTAAACTCAGTGGTACTAGAAACCAATGACTAATGTCTAATGACTACTCAAGTCTCAATACTAAACTTACTACTAAACACTATACCTCCGTCATCCTGAACTCATTTCAAGTCTAATAGGATTTGATTTAGAGGTTTAGAAAAGTGTAATTGAACTCAGGTTCCAGATAGAATTTGGTATAGAATTGGAATAAATAGTATCCATTCTGTTTGTGTACAAGAATAATTTAGCTTATGAATTCAGGTTTGTTAATATATCTGAATCACTTTTGACCCTAAATATGTTCCATTGTCAGAGCATTTAATAATAAAACTACCAGAAGTATTTATTTTTTTGTTTAAGCTTATAGTGCTGTTTTCTAATATGTCTGACTGCTGATATATCAGGTGTCCTGTTATGTCAAAAAATTCAATATCGATTTTGTTTTTGTACTTATATGTTAATGTAAAATCTCCTTTATTTGGATTCGGGTATACATTAAAATTAATTCCACTAAGCAGGTTTGATGGTATTTTTGTAATTAATGAAGAAGAATCTTTTATTTCAATGAACATAAAACTATTTGGTTTAACGTCTACGTTGAAATCTAAACTTGTACCCATTAAAGCATAGAAGCTCGTGTCTTTGTCAGTAGTTCCAAATGGAGTATTCTTAGATACACTACTTATTGCTACTCCATATTTATTACTAGACGTGGGTAAGAAACTTGTTATATCTCTTATATTTAAGTGAACTATACTGTTGTTGCTATCTGGTACGCCATAAAATCTTGATATTATTACCGATATTCTATCGTCGTTTCTTGAAGCTATAATACTGACATCATTAGTTGTATCTCCTTCAATGTAATTTACTAGAGGTATTTTTTGTTTTGCTAAGTTGTGGAAGAATAATAACGCATATCCCTGAGGTGTTATGGTGTCTGTATTGGTGATGCTGCAAGTTGCCAGTTCGTTAAAGCCCTTAAATAAAAATGATGTTGCAATATCTAAGCCAGCATTTTCCATTTCAATAAGGCTTCCGCACATATATGCACCACTATAAACAGAGTTGGCATATTCTTCAAAGCCTGCATAATTCCATTCACCAATCATATATTTCTTGCCCGGGAACAGTGATTGATGCGTTTTTATTTCTTGATAGTGTTGTTTTGATGTAGCCCAAGGATTGGACCTGGCCAGTGGTCTGAAATAATTATCATTTAGTATAGGTATATCAGTAGCCTCATCACCTGCTGCAAAAGGGTAGTGGCCATATTCATGCCAGTTTACATATTCAAGTTCATGGTTATTTCTTTGAGAGGATGTTAATTGCCATTGTTGATGTCTGGTGTTAAATAAGCCAACACCATTAGAATTACTGCACATAGCAAGTTCAAGTTCGTATCCTACTTCATTCTCTACTGTTTGAATAGCTCTTGCAGTAGGTTGAATGATGTATTCTTGTAACTCAGAATAGCTCCCAGAGAACGAGTTTGGTAAATCTACTTCACCACGCATTTCAAATTTTGTTACAGGTTTCTTTCCCTGATCAGTTCTGCCTTTGGTAAAGGTTCTTACTACGTCTCTGATTATCCCTTCCCATTGTATTTTGTCTTTTGGGGGTCTCTCAGAACTCAGTATTCCAAGGTCTAAATTATAATAAAAAGGTAATTTCAAGCATTGCGGTATTTTAACGAGCCATACTCTTGGTTCGTATCCCATCTCGAATGCCTTGTCAAAATGATAGTTTAATACATCAATTCTATTCTGTAGTATTTTTCCTGAATCGCAATTATAAATTATATCGAAATCAACTTCGTATCTTATCTGAGGATGTTGAGCAGTATCTTCATTTCTATATGTTTCTATTAATTTGTCATAGAACACTGAGCCTGGTCCTATGTTATCCATATCGTGTATACAAAAACCTGCAACGCCCTTGTTAATGAGTTTCTTCTCTGATGCTGCTTGTGAAAGATTTAAATCTACTATGTACTCACTTTTGTATTTAGGTTTCAGAATTCCCTGGTCATATTGCTCTGCTCTCTGAATAAACCCTAGAGCCTGCCCATAAGCCGGTAATATAAAAGTGGTTAAATAATTAATAAACTCAAGGAAATGCTGTAAAGTCATCATTGAAGTAAGTTTAACGAATATAGAAAAAAAGAGAGAAAATTAAAGTACCCGGGGCGGGACTCGAACCCGCACAGCCGCGATGGCCACAGGATTTTAAGTCCTGCGTGTCTACCATTCCACCACCCGGGCAACTTTAAGGATAATGAAAGGTTATTCCATTATGAAGATAATTGAGCGAATGACGAGACTCGAACCCGCGACCCTCACCTTGGCAAGGTGATGCTCTACCAACTGAGCTACATTCGCAATTTTAAAGAACGGACTGCAAAGATAGAAATCTTTTCATTTTTGACAAGTGATAAATAAAAAAAACCTTGTTCTAGATTAATTTTTTAAGCTCATCGAGTTTCATCAGTGCCTCAACAGGGGTTAGGGCATTAATATTAACCTTTTCCAGCACTTCCCTGAGTTTTAGCAACCTGGGATCGTCCATCGCAAAGATATTCATCTGTATATCATCTGTTCGTGCCGGGATATTCTTAACGGTTGTGGTAAGGTCTGTTGCGAGGTTGCGTTGAGATTCAAGTTCCGTCAGTATCTCATTGGCCCTTTTTATGAGCTCATTCGGCATTCCGGCCATTTTAGCCACATGAATTCCAAAACTATGCTGACTACCCCCTTCCACCAGTTTTCTTAAGAATATGACTTTATTACCGCTTTCTTTTACTGCTACATTGTAGTTTTTAATCCTGGGGAATTTCTCTGCAAGTTCGTTAAGCTCATGGTAGTGAGTAGCAAACATGGTCTTTGGACGGGCAATTTTATTGTTGTGTAAGAACTCCACTAAACTCCAGGCAATAGAAATTCCGTCGTAGGTAGAGGTTCCCCGCCCGATTTCATCCAATAACACCAGGCTTCGTTCGGATATATTATTAACGATACTAGCTGTTTCTATCATTTCCACCATAAAGGTAGATTCTCCTAAGCTTAGATTGTCGCTGGCGCCCACCCGTGTAAAGATCTTATCTACGATACCTATGTGGGCTTCCTTAGCCGGCACGAAGCTGCCTATCTGTGCCAGTAGTACGATTAAGGCGGTTTGTCGAAGTATAGCAGATTTACCCGACATATTTGGCCCTGTGATAATAATAATCTGCTGATCGTCCGGATGGAGATACACATCATTAGGAATATATTGATTGCCCAGCTGTAACTGATGTTCTATTACCGGGTGTCTTCCTTCCTTTATACTTAATGATAAGTCGTCTGTTAGTA
>CANHGL010000039.1 GCA_947460245.1 Sphingobacteriales bacterium
CCTTTATGATAATCCAGTTCTTTCATAAGTTGTGTAGGAGCATTACGCAAATGAAGTGGTACAGATAATTGCATAGTCTTTTCTGCTGCTAATAATGCTTGATCTATTCCGAGATAACTGGCATTGCTTTTTGGAGAGCTCGCTAAATAGGTTACACATTGCCCTAATATAATTCTGCATTCCGGGTAGCCTATACTAGTAACCGCCTGAAACGTTGTATTTGCTAGCAACAAGGCATTAGGATTAGCATTCCCAATATCTTCTGAAGCAAGAATAAGTAGTCGTCTTGCAATAAACTTTGGATCTTCGCCACCTTTTATCATTCTGGCTAACCAGTATAATGCAGCATTAGGATCGCTGTTGCGAATAGATTTTATGAATGCAGAAATAATATCATAGTGCTGTTCGCCACTTTTGTCATAGCGGGCAGTATAAGTCTGAATGATTTCTTCAGTTTTAACATTGGTGATGATTTTATCTTCTCCAATATTTTCTGAGACTAATTCTAAGATATTTAATAGTTTACGGGCATCTCCACCGGAAAAATAAAATAATGCCTCGTATTCTTCTACTTGGATACTTTGTTCTTTTAATATCTCATCTCTATTTAGTGCATCAACTATAATCTGCTTTAGTTCTTCTGCTTCCAGAGCTTTCAAGGTATATACCTGACTTCTCGAAAGAAGTGCTGCATTTACCTCGAACGATGGGTTCTCAGTAGTAGCTCCAATAAGAATTAAAGTTCCATTTTCTACTGCGCCCAAAAGAGCATCCTGCTGTGATTTATTGAAGCGATGTATTTCGTCAATGAATAAGACAATGGTTCCTTTTTCTTTGGCTTCTTCAATGATAGCCCTAAGTTCCTTTACCCCTGATGAAATAGCGCTAACTTCAACAATGGGTAAGCCTGCATGGGTAGAAAGTAGTCTTGCAAGGCTGGTTTTCCCTACCCCTGGAGGGCCCCAGAAAATCATGGAATGCAGTTTCCCTTTGTCAATGAGCTGACGTAATGCCTTGTCTTTCGCCAATAAATGCTGTTGCCCAACAATCTGGTCAATGGTTCGCGGGCGCATCCTATCGGCTAATGGTCTTTGCATAGAGTAAAGATAGTCAGGATTGTGAGAATGATAAATAGAAAGCACGGAATTAAGATCTCAAATTGTAAATTTGTGTATGTATAAGTTGCTTCGCTTCTTTCTTTTTAAAATGGATGCTGAAAGAGCACATCATTTTACACTATGGCTTTTACGGACTTTAATGAAGGTGCCCTTTCTTAAGCGTGTGTTATATAGTTGGTATAGTGTAGAAGATAAGTTATTACAGCGTTACATTTTTGGACTACACTTTAAAAATCCTGTTGGACTTGCTGCCGGCTTAGATAAAAATGCAGAATGTATTGATGGTTTTGATGCACTGGGTTTTGGTTTTGTGGAAATAGGAACAGTTACACCGCTTGCACAGCCCGGCAATGAAAAGCCACGCTTATTTCGTTTAATAAAGGATAAGGCCATTATTAATAGAATGGGATTTAATAATGCAGGAATGATTGCAGTAAGGAAAAATATACTAAAGTCAAATTATACTCGTTCAAAACCTCCTGTACTCATAGGGGGAAATATTGGTAAAAATAAAACTACACCTAATGAACTGGCAGTAGATGATTATTTAAAATGTTTTCAATCGCTATTTGATGTAGTAGATTATTTTGTGGTTAATGTTAGCTCTCCAAATACTCCTGATTTGCGTGCTTTACAGGAAAAAGAGCCTCTGAAAAAAATACTTCTAGCCTTGCAGCAGGCCAATAGTAGTAAAGTAAAAAGAAAGCCTATTCTTTTAAAGATTGCTCCAGATCTCCACACTTCACAATTGGATGATATTATAGAGATTATTTTTGAAACTAATTTAGATGGAATTGTGGCTACCAACACAACGATATCTCGAGATCATCTATTGGCAACAAAAGAAGTGATAGATACTATAGGAAATGGAGGGTTAAGCGGCATGCCATTGAGAGATAGGTCGACAGCTATTGTTCGTTATATTTGCGAGAAATCAGCGGGAAAGATACCAGTGATTGCAGTTGGTGGAATTATGACGCCGGAGGATGCACTGGAAAAACTGAATGCAGGGGCCTCATTAGTTCAGTTATACACAGGCTTTGTTTATGAAGGCCCTAAGCTTATACGTCAGATTAATCAAAAGATAGTGAAGGATGCTTTGTCCTAAAGAGTGTCTGAGATCCTGGAAAGCAAATCATCTTTTTTACGTCGTGATACTTCTATTTCAGTTCCATTGGTCATAACTACTTGTCCGCCATCTCCTCTTATATACTTACGGATATGCTGTAGATTGATGATGTGTGACTGGTGTACCCGAACAAAGTCATAGTCTTCCAATAATTCCTCAAAATGTTTTAATGGTTTGGATGACATAATCATATCTCCCGAGGTAAGGTAGATTTTTGTATAAGAGGAGTCTGCATCAACATGTATGATTTCTTCTAATGTAGCAAAATAAATACCCTCCAGTGTAGAGATAGCCAGGTGCTTGTGGCTGAGTTCCTTATTTACAATTTTATGTTCGAGAATTTCAAACTGCTTATTTTTTATCTCTTCTGCTTTTTTTATAGAGGCACGGTGCACAGCTCTTATTAGTTCTTCTGGGTCTACAGGTTTTAGAAGGTAATCAATAGCGCTTAGTCGAAATGCTTTTACCGCATAGTGACTATATGCAGTGGTAAAAATTACTTCAAACGGACAATGATAGTTATAGTGCGCTAATAACTCAAATCCATTTTTGCCAGGCATTTCTACATCTAAAAAAACAACATCTGCCGGTGTTTTTTCTATAGCGGATATGGCGGCATCAACACTATCGCATTCTGCAAGTATAGTAACCTGTGGGCAGAATTTTTCTATCAGTTTATTTAAGGTAATCCGGTTGTTTTTCTCGTCATCAACTATGACTGCTTTTATATTTTCCATAGCCTAATTAATTTATCCTATTTCCATGCTAATAACTACTTTGGTGCCTGCAGGTAAGTGTTCTTTATCGTAAAGGTCGATAATTTCTACATTATAGGAGGTGTCTTTTATTTTATGTAAGGTATCAAACATCTCTTGTGTGATAATGGTTCCTAATGACTGGTGCTTCTTTTTCAGGTTGAGTTCTGCTGCTTTTAACCGACCTATGCCATTGTCTTCAATCTCACAGATACACAAGTTGCCTTTTCCGTAAAATCGAACATGAATATTTTTCTCACCTTCTTTTTTTAGAAGACCATGCCATATGGAATTTTCTACATAAGGTTGGATAAGCATGGAAGGCATTTCCACATTATAAGTATCGAGATTTTCTATCTGGAAATCATAATTAAATTTCTGGTCAAATCGTAAAGACTCTAATTCCAGATATAACTTAAGGTTCTCAATAACATCCTGAAGCGGGATAAAGGTTTTTACAGAGTTTTCTAATACGGATCTAACAAGTCTTGACAGCTTGGTGAGGTAAGTAGAGGCTTGCATACTTTGGTCGGAAAGAATCATGCCTTGTATGGAGTTCATACAGTTAAAAATAAAATGAGGATTCATCTGGGCTACCAATGCCTTTAATTTAATTTCTGCTAATTGCTTTTCAAATTCTGTCTTTTGTCTCGCCAGAAGCATTTTTTCTTCCTGTTTTACTCTTGCAATCTGAATACGATTACGGATAATATATATTAACAGGCTAATAATCAGCAGGGCTGTTAGAATACGAAACCACCATCGTTGCCATATCAAGGGTTTAATATAAAAAGAGAAGGATGCGGGTTGGTCAGACCAAATGCCATCGTTATTGCTTGCTCTTACATAGAAGATATAATTCCCGGGAGGCAACTTAGTATACGCCGCATAATTTCGATAAGTTCTTGTCCATCGTTTATCGTAACCCTCTAGTTTGTATTCATAATTATTCTTTGGTGTATTGGCATAATCGCTGGATGCAAATTCAAACGATATGTTGTTTTGTTGATTGGCAAAGCTAGCTTTCTTTGGGTTCTTGCTATAAGGGGAGAAGCTATAGCTGATATTATCTGTTTTAATATTGGTAATATTTACCAATGGTTTATATTGGTTGAAAGGGATATTATCCGGTGAAATAATATTAAAGCCATTTATACCTCCAAAAAGCAGTTCATTATTACTGGTTTTATAATATGCTCCGGAATTAAATTCATTACTCTGAAGACCATCATTGATATCATAATTCCTGAATTTCTTTAGTTTTGGATCGAAGACAGATATTCCTCTGTTGGTACTCATCCATAGCTTTCCGTTATTATCTTTTAGGATGCCATAAATAAAATTATTGCACAGTCCTTCTTTTTCAGTATAGTTAGCTTCAATGATTTTCTTTTTTTTATTAAACAGGAAAAGACCGCTATTGCCTGACCCTATCCAAAAGTGATCATTGTCTTCCGCTGTAATGACATACAGTTGATCGGTATTAAAATATTTTTTATTAATAGATGAAAGTATATCCTCATTTAATAACCCTTTTTGTATATCCATATGAAGTAGTCCTGATGCGGATGCAATCCACCAAGTACTATCCGTATCCTGAAAAATACTTCTCGGAACTATATTGTTGTTTTTAAAGTTAAATCCGGTATTCTCAAATTTATTCCTGATGTTATTGTATCGGAATATGTTATTTTCTTCAATCGTATATATTTCCCCAGTATTGCTCTCTAAGAGGCGGATATTAGCATATGCCGGAATACTAAGGTTGTTTGTTGTATTTGTAGCAGGCAGCATATACCTTATAAAGGTATTATTGGAAGGATTAAGTTTACAGACGCCATTAAGGGTGCCTGCCCAAAGATTTCCTTTTGAATCTATAAGCAGATTCTGAACAACATCGTTTGAAAGCGAATTTGAAGAGGAATTATTTCTCCAATTAGAGAATACATTGTCTTTGGTTTTAAACTGAAATAAACCTCCACCATCAGTTCCTATCCATATGTTTTCTTCTTTATCTGCCGCGAAGCTCAATATATACTTATAGGTAAGCCATGTTGTTTTGAAGGGTTCCTGGGTAAAATGTTCAAATTTGAATTTATATCGCGAAGAATAAGCTATGCCGGATCCCTTAGTGCCTACCCATATTGTTCCGCTATTATCTGTGAAAAGACTGAGTAATTTATTATCGGGTATGCTGGATAGATTGTAAGGGTCATTTTGATATTCCGTAAATTTATCGCGGTTGGCATCATACATCAGTAGACCATTTTGATTGGTGGATATGTAGATGTTGTTGTATTTCCCTGTAGTTACTCCTGTAATTCTATCTCCCAACCCGGGTATTTGTATACGTTGAAGCAGAAAGGAGTCAATAGTATTCAACTTTATATTAATTTTATAGATACCTGAATTGGTTCCCACCCAATAATTATTATTCTTATCCATTATTACACTACTGATTCGCTTTGGTGTAATTCTGCTCCAAATCTCAGAAATTTCATCTTTACTGATAAGTTTTGTGGAGATATTATAGCGGTATACTTGATTATCTCGGCCACTTAATAACAGGTGCTTGTTATTATCTTTAAAAATGACTTCCCTATATGCGTTCATAGGCTCTATGGTAACAGAGTAGTCTTTGTTGTCATCTTTTATGAGCCGTAACTTATATAAGCTAAATTTGGTTTGTACCCATGCACTTATGCTGTCTTCAACAGTTATTTTTTTTATTTGTGCCGGATAATTCAGGTTAATAAATCTTTTGCTCTCAAAAAGATAGACACTCATGCCCTTTTCCGTTCCTATCCAGAATGTACCAGGTGCAGATTCAACTATACAAGAGGTAAAATTCGATATTAATGAATTTTTATTCTCGGGTTCTTTCTCAAGTTTTGTAAATGTATAACCATCATAGCGGTTTAAACCTTCATCGGTACAAAACCACATGAAACCTCTGCTGTCTTGGTAAATATGACTCACATTATTCTGGGATAGTCCATTTTTGATATCTATGATATCAAATCGAAGTTGTGTAATATCTATTGATAATACTGTGCCAATATTTATCAGTAGGGCTACTGTAAAGGTTAGAAAAGGTATTGGAAATCGCTTACTCATCTGCTCCACAACAAAATATGAAAATTCTGCTTAGAATCCATAAAAATCACTTAATAAAAGCTTTAAGCTAATTATAACACATTTTATTTTTTATAATATAAATGAGGTAATACGAAAATTACAATGCATGCATTGTAATTGTTATCAAATTATTACTTTACCAAACAAACGTTTGATAAAGTAATAGCAATATATAATTTTATAAGGTTATCATTATATATGCCTAAGCAAAAAGTAAATGTTGAAGATATTCTGAGGCAGTCCCTTAAGCTGTTTCGGCAGAAGAGTTACCATAATACTTCTATTTCAGATATTGCTTCCGCCTGTGGTTTGCTTAAGGGTAGTCTATACCATTACTTTCCAAGCAAAGAGGCTTTAATGAGTGCAGTTATCCAATATGCGCATGGTTATTTTCAGAAAGAAGTTTTTTCAATTGCATATGATGCTACTCTATCGCCACAACAGCGAATGGAAAAGATGTTTAAGAAGTCTGAAAAAGCGCTTCTTTCGGACGGAAATATCATGGGAAATATAGGTGTAGAAACTGCCAGAGTAATACCCGAGTTCTCAGAGCACATCAGGGTTTTTTATAAAGAATGGATGAGTGCAGTGGAATATGTATTTTGCTCTATTGCCAATGAAGAGGATGCAAAGCGTTTAGCGGAGCAAACCGTTGCAGAGTTTGAGGGTGCTGTGATGATGACGCGTATTTTTAAAGATACCAAGTATATCAAGAATGCTTATGAACGATTAATGAACAGATTTGCCGCTTTTACGTTGGCGGATATGAAATAGACTTAAATAATATTTAGATTAACGATTATGGAAGTAAAGACACAAAACAGAGCTATTAAAAAAGTTGCCGTATTGGGATCCGGTGTAATGGGATCCGGTATAGCATTGCATTTCGCCAATATTGGTCTGGAAGTGCTTCTCTTGGATATTGTTCCATCAGACCTTAGAGAGGAGGATAAAGCAAATCCAAAAGCGCGTAACAAAATTGTTAATGACGCATTTGCATTTGCCTTGAAATCCAAGCCTGCACAGGCATATGGTGCCACATCTGCTGGAAGGGTAACACTTGGAAATTTCGAGGATGACATGCCTAAGATTAAGGATTGCGATTGGATTATTGAAGTTGTTGTAGAACGCCTGGATATCAAACAGCAGGTGTTTGAGAAAGTAGATAAACTCAGAAAACCGGGAACATTAGTAACCTCTAATACTTCCGGTATACCTATTCATTTAATGGCAGAGGGAAGAAGTGAGGATTTTCAGAAACATTTTTGTGGAACACACTTTTTTAATCCTCCAAGATATTTGAGATTATTGGAAATTATCCCTACGGCTAAAACTGATCAAGGTGTGGTGGATTTCTTGATGCAATATGGTGACAGATTCCTTGGTAAGGAAACGGTTCTTTGTAAAGATACACCAGCATTCATTGCTAATCGTGTGGGGGTATATGCTATGGCAAAAGTATTCCAGCTTACTCAGGAATTAGGTCTTACTGTTGAAGAGGTAGACAAACTTACAGGTCCGGCAATTGGGCGTCCTAAAACAGGAACTTTCAAGCTTTCGGATCTGGTAGGTAATGATACTGGAACTAAGGTGATGATGGGGATAAAAGAAAATTGCCCAAATGACGAACAGGCTGGGACATTTGAAGTGCCGAAATATGTTCAGTTCTTACTGGATAATAAATTTTTTGGAAACAAAACAAAGAAAGGATATTACTACAAAGATGAGCAACGGAACTCTTTTTCACTGCGCTTGGATACATTGCAGTACGAGCCAACAGCTAAGGTAAAGTTCGCTTCATTAGATGCGGCTAACAAAGCAGAAATTCTTTCTGATAAGGTGAATGCATTTGTTACGGCAGATGACAAAGGAGCTCAGTTGGTAAAACGTTCTTTGGCAGGTTTGTTTGCTTATGTATCCAATAGGGTACCCGAAATATCAGATGTCTTGTATGCTGTTGATGATGCTTTGCGTGCCGGATTTGCATGGGAGATAGGACCATTTCAATATTGGGATTGCATTGGCATACACAAAGGAATTGAATTGGCAGAAGCAGATGGATTAACCATTTCGTCCTGGGTGAAGGAAATGATGGCTGCCGGAAATACCGCGTTCTACAAAGTAGAGAATGGAGTAAGGAAATATTACGATCAGCAATCTAAATCCTACAAAATAATACCAGGCGCTGAGTCTTTCATTATTCTTGATAATCTTCGCGGCAATAAGCCGGTTTGGAAAAACAGTGGAGGGGTGCTTCACGATATTGGCGATGGAGTTTTGAATCTGGAATTTACTTCCAAGATGAACTCTTTAGGAGGTGATGTATTGCAGGCAATCAATAAATCCATTGAGATTGCAGAAGGTGGATACAAGGGATTGGTTATCGGTAATGATGCTACTAACTTTTCTGTTGGTGCTAATTTAATGATGATAGCGATGTTGGCAATGGACCAGGAGTTTGATGAACTGGATATTGCTATTCGTCAATTTCAGCAAACTACTATGCGATGCAGATACTCGGCTATTCCTGTTGTCTCAGCACCGCACGGCATGACATTGGGTGGTGGATGCGAAGTAGTAATGCACTCCGATGCCGCAGTGGCTTCAGCGGAAACTTATATTGGTTTAGTGGAGGTGGGTGTAGGGCTTATACCAGCAGGTGGAGGGACTAAAGAACTTGCACTGAGAACTTCAGATAGCTTTACAAATGGAGATCCAATGATGCAAACCTTACAGGATAGCTTCTTAAATATTGCTATGGCAAAAGTGGCCACATCTGCAACAGAAGCATTTGATTTAAATATCCTAAAAAAGAATAGAGATAGAATAGTCTTAAATGCAAAACGTGTAATTGCGGAGGCTAAGCGTGAAGTGCTGGAGCTGAGTGCAAGAGGGTATACACAGCCTGCTCATAGAAAAGATATTACTGTGTTGGGTAGAACAGGCTTGGGGACACTTACCGTTGGCGTTGAATCATTTGTTGCGGGAGGCTATATTTCTCAGCACGATGCCAAGATTGCTAAGAAAATTGCTTACGTAATGTGTGGCGGTGATCTTTCTGCCGTGCAAACTGTGAATGAACAATATTTACTGGATCTGGAAAGAGAAGCCTTCTTATCATTGTGTGGTGAGAAAAAAACATTGGAAAGAATCCAGGCTATGTTGCAAACAGGAAAACCATTGAGAAATTAATTGAATTACTAAATCTAAAAATACAAATACAATGCAAGAAGCATATATAGTTGCAGGATACAGATCTGCAGTTGCAAAAGCAAAAAAAGGTGGATTCCGCTTTTATCGCCCTGATGATTTGGCTGCCGATGTAGTAAAACATCTGGTTGCATCCCTTCCTCAATTGGATCCGACCAGAATAGATGATCTAATTTGTGGTAATGCCATACCAGAAGCAGAACAGGGTATGCAAATTGCCCGTATGATAGTGTTAAGAGCTGGATTACCCTTAAATGTAGGTGGTGTTACCGTTAACCGCTACTGTGCTTCCGGGTTGGAAACTATAGCAATGGCAACAGCAAAAATCAGAAGTGGTATGGCTGATTGCATAATAGCAGGTGGGGTAGAGTCTATGTCTCTATTGCCTATGACCGGCTGGAGAACGGTACTGAATTATGGTATTGCAAATACTCATGCAGATTATTATTCATCCATGGGATTAACAGCGGAGGCGGTTGCATCTCAATATAATATCAGCAGGGCAGATCAGGATTTATTCTCTTTTAATTCTCACCAAAAAGCAATCGCTGCAATAGAATCCGGAAAATTCAAGGATGAAATTGTTCCGGTCACTGTGGAGGAAGTTTATTTAGATAAGAATAAACGTAAAACAAAATCCTTTATAGTTGATACTGATGAGGGGCCAAGAAAAGATACTTCTGTGGAAGGTCTCGCTGCATTGAAAGCAGTTTTTGCTGTTAAAGGATCTGTAACTGCTGGTAATTCTTCTCAAACATCAGATGGTGCTGCGTTTGTTTTGGTGATGTCTGAGAAAATGGTAAAGGAATTGAATATAGAGCCTATCGCAAGATTGGTAACAAGTACTGTTGTTGGATGTGAGCCACGCATTATGGGAATCGGCCCTGTCTTGGCTATTCCAAAGGCATTGCAGTTGGCGGGTTTAAAACAGGATGATATAGAAATGATAGAGTTAAACGAAGCATTTGCAGCGCAGTCTTTAGCTGTGATAAGAATATTAGGATTAAATCCGGATATCATAAATCCAAATGGTGGAGCAATTGCATTAGGACACCCGCTGGGTTGCTCCGGTGCAAAATTATCTGTTCAGTTAATTAATGAAATGCGTCGTCAAAATAAACGTTATGGCATGGTGAGTGCATGTATTGGTGGAGGTCAGGGTATTGCAGGTATTATTGAACGACTGAAATAAAACAATCTATACGATATACATGTTAATTGTTTTTTTATTGTAATTAAAAAAATCCAAAGATGGAAACAGCAGAAAAAATACAGGCACTAAAAGGAGGAGAGTTTATTATAAAAGATTCTACTACAGAAATGGTTTTCACGCCAGAAGACTATACTGAAGAGCAACAGATGGTACGTTCTATGGCATCTGATTTTGTAGAGAAGGAAGTGATGCCACGATGGAAGGAATATGAAAAACAACAGGATGGATTGTCCAAAGAGTTATTGGCAAAAGCGGGTGAGTTAGGTTTGTTATCTACGGCTATTCCTGAATCATATGGCGGAATGGAACAGGATGTTATTACCGGATGTATTATCGCTGAAGAATATGGTCGCACAGGCTCATTTGCAACTACGTCTATCTGTCATATTGGAATTGGAACCTTGCCTACTTTGTATTTTGGAACAGAAGAACAGAAACAAAAATACCTGCCTAAGCTAGCAAGTGGAGAGTGGGCGGCTTCTTACTGTTTAACAGAGCCTAGTTCAGGCTCTGATGCATTGGGTGCTAAAACTACGGCGACGCTATCCGAAGATGGAAAGTCTTGGATCTTGAATGGACAAAAAATGTGGATTACCAACGCGGGTTTTGCAGATTTATTTACGGTGTTTGCCAAGATAGACGGGAAAGAATTTACTGGATTTCTGGTGGAGAAAGGTACTCCAGGTTTAATCCTTGGGGCAGAAGAGGACAAAATGGGTATCAAAGGTTCTTCTACACGTCAAGTGTTCTTTGAGAACTGTAAGATTCCTTTAGACAACATGCTGGGTGAAAGAGGTAAGGGGCATTTGATAGCATTTAATATTCTGAATATAGGTCGTTATAAATTGGGTGCAACAGCATTGGGTGGTGCAAGAGAGACATTCAATATGGCAGTAAAATATGCTATTGAGCGTAATCAATTCAATAAGTCTATTTCTACCTTTGGTGCTATACAGCATAAAATTGCAGAAATGGCTATTCGTATTTTTGCATTGGAAGTAGCTACCTATCGTTGTGCTGAGGATATTGAAAATACAGAGGTAAAACTTAAAAGTGAAGGAGCTGATTTTGCTACATCATTATTGGGTGCTGCAGAAGAGTTTGCCATAGAGTGTGCTATTATTAAAGTGTACGGATCTGAAGTACTTGACTTTGTTGTAGATGAGAATGTACAGATACATGGGGGTATGGGATTCTCTGAAGAGACAGGTGCACCGCGTGCTTATAGGGATTCTCGCATTGCAAGAATATATGAAGGCACCAATGAGATTAATCGTTTATTATCTATTGATATGCTTTTGAAGCGTGCTATGGGTGGTAAAATAGATTTGATGACGCCTGGAATGGCTATACAGAAAGAATTGATGAGTGTGCCTGACTTTGGAGGCGAAGATGAAGGTCAGTTTGCTGCAGAAGAGAAGGCCTTAAAGAATGCCAAGAAAGCATTTTTATTAGTGGCTGGTGGTGCTGTACAAAAATTGATGGCCAAGCTTAAGGATGAACAGGAAATTATTATGAATGCAGCAGACATGCTTTTGGATATTTATGTAATGGAATCCGTGCTGCTAAGAGTTAAGAAGATTTTTGAGAAAGGAGAAAAGGCAGATCAAGTATACATAGATCTGCTAAAAGTTTTCTTTAACGACACCTTGAACAGAATAAATATTGCAGGAAAAGATGCATTACAATCCTATGCAGAAGGTGATGAATTGCGTATCATGCTAATGGGGCTAAAGCGATTCACCAAATATGAGCCGGTAAATGTTAAGGAGGCCAGGAGAAGCATTACAGCAAAAATCCTGGAGGGAGGTCGATATAACCTCTAAGAAGACAATTTATGGATGATTTATGGGTGGTTTTAACATTTTAAATGTTAAAACCACCCTTTTTCAAGTCTAATTGTACACCTTAACAGATACATTACGTATTTTTAGACTACGTAAACAAAAATCATGAAGAAACTTATTACTATGTTGGTATTCATAGCTTTGCTATTGAATACGTTCTCCTCTTTTGCCGGCAAAGGAATTATCCGATGTTCTTCTCACGAAGTTTTACAGGCACAACTACAATCCGATCCAGGAATGCAACAGCGTATGGATCAAATTGAAAGATTTACCAATGATTATCTGCAAAGGAATTCATTTCAGAAATCTAACTCTGGTGCAGGTAATGCCGTTGCAGCAACAATAACCATTCCAGTTGTATTTCATGTTATTTATAATACTGCTGCTCAGAATGTGAGTGATGCTATGATACAAAATCAGTTGGCAGTATTGAATACAGATTACAGCGGGACAAACTCAGATATCTCATCTTTACCATCTGCTTTCTCTGCATTAAAGGCAGGGAATACAGGGATACAATTTTGTTTAGCCCAAAGAGACGCAACAGGAAATGCAACTACAGGTATTGTTAGAAAATCTACAACTGTTACTTCTTTTACTTCTGACAATAAGGTGAAAAGCTCATCTACCGGTGGTGATAACACTTGGGATGCTACAAAGTATTTAAATATTTGGGTATGTAACTTAGGTGGAGGCCTTTTGGGGTATGCGCAATTCCCAGGTGGTGCGGCAAGTACAGATGGGGTAGTTATTTTATATTCAAGTTTGCCTGGAGGTACTTCAACCCCTTATGATAAAGGCAGAACTATGACGCATGAAGTGGGACATTGGCTAAATCTGAGACATATCTGGGGGGATGCTAATTGTGGAAGCGATTTGGTAAATGATACACCAACTCAGCAGACTTCCAATTACAGTTGCCCTACATTTCCACATGTAACCTGCAGCAATGGAACAAATGGTGATTTGTTTATGAATTATATGGATTATACGGATGATGCATGTATGTATATGTTTTCAGCTGGACAATCAGCTAGAATGAATGCTCTTTTTGCCACAGGTGGTACAAGAGCTTCTCTTGCAACTTCTAATGGTTGTGTATCGGTAACTGCAACTACCTGCGGTGTTCCTGCAACGTTGGTATCGTCTGCTATTACTACAACTGGAGCTACAGTAAGCTGGGGTGCAGTAACAGGAGCATCGAGCTATACTTTGCAGTATAAGACATCAACAGCAA
>CANHGL010000040.1 GCA_947460245.1 Sphingobacteriales bacterium
ATTACCCAGAAAGTACTTGCCATCTATAGCATCCCAGATATTATTGGATTATCATACGGTTGGATCTCCTGGTCTATTCAAACTATAGCGGTTATTATCGGGGGCATATTCAGTATAATTTTCTTGATCTTATACAACAAAAGAGAAAGTAATGAATAATCAATCCTGCTCTTCAAGAGTTATATCTGATTTGCAGAAATTAAATACTCATTTTGACAGAACTAAAAAATCTGTTCTGTTTACCAATGGTTGCTTTGATTTACTGCATAAAGGCCATATTCATCTTCTAAAAGAGGCGAGAAAGCTAGCAGATATAGTTATAGTGGGTTTAAATGACGACACCTCCATCAGGAAATTAAAAGGCGAGAGCCGACCAATAGAACCACTATCTATAAGGATAGAAAAAATAGCAGCATTGGGGCTGGCAGATTTTATCCTTCCATTTTCAGAAGACACACCTATCGGATTGATAAAGGCCATACTGCCAGATATTATTCTTAAAGGAGGCGATTACCAAGCAGAGGATATAGTTGGCGCCAAAGAAGTAATGTTGTATGGTGGAAAAGTAATAATCGTCCCTTTATTACAGGGCTACTCTACCACTGGAATTATCGAATCAATGAAATAGATAAGCAGACTGGGTAATAAAGTCTATTTTAATCAAAAAAACTGTATTTTCGCATTCTCAAAAACAAACTATGGATTTTCAACTCAGCGAGGAACATCTTCAGGTACGTGATACAGCGCGTAAATTTGCCCAGGAAGTTCTGAAGAAAGGTGTGATTGAGCGTGACCGTGACATGATTCATCCTACTGAATTTTTAAAACAAATGGGAGAGCTAGGCTTTATGGGTATGATGGTAGATCCTAAATATGGCGGCGGTGGCATGGATACTATCTCTTATGTGTTAGCCATGGAAGAACTATCAAAGATAGATGCCTCTAGTTCTGTTGCTATGTCTGTAAATAATTCACTTGTTTGCTGGGGCCTGGAAGCTTTCGGATCTGAGGAACAAAAACAAAAATACCTTGTTCCTTTAGCAAAAGGAGAGGTTTTGGGTGCGTTTTGTTTAAGTGAGCCAGAGGCAGGCAGTGATGCTACCTCACAGAAAACAACTGCAGAAGATAAAGGGGATTATTATTTGCTAAATGGCACCAAAAACTGGATTACCAATGGAGGTAAAGCTTCTGTTTATCTGGTTATGGCGCAGACACACCCGGAGAAAGGTCATCGCGGCATCAATTGTCTGATTGTAGAAAAAGACATGAAGGGTTTTATTGTTGGGGCTAAAGAAGACAAACTAGGTATTCGGGCTTCTGATACTCACACCCTATTGTTTAATGACGTTAAAGTTCCTAAAGAGAATAGAATAGGCGAGGATGGTTTTGGATTTAAATTTGCTATGAAAACGCTAGAAGGCGGAAGAATAGGTATTGCTGCACAAGCCTTAGGAATTGCAGCAGGAGCATATGAACTTGCTGTAGAATATTCAAAAGTACGTAAGGCATTTGGAACAGAAATCTGTAATCATCAGGTTATACAATTTAAATTAGCGGATATGGCTACGGAAATTGAAGCAGCACGCCTGCTAACCTACCGCGCCGCATGGCTTAAGGACCAGCACCAGGACTATGCCATTGCATCTGCTACGGCAAAACTATTCACCTCTGAAGTAGCGATGAAAACAACCGTCGAAGCTGTTCAGATTCATGGTGGATATGGCTATGTAAGAGAATATCATGTAGAGCGCTTGATGCGCGATGCCAAGATTACTTCTATCTATGAAGGAACATCTGAAGTACAACGCATAGTAATTTCTCGTGGTGTACTGAGCGGTAAGGCCTGATAAAAAATAAAAAAGGAGACGTGTCCGAGTGGTTGAAGGAGCACGCCTGGAAAGTGTGTATATGGGAAACTGTATCGTGAGTTCGAATCTCACCGTCTCCGCAAAATCCAAAAGAAGCCGGCCATAAGGCCGGCTTCTTTATTTTATTACTCAAAAATCACTCGTATTTAAGGAATAAATATATCCTTAAATAGACAACAAAGCTGAAGACCTCAAATTTCTGATAACTGACAAATTTACAATCCATTATACACGGCACAACTCTTGCAGTAACAATGAGCCTTTAAATAGGTCTTTTTTGCCTTATTGCTTCAAATGATTTAACTTTAAACATGTTCGAAAAACTGCAATTGTCCAATATTATTGAGGAAGATGTAGAGATGGTGCCGTTGTTGTCTATTGAGGAGGATGACCAAACCAATAGTGATCAACTACCAGTAACAATACCTATTCTTCCATTAAAAAACAATGTATTATTTCCCGGAGTGGTTATTCCTATCTCTGTTGGGAGAGAAAAATCCATTAGGGCTGTCAAAAAGGCATATAAATCCAATAAATATATAGGCGTTATCGCACAGCGCGATGTTAAGATTGAAGAGCCAGAGCCAAACGACCTTTATACCATTGGTACCACCGCGAGAATTATCCGGATGCTTTCAATGCCGGATGGAGGCAATACATTAATTCTTCAGGGTGTAAAACGATTTTCCGTAAAGAAGATTCTAACTGCAGATCCCATTATCGAAGCCGAAGTAGAATATGTTAGCGATATCCCGATGACAGATTTACAACAGGAAAAAGCGATGATGGATAACCTAAAGGATATGGCTAACAAAATTATTGAACTATCTCCAAACATCCCTAACGAGGCAAAAATTGTTTTAAATAATATCAACAGCATAAAGTTCCTAGCTAATTTCATTACATCAAATCTAAATATTGAACTGCAGCAGAAACAAAAGATTCTCGAAACCAACGACTCTCATGAAAGGGTTCAACAGGTACTAAAATATCTGCATCAGGAATTACAGTTACAAGAACTCAAAGCCAATATTCACGATAAAACCAGAACGGATATTGACAAGCAGCAACGGGATTACTTTCTAAATCAACAGCTACGTGCAATTCAGGAAGAGCTAGGTGGCGATATGTATCAGGAAGAGGTAAACAGACTAAAGGAAAAAGCAAAAGAAAAGAAGTGGAGCGAGGCTATTGCAAAATCTTTTGAGAAAGAAATTGGGAAACTTCAACGCATCAATCCGGCAGCTGCAGAGTACTCTGTTATATTAAACTACCTGGATTTGATGGTAGAACTACCTTGGAATGAAATCACCAATGATAACTTTGATTTAGTCCGTGCAAAAAAAATACTGGATGAAGATCATTATGGTTTGGATAAAATAAAAGATCGAATATTAGAATATTTAGCCGTCTTAAAATTAAAAGGCGATATGAAATCGCCTATACTTTGTTTCATTGGCCCTCCCGGCGTGGGAAAGACCTCTTTGGGTAGAAGTATTGCGCGTGCTTTAGACAGGAAGTATGTACGTATGTCTCTAGGTGGAGTTCATGATGAAAGTGAAATCCGTGGGCATCGAAAAACATACATTGGAGCTATGCCCGGACGTATTATTCAATCTCTGAAAAAGATACAATCTTCTAATCCGGTATTCATCCTCGATGAGATTGATAAAGTAGGTAAGGATCAGCGTGGAGATCCATCTTCTGCTTTATTAGAAGTATTAGATCCTGAACAAAATACAACCTTCTATGATAACTTTTTGGAGTTAGAGTATGACTTATCAAAAGTATTATTCATTGCCACTGCCAATAATATCGGTGATATTCAGCCTGCTCTTCGCGACAGAATGGAAGTAATTCAATTGAGTGGATACTCTACAGAAGAAAAAGTAGAAATTGCAAAAAAACACCTGATTTCAAAACAACGCGAAGCACATGGATTAAAAGCAAATCAGATAAAGCTGAGCGACAAAACACTACAGCATCTTATCCAGTTTTATACTTATGAGAGTGGGGTACGCGAACTGGACAGAATTATTGCTTCTATCATGCGTAATGTTGCAAAGCGTGTTGCAACTGAAGAGCAATACAATACAAATATTACTGTAGAAGAGGTAACTCAGATTCTTGGAAAACCAAGGTATAACCACGATATCTACACGGAAAATAATCCTTGTGGTGTGGCTGTTGGATTAGCATGGACTCCAATGGGTGGTGATATTCTATTTATTGAATCTACTGCCAGTAAAGGGAAAGGTAAGCTTACCATTACAGGTAATCTTGGTAATGTAATGAAGGAATCCTTCAACACTGCACTGACTTATATTCAATCAAAGGCAGACCATCTGCAAATTCCTCAGGAAGCATTTACGGAATGGAATTTACACATACACGTTCCGGAGGGAGCAATACCAAAAGATGGACCAAGTGCAGGAATAGCTATACTGTCGGCATTAACATCCTTATTCACACAACGGAAAATTAAGGCATATACCGCCCTGACTGGAGAAATTACACTAAGAGGTAAGGTATTGCCTGTAGGTGGTATCAAGGAAAAGATATTAGCAGCCAAACGCTCCGGCATTAAAGAGATTATCTTATGCAAGGAGAATGAGAAAGATGTAGAAGAAGTTCAGGCGGATTTTATTAAGGGTTTGAAATTTCATTTTGTAGAAACTATGGATGAAGTTTTAGAATTGGCATTAGAAAAGAAGAAAGATAAGTATGCAGTAAATTTCAAGGAAAAAGTATCCTAACCAAAAATTCCTTTGCGCTGCTGCAGACCTTTATCTACCAAACCTGCAATTTTTCTCTTAACCTCAAAGACCATCTCTTCTACCTGATACTCTCTTAAGTTAACTCCTTCAAAGCTCATCGGCTCTCCGAAATTAATTATGACTTTTGAAGGCAAGACAAAGGGCAACAGCGCAGGGGCTGCAGGGAATCCTGTTATCTTTTGTAAAAAGTCTATATTACCAAAGTTGATGAGTGTCTCCTCACATCCTACAATACCCACAGGAATAATGGGTGTCTTTGTTTGTAATGCCATATGCATAAATCCCAGTCCAAAACGCTGCAGCTGGTACCTCTTCTTAAATGGCTTTGAAATGCCTCTGACTCCTTCTGGAAACACAATAACTGCCTCCTCATTTTCCAGCATTTTGATACAATTTTCAGGATCACCTACCGTTCCTCCCCACTGATTAAATATGGAACTAATAAAAGGTACTGTAGGAACAAAACGCTCATACATACCCTTAGGCGCACGTGGCGCATATTTATTAGTAAGCATCACGTACCCTAGCATCATTGCGTCCAAAGGTAACTGCCCGCTATGATTGGCTATAATCAAGCACCTGCCCCTTGGGGGAATACACTCCAATCCATGTGCCTCTACCCTAAAATAATTTTCAAAGAAAAACTTTCCCCATCCGATGAATGGCTTTATTCCATTGATATTAAAACCCCATGGATCATAGCCATAACTTCCCACTTTATTAGGAAAACGACTTAGTAACTGATCTATATTTTTAGAATCTCTTACTTGTGCTATTATTTGTTTGAGATTCATTCTTGATACAGTTATATATAAAATATTTATTCTGTAATTTAACAAATTATAGGCGAAAAGAATTGCAAATACTTGGAATTGGCGCTAAATTTGTATTGAGAGAAGTTAAGGAATGAAATATAAGATAAATATATCTGCTTTATTGGTTGCCTTGTTGGTGTTTGTTAGCACCAATGGATTTATCGTATTTGAGCATATTTGCAATACTTCCAGAAATAGTGATTTCTCCATTTTAGCAAAGACCAGTTGCGATAATGATAAACCTTTAGCAGCCTGTTGTGCCAAAATGGGTATACAGAAAAAGAAAGGATGTTGTGAGAACAAACAGTTTTTCAATAAATTATCTATTGAGGGCTTTACGGCAGAAAAAACTAAACTAGTTACTCCTAAAGCGGAGGTAAATAATTATTTTATAAATAGCAGTACTTATAAGACAAGTACGATAACTTTTGAAAGTCACTATTCAGGCTTACCCCCACCAGATAATCTTTTTGAAATACAATTCTATCTAAAGCCTTCTCCTGAAAGGCTTCAGGTTGTTCTTTGTTAGTTGAGAATCAATTGCGATGCAATGATTTTAAACAAGCAACAAAGAATGAAATGTATAAAATAAAATTAAGCTTATTACTGATAATGTCAGTATTCTATTTCTCCTATAGCAAGGATAGCCCTCAAATTAAAATCAAAGTCTCCGATAAAAAGAGTAAAGAACTTTTAATGGGAGCTAATATTCAATGGGTAAATCTCCCACTTTCTTCCACTACGGATGAACATGGAGAGGCAATAATTACTTTGCCGGATAGCCTTCCTGCAACCTTAACTATCAGCTATATTGGATACCAAACGGATACCATCTACGTATATAAAGAGGAGAATTTGAACATACAACTGCGACAGGAAATTCAACTGCAGGAAGTTAAAATTAGCAGTCGCAGACTAACAAATTATATCTCCTCTATGGACCCCTTAAAAACCGAGAAAATAGACAATGCAGAATTCAAAAAAGCAGCCTGTTGTAATCTGTCAGAGAGTTTCCAAACCAATGCCTCCGTTGACGTAAACTATCAGGATGCCGTTACCGGTGCTAAGGAAATAAAACTACTCGGACTAAGCGGAATGTATGTCCAGAATCTCTTAGAGGGTATTCCATTCCTGCGAGGCATAACTGCTACATTTGGACTAGATAATATTCCTGCAGCATGGATGAAATCTATTGCTATTTCGAAAGGCGTACCATCGGTAAAGAATAGCTATGAGGGCATCACAGGCTCTATGAATGTTGAATTTAAGAGTAGCATCAATAATGATCAAAAGTTATACTTTGACGTTTTTGCAAATCAGAATGGCAGAATAGAAACTAATTTACTCATCAACCATAAGATTAATACTAAGCTGGGTACTATGTTAATGGCTAATGGAGCGTTTATTCCTACAAAAGAAGATAATAATAAAGATGGATTTCTAGATCAGCCTGTTATGAAACAATATAATCTGTTGAATCGATGGAATTACCACTCCGAGAAGGTAGAAGGGCAGTATATGCTAAAGGTCTTGAGCGAGAACAGAATAGCCGGACAAACCTCTTTGCATAACCATCTCTCCAATGATACACTTCCATTATATGGCATCAATATCAGCACCAAACGCGTAGAGGGATTCGCAAAGACAGGCTATATCCTTAATGAGGAAAGCAGTCTTGGAAGTCAACTTTCAGGAGTATACCATCAGCAACAATCATCTTTTGGCCAAAGATTATTCAATACCACCCAATCTACTTTTACAGGGAATTTACTTTATCAAACTACTGTAAAAAGTGACGACCACAGTATTACCTCCGGCACTAATATTATTTATGATGCTATCACCGAAGGCTTAGATACGTTATCCTTTATAAAGAACGATATAGCTGCCGGAATATTTGCAGAATATACCTACAAGTACAAAGACAAAATTACTCTGGTAGCAGGCATACGAGGCGACTATCATACACGTGCAGGATTTCAGATTAACCCAAGGGTTCATGCCCGATTTGCACTCACAAAAACGACTACACTACGTATTGCTGCGGGAAGAGGATTCAGAGCCCCCAATGTTTTGACTGAAAATCAGTCTTTATTGGCGAGTTCAAGGCGTATTGTATGGAACGAAATCCCCGCAAAAGAAGTAGCATGGAACTATGGATTAAGCATTCTCCAAAAGTTCAAACTAGTTGGCAGGGATGGAAGTTTATCCGTAGATTTTTTTCGTACTGATTTTACCCAGCAAGCTATAGTAGATATTGACTATTCTGATAACAAGGCAACTGTTTATAATCTTAAAGGAAAATCATATTCCAATAGTCTTCTCATAGAACTAAATATAGAAGTACTTAAAGGATTAGACGTAAAAGCTGCCTATCGTTTAGAAGATGTACGTATAACCTATCATGGCATTCTATTACAGAAAGCTTTACAAGCCATGCATAAAGGTCTACTTGCATTGAGCTATAAGACGCCTAATCAAAAATGGCAATTTGATGTAAATATGTCTGTAAATGGAAGACGCAGATTGCCAAATAGCTTTGATAACGACACCGGAAAGAGATACTCCCCTGTTTACGTGTTGCTCAATGCCCAGATACTTAAATATTTTAAGTTTGGAGAAATCTTTATCGGTACTGAAAATATAAGTAACTATCAACAAAAACAACCCATAATTGGAAATCCAAATACCCAATACTTTGATACCTATCAGGTATATGCACCCATAATGGGAGCAACTATATATGGTGGATTCAGAATCTTTATTCAATAATTTTAAATACAAAAACATGAAAAAGACAACATCAATTTTAGCAGTTATTCTAATTATAGCTGCCACCCAAATCGGATTCAGCGCATGTAGCCAGAACTGTAAGAAAGACGGTAAATGCAAGAAAGAGATGTGCTGCAAAAAACAAACAGCAGCTTGTAAGAAAGATACTACAGCTTATAAAAAAGAAGGAAGCTGCTGCAAAAAAAAGACAGCACAATATAGCTGTCCTATGTGCAAAGATATTACATCCGATAAACCAGGAAAGTGTAGCAAATGCGGTATGGATCTGGAAAAAAAATAAATCATCTAAAAATAATAACCATGAAGACTTCATCATTATTCATCACCTTATCACTCCTATTGTTTATATCTATTCTTACTTATGCAAAAGAGCCGGCTAGCAAGACCTCTTTCAAAGTTAATGGCAGTTGCGATATGTGCAAGGAGAGAATTGAAATAGCTGCTAAAGCAAAAGGGGTAAAATCTATAGATTGGAACATAGATACCCATATAGCTACTTTAGTATTTTATAGTTCAAAAATATCATTGGATCAGATTCTACAAAATATTGCAAGAGCAGGATATGATACCGACAAGTATAAAGCTTCAGATAGCGCATACCACGAACTTCCTAAGTGCTGCCAGTATGAAAGGAAAACAGATTAATTAAAATATGAATATGATAAAAAAGACTTTTCTTGAAAGCCTTTTTTATTTTACAGATTGTTTAAATTCTGTATTTTGTAGACATAAATCAAAAACACTATGAATAACTGCCGATTTTTTTCAATTATTGCTTTACTACTTATACTGTATCCATATGCCTCTGCAAAAAACAAAGCTGCAGAAAAGACTATTACGGATACCAGTAAAAATGCTGTGGCAAAAGACACAATTTCCAGCGTAACAAAAAAAGATACAAAGAAGGATGGAATGAAATCTGTAAAAGAAATTGCAGAGAAGTGTAAAAAATACAATGGCTTGTTTAACGTTTACCAGGATACTGCTACAGGAAAATCTTACCTTGAAATTACAGAAGATAAGATTGGTAAGGAGTATATCTATTTTGCTTATGTTCTAGATGGCATTCTCGATGCTGGATTCTCCAGAGGGGGATATAGAGATAATGCTGTTTTTAAGATTATAAAATACTTTGATCGTATTGATTTTGTGATACAAAATACAGGCTTTTATTTTGATAAAAATAATGAACTCAGCAAGGCGGAAAATGCAAATATCAATCAACCTCTATTTTTATCTGAAAAGATTGCAGCTTACTCAGGTGAAAAACTAAAAACATATCTGATTGAAGCAGATAATCTTTTTTTAGGAGAGAATTTCACACAGATAAAACCCTCCAAGATGCCAACAGACAAGCCGGATGCATTTAATCTCGGTACTTTAAGCAGTAAGAAATCAAAATACCTCAATATCAATAATTATCCAAAAAACACTGATGTATCTGTTGAATATATTTATGAGAACCCAGCTCCGGTAAATGGTGGTACTGAAGAAGTAACTGACGCTCGTTTCATCTCTATTAAATTACAACACAGTATCATTGAGATGCCAGAAAATAATTTTAAACCAAGACTTGACGATGCACGCGTCGGATTCTTTATCGAAAAAGTAAATGATCAGACCTCTGCCAGTGTTACTCCATGGAGAGACCTGATACACCGATGGGACCTTCAAAAAAAGAACCCTGAAGCGGCATTGTCTGAACCTATTCAGCCAATAACCTGGTGGATAGAAAAAACAACCCCTAAGGAATTTCGCCCAATTATTAAAGATGCGGTACTTGCTTGGAATGAGGCATTCGAAACAGCAGGATTTAAAAATGCAGTGGCTTGTTATGAACAACCTGATACTGCTAACTGGGAAGCAGAAGACATCCGCTATAATGTTATTCGTTGGACATCCTCGCCACGACCACCTTATGGAGGATACGGACCAAGCTTTGTAAATCCGCGAACAGGTCAAATACTTGGTGCTGATATTATGTTAGAGTTTGTATACTTAACCAATCGGATTAATTTGGAAAAGCTATATGATGTTTCACTTCTAGATAACATGCAGACTACTCCTGATTTACAAGGCAATTATTGTAACGCAGGCGAAGCAACACATCAGAATATACTTTATGGCATGCAAATATTAAATGCTTATAATTTCAGCAGTATAGATAAAGATAAATTCATTAAACAAGCCCTACGTGATTTAGTATTGCATGAAGTGGGCCACACCTTTGGACTCAACCATAATTTCATTGCTTCCCAATTACACAGTATGCAGGGAATGCAAGACTCTACCTTAGGTGCAACCGTTGGATTGACTGCTTCTGTAATGGATTATACTATTCCAAACATATCTATGGATAAATCTAAACAAGGATTATTTTTTGATATCAAGCCGGGGCTTTATGATAAATGGGCCATACAATATGGATATCTAAGTGCTGCCAATGATAAAGAAGAGAAAGAAGCATTACAAAAAATACTATCTGTATCTAATAAAAAGGAACACAGATTTATGAATGATGCAGATGATATGCGCAGCACAGGACGTGGCATTGACCCAAGAGCAAATCTCTATGACATGTCAGATGATGCCATAGGATATGCCACAGAAAATATAAAAATGATCAATGATGCACTTCCAAAGATCCTAAGCAAGTACAGTATGCCTGGACAATCTTATCATGAATTAAGAAATGCCTATTTGATTTTATCAGGAAATTATGCGAGAAGCCTTAACGTGATTAGCAGATACGTTGGAGGTGTTTATGTAAACAGAAACTTTTCTGGCCAAGATGGAACAGATAAACCATTTACACCCGTTTCATTGATGGATCAGAAACGCGCAATGCAAACACTGAGTAAATATGCATTCTCTAAAGATGCTTTTAAAACTCCTGATAATATTTACAACTACCTGCAAATGCAGCGAAGAGGATACGACTTCCGAAAAGAAAACGAAGATCCAAAGATTCATGACAGAATATTAAATGCACAAAAAGGAGTTTTAGATGCCCTGCTTAATGCAACTGTTATGCAAAGAATAACAGACAGTAAAATGTATGGCAATAAATATGCTTTGAATACGGTACTGAGCGACTTAACCAATGGAATCTTTATGGATGACATTGCAACAGCCGTATCTTCAGTTAGACAAAACCTTCAAGAGGAATATGTAACTCGATTACTCAATATCGTTGACACCAAGTCGTCATACAGTTATACATCAAAATCCGCAGCATTTGCGGAGGTGCAACGCATTAAAACTATGGTACAAGCAAATCCAAGTTCAGATGAAGCAACTAGGGCACACCGTACTCATATTGCCTACCTTATTCGTAAAGCACTCGAATCCAAATAAACTATTCATATTTTTCTATTTATAAGTAATGCGAGATCAATTGATCTCGCATTACTTATATCTCTATACTGATTTGGAATAACCTTGAAGATCCATCGTCATTGTCTGCAACAAGCACACAATCATAATTTCGGTTTTCTTGACCTACGATACATATCGATTCTATCTTCTGAAACCTGAAGATATCATCCACTTCTTCAAGATCAATCCAGGTATCAATAATTAACTCTTCTGTTTCTAGCTTATGATATGCATCAAAAACTACAGCAACTGCACTGCCTAGCACCTGTCCATCATCATAGGCATTATCTGTATCTTCTGCTGATGCGGTAAGCAATAGGATATCATTTACCGAATCGTAACAAGCTCCTGATATACCCAATTGTATATTATTTAAATTTCTCGATTGTACCGGCATTACCTTAAATCTATCCGGAAATTGACTCTTCAAAATTTTGTGATCGGTAATGATGAGTTGGTTAGACTGACTAATATTCCCCCTATTAAAAAATAACAATTTATCTTTACATGAGGTAAAGCCTTCAATATTGATCTCTTTAATGAGTGCTTTATCTCGAAACAAAGCAAAGAAGGCTGCTGTATTTATCTTCTTAGCTATACCATCATCAGGATGCACAATAAATGCAACATCTCTTTGTGGGGATAATGAACCAGAACCCAGTATATATAAAAACCCATTTACAAAACAAGCAGATTCCAGATCAGGTTTTTGGGGCTTAGGTATTCTATTGCCTTCAAAATCGAATAATTTTATTTCCCTTACTACATTCCATGCCAAATCCAGACATAAGATATAATTCACATCATCTCCGATGACATATAAAATCCCATTTGAATATTCAATGGCAGAAGCTGAAGAATATGCTATAAGGACATTTCTTAAGAGATGTATTTTCATAAATAGTTATTGATAATATACTTACATCCTTTGTATCGCAGATATTTCATAATTTCGCTTATCGCTATATGTCATACTCACAGAAAACTGATAAGAAAGATAACATTATTCCATATAATATAAACGCCTCTGTGCTTTTTTATGTGGTGATAATTCTCCTTGCAGCCTTCAAGCAACTATATGGCGTTCGTCAACATTTAGACATTAC
>CANHGL010000041.1 GCA_947460245.1 Sphingobacteriales bacterium
GGTCATATATAGCAGTGCCATTATTACCTGTTCCATTAATTCTTACTCTTCCTCCGTTAAGATAAAGAAATCCTTTTTCATCAATAAATAAGGAGTGGCTTTTATAAATATAATCATTAGCTGTTTTTCCCTTAAAGGTGTCTGCCTTGCCACCGGGTAGTTGGCTTAAATCATAGATAAGGATACCTTCTGATTTAGTGGTGTCATTATCCTGGGTGATGTAAGCATAATTTTTCCATGTCTGACATTCTCTCCATGTACCTTGCTTACCATTTATAAATTTCACTTCAGTTGGTGTTGCAGGATTTGTAATATCTACAATAGATAAACCTTTTGTAGTTCCTACTAAGGCATATTCTTTATTTTTAATGGTATCTGAATAACCCCAACTACCCGATAAGTTTTGTCCAGAATAGGTTTTGGTGCCCAGTAAAGTGAAATTATACTGTCCAAAAGTTAAAAAAGCATTTAAAAAAGTAATTAGTGTAAAGAATATTTTTTTCATAAGAACGTTTAAGGTGTAATTACAGTAAAGGAACCATTATTCAGTTTATAAAGATATAAAATAGAATTATCGTAATAGTCTATATTTCCCGATTTATTTAAAACAGGTTTAAATTCAAATCGTACCTGAGCATTATTAAAGTCTGAAGAATAACTGTAGGTGTTGTCAGCTAATGCTTGTCCCTTTTCCAGAATATTAAACAGGTGCAATAGAAGGTCGTGACCCATAGCCACCATGTCTTCTGGTTTGCGTTTTGCTTTTTCATCAAACTTATTTAAGAAAGCGATGTTGTTGAGGTTGCCAGAATTATAAGGGGATACAGTTAGGATTGTGTGAGGTGACTTTAATTCTGAAACTGCCTTTGTGTTCTTGAGGGTTGAAGAGGTATATATAGTTAAAGGATTTTTTATACCTTTCAATTTTCCGATAACTGCCTTTATATAATTTTCTTTAGAAGAATATATTAAGATAACTCTGTTGCTCGTACTGTCTTCTTTTTCAAGAGCCTTAGATATATTATCAGAAGACCGAAGAGAGGAATAGGAAATAGGATTATAAGCATAAGATTTCGTGCTAATATCTTTTAAAATTCGAATGCTCTCTGCAGTAGAATCCATGCCATCGTAAATGACTTCTATTTGTTTGTCAGGAAATTTAGCTTTTGCATTTTCTAAGATAAAGGAGTACTGTTGTTTTAAGGACGGTGTTGCGTTGAAATAATAAGGATTGTCCTTTATGAACATAGAATTTGCATCCGGTGAAATCAGCGGAATCTTTCTTTTTTTAGCTTCATCTGCTAAGTTTTTTAGATTCTTAAATCCAAGCGGACCTACAATATAATCAACATTTGGGAAGGGTTTCTGCTGGAATATTTGCGTTAAACTTAAAGAATCACTTTCGTCATCAATGAAGTAGATATTTGCATTCAATTGAGAACTGGAGAATGCTTCTTTTGCCATCTGGCATCCGGTGTAGAACGCCAGAGCGTTTTTAGATTCAGCAGTAAGTTGTTTTGTAGAATCATCTTCATACATGCCAAGCGGAATCTGATCCAGGATAAGCGGAAGTATTACGGCAATATTATAAACTTCTTTTTTTGCAGTTGCAGTAACAGTAGGTAAAATAATTTCCGGCTTTTGTAAGTCAAAGATTTCCGGTTTTTGTAAAAAAGAATCCTTTGCAGAAATAGTATTTGTACTGGCTAGAGTATTTGATGCGGAAAGTTCCTTAGCATCAATTTTTAAATAAAAGCCAAATATAAAAAATATTGGTAGCAGGTAAAGTCTATTCCCATTCAATAGTTGCGGGAGGTTTTGAACTGATATCATAGACTACTCTGTTTATACCTTTTACATTATTAATAATCTCGTTGGAGACTTTTGCTAAGAATTCATAGGGCAGATGGCACCAGTCTGCGGTCATGCCATCAACACTGCTTACGGCTCTCAAAGCTACAACATTTTCATAAGTTCTTTCATCTCCCATTACTCCAACACTCTGTACCGGCAGAAATATAACTCCTGCTTGCCATACTTGATTGTAAAGGCCAGCCTCCTTAAGATTTTTTATGAAGATATAATCTGCTTTCTGAAGGGTGTCTACCTTTTCAGGAGTAATATCTCCCAAGATACGAATACCTAAACCAGGTCCGGGAAAAGGGTGACGTTGGAGAATATTATCCGGCAATTCGAGTGCCTTACCCACCTTTCTAACCTCATCCTTAAATAATCTGTTTAACGGTTCAATAATACCCAGGTGCATTTTTTCCGGCAACCCACCTACATTATGATGTGATTTTATTTTTGCTGAAGGACCATGAACAGAAATTGATTCTATTACATCAGGATAGATAGTGCCTTGTCCGAGCCATTTTACATTTTCTAATTGCGTCGCTGCTTCCTGAAAGATATCTATAAATACTTTTCCGATAATCTTGCGTTTTGCTTCAGGTTCGGAAGTTCCACGAAGTGCTGCATAAAACATCTCTGAAGCATCTATACCTCTAACATTTAATCCTAGATGAATATAGGAGTCCATCACTTCTTCATATTCATTTTTTCTAAGCAGACCATTATTGACGAAGATACAGTAGAGTTGTTTACCAATGGCTTTGTGAAGCAGCAGTGCTGCAACACTCGAGTCTACACCACCAGATAGTCCAAGCACCACATTATCATCTCCAACTTTTTCCTTTATCTCCTCTACGGTTTCTTCTATAAACGAAAGAGGAGTCCAGTCTTGTCGACAACCACAAATGTCTACTGCAAAGTTTTTCAATAAAGTTTTTCCGTCTGTACTATGGGTTACTTCGGGGTGAAACTGAATGGCATATATCTCTTTATCCTTTTTTTTAAATGCAGCAACCGGAATAGAATCCGTAGTGGCCAATAGTTCAAAATCAGGAGGTAGCTCCAAAACAGTGTCTCCATGGCTCATCCATACTTGGGAGGATGCAGGTATATCCTTGAATAATCTATTATTCTGTTCAATAAAATCTAGATGAGCTCTCCCATATTCTCTTTTTGAAGAACGCTCTACTCTTCCCCCAAAAAGCTGAGCCATATATTGTGCACCATAACAAACTCCTAGTAACGGAATTTGGTAATGCTCAAGAACTTCTTTCAATGGAAATTGTAAGGCATCTTCTTGTAATACTGAAAATGGAGATCCTGATAAAATAATTCCATTGAAATCTTTTTTCTCCAATATGGAAAGATGATTGTATGGATGAATTTCACAGTAAACATTCAGCTCTCTAACCCTGCGGGCAATCAGTTGGGTATATTGGGAGCCGAAATCAAAAATAAGAATCTTGGAATGCATGTGTAAAGGTATAAGGAGTATGTCAGAAGTCAAAAATCAAATCTTAAAAAGTTATTAAGATTTTGATTAAAAACCGTTAAATCGGAATAAGTCTGGCAGTCTATATTAAATTACCGATATTTGAGCGCAAAGACTAGGCTATGGCAATATGGAAATTACCTGAAATTAACATAGAAATACTACAAAGGCAGAACCGCGGAACAATGCTGGAGCATCTGGGTATTGACATTACTGAATTAGGGGAGGATTATATAAAAGGAACTATGCCGGTAGATCACAGAACGAGGCAACCTATGGGCTTACTTCATGGTGGTGCACATGTGGTGCTGGCTGAAAGTTTGGGGAGTATTGCGGCAAATCTTTGTTTGGATAATACAAAAGCCTATGCATTGGGATTGGATATAAACTCAAACCATATTAAAAGTTCGCGCGAAGGAATAGTAACTGGTATTGCTAAGCCGATACATATCGGAAACAAAACGCAGGTATGGGAAATAAAGATTGTAGATGAAAAGCAGCAATTGCTTAATATTTCCAGACTAACAATGATGGTATTGAGCATCGGTAATTAGATGAAAAAAATGCATAGCTGTTTTTTATCTTCCTAATACTTCTTGTATTGAATTGCCTATACATCCGCTCGGCATCTGTATATGTAGCAGTGTAGTTAATGTGGGTGCAATATCTGTCATATACACTTTTTTGCTGCTTTTGCCTTTTGTAATTCCTGCACCATAAAACAGTAAAGGAATATGGGCATCATAGGGGCTCCAGATGCCATGAGTACTGCCTTTCCCATTGTATTCATCATCGATATATCCTGGTTTTAGGATTACGAGAATATCACCACAACGATCAGGATAATATCCATTTGCAAACTGCTCTTTCATAGCATTCGGCAGTAAACTATTTTGAAGAGTAGAATATTGAATTGCTCTTTCAATTCCATTTTGCTGCTCGAGAAAGAGAATAGAATAGCTAATGATTTTTTGCAAATCTAATCCTCTTTCTTGTACGAGTTTACGATTCAGAAAAAATTGATAATTTTCACCGGTAATACAGAGGCTATCTGAGCCAAATCTGGATTTTAGAGCTTCGTTAAGGTCTTTCTCCAATTTAGAGCCAACAACATTTCCATTGGGCAGATGGTGTTTTTCCAGAAACCCAGGGATATGGGCAACGCCATGGTCAGCCGTAAGAAAAAGTGTGTAATTCCCTTTGCCCACCTGTTGATCTAAGAAATTAAAAAAATCTTCCAAATCTTTATCCAGTCGCAGGTATGTATCTTCTGTTTCTATAGAATTAGGGCCAAAGGAATGTCCAATATAATCTGTTGAGGAGAAGGAAACGGCTAGAAAGTCTGTGCTTTCATGCTTTCCCATCTCTTCCTTTATTATAGCTGTTTTAGTAAAGTCGAGTGTTAAGGAATTTCCAAATGGTGTAGAACGAATGATACCATAATTTTTCTTATCAATAAAACGTCTTAAGTCGTACGGGAATTGTTTTTGGTCATCTCCAAATGGCGTATTCTCATAGGTATTCGCATCCTTATCACTCTGAATATAGCTGGAGACAGGATAAAGTGTATTCCAGTTTTGCTGATAATATTTTGCTACATAATCTGACTCATTAAAACCTTGTACCCATTCCGGCAGTTCATCCATATAATAAGTAGAAGAGATAAAAGTCCCGGTTTTATTATCATACCAGTAAGCTGCATTAGCACCATGGCCTGCCGGCAATATGGCTCCTCTGTCTTTTAAGGCGATGCCAATTACCTTACTTTTGAAATTGGTAGCTAATTTCAATTCATCTCCAATGGTAGTGGTAAGCATGTTTTTCGGACTCATCTGTCCAAGATCATCTTTGGCTCCAACTGTCTTTACACTTTTGTCTTCGCTGCAATAGAGCGCCTTATGCTGTGTATAGTCATAGAAGTTATTTCCGGTTATGCCATGAATAGCAGGAACACTTCCAGTATAAATGCAGGTGTGTCCGGCTGCAGTAACGGTTGGTGTATAAGGGATAAAAGTATTTTCGCATTCAAACCCGTCTTGCAATAATCGCTTAAAGCCACCTGAGGAATATCTGTCGCTATAACGATATAAAAAATCCCATCGCATCTGATCTACAACTATTCCTACTACCAGCTTAGGGCGAGATATTGGTTCGTTTATATTTTTACTCCATATTATGGATGATGCAATGATGCATAAGAAAATGGAGAAAGTGCCCTTTAGCATAGTTATTTTTATTTGCAAGTTAGTAATTCGTCTTTAATGATGGTAGGCTAGGCATAAATTATAATATTCCCCACCAATCAAGACTTACTTGCTGATTTCTAAGTAAGAAATTTTTATCTTCACAGTATGGCAGGGAATTCATTTGGAGAGATTTTTCGTATTACCACCTTTGGGGAGAGTCATGGAGCTGCATTGGGCGTAGTAATAGATGGTTGTCCAGCAGGTTTAAAAATAGATACAGCCTTCATACAGTCGGAATTAGACAGAAGAAGGCCAGGGCAATCTAGTATTGTAACACAAAGAAAGGAGTCGGATATAGTTGAAATTTTATCGGGTATTTTTGAAGGAGTATCACAGGGTACTCCGATAGCCCTTTTAATTCGCAATGAAGATCAGCATTCAAAAGATTACGAGCACATCAAATCTATGTATCGACCTTCGCATGCTGATTTTACTTATGATGTAAAGTATGGTGCTCGTGATTATCGCGGTGGAGGGCGTAGTTCTGCGAGGGAAACTGTTGCCCGTGTTGCAGCGGCAGCAATTGCCAAACAACTACTAATGCATTATGGTATTACCCTAACTGCTTACGTCTCCAAAGTTGGAACATTGAAATTAGAGAAGTCCTATATGGATTTAGATCTTACTAAAACAGAGGAAAATATAGTGCGCTGTCCGGATCCTGAGATGGCAGAGAAAATGATTGAGCTTATCAAGGAATACAGAAAGAATGGGGATACCATTGGTGGATGTGTAAGCGCAGTAATTAAAGGTGTTCCTGCTGGCCTTGGAGAGCCGGTATTCGATAAGTTGCATGCAGATTTAGGTAAGGCTATGCTGAGTATTAATGCCTGCAAGGGATTTGAGTATGGAAGCGGATTTGCTGGTACGGAATTAGCGGGAAGTTTACATAATGATACTTTTTATAAAGAGGATCAAGTAGTAAAAACCAAAACTAATCATTCCGGGGGTATTCAGGGAGGTATCAGTAATGGAATGGACATTTATTTTAATGTAGCATTTAAACCCGTTGCAACCCTTATGCAAGAGCAATCTTCTGTTGATGAAAATGGAGAGGAGGTGGTTATTCAAGGAAAAGGAAGGCATGACCCTTGTGTGCTTCCCCGCGCAGTTCCTATCGTTGAGGCTATGGCTGCATTAACAATGGCTGATCATTTATTAAGAAACAGGAATAGTATTTTGTAGGCTGTTGAAGTTTACTGAAGTGTTATAGTTTTGTATACAGCATCTTCTTTCGATCTTAGGATAACTATATATGTTCCTTTGGGAAGGTAAGATAGATTCAGAATTTTCTTGAAAATATTCTCACTCCCTAAATAATAGGATTGTATAACTGTTCCGGTAATGTCATAAACCGAAAGTTCCTTTTCAGAATTATTTTTACTGTTGATGTTAAATGTAAATTCTCCTGTTGATGGGTTGGGAAATACTTCCAACACCAAAGTTTGCTTGTGGCTTATCAAAGAAGTAGAGATGGCACACGGGTCATTACCTTCACATATAGTTTTAGTAGTGGAGGCATTAAACCATCTTAAATATGCATCATTTTTATTTATACCAATAGTATAAGGTAATCCAATGGATGCGCTGAATGGGCTCCCAATTAAGGTATTTTCCGGAATATTGGTTGTGCCTCCCGGTATAACAGTTCCATGTTGATTGTTGCCAAACATGAAATTTGCACCAGTAAGCGAAAAGTTCCCAAGTAGAAAATTAGTATTGGTAATTTCATTGGCTACAAAATTCATTTTATCACCTGCGCCGGTATTCATAATAATACCATAGTATTCTGCACGGTTTCTGAAAAAGGTATTGTAGGGGCCGTTATAACTGTGCGAGTTATCGATTATTATATTCTGACAAATATTTCCTTCAATCAGATTGGTGAAATTGTAATTTCCATGTAAAACAATATCACCTGCGGCGTCTGCCGGTAGAAAATTTTCTGTCCAAAACGGTTCTCTGGTATAATTATAAGCAATTACATTTCCATTAGCAGCTGCTTGCATTAGTATGCAATGCCTGAGGTGTCTTAAAATATTATTGTAAATGAGATTTTCTCCTGAACCAAATTGTAAAACTATACCATACCCTTGTCCACCACCTCCATATTGAAAAGCATCGTGCAGGTAGTTTCCTGAAAGTGTACACTGAGTACTGTTTTCCAGAACAATATGCCCAAAATTGCTATTTCTGGATTCAATTCCCTTCACCCAGCAATTGGCGGCTAATCCGAAAATTATGGAACTGGTTTGTGAAGTTGTGGTGTCCAGTCTTTCTATCGACAAGCATTCGATTCCAATATGCTGGACGGGTATAATCTTGATGAGGATGGGGTTTAAGCTGGACTGGAAATTTAATCGCAGTGGTTTTTCTAAAGTTAGATGATTTCCTGCTATTCCTTTGATTTTTACAATCTGATACAGATGCTGGAATGCCCAGGTAGAAGAGGGGTCCATAAGGGTATTTCCATCTTCCTTTACTAAAGCATAGTCTCCAACTGCCCAGCTGTTTGAATCAGCTATGTTTATTGTGTCGCTGTCTTTTTTATATCCTGATAGTATTGTTGTGGAGATGTTTGTTTTAACTCCTTGGGCATATAAAAAGTTACCAGTTTTATTAAGATCAAAATAGATTTTTGTTTTTTCGCTGCCCTGCCCTCTGAGAATAGTATTTGAGGGGAGTTGAATAGATTTTTTAAAAAGAAATTTTCCTTCAGGAAAACAAATAACTCCCATTTCTCCTCGGAGAGAGTCGATAGCTGCTTTTAAAGCGGTACTGTTATCTGCACTGCTGTCATTTGCTCCTCCAAAATCTGAGATAGATAAGATTCTTGTTGGTATTGCTGGAGTTCCTGAATTTCCTGGATTTGCCCAGTTTGTTCGAAGGCTATCTGGTATAGTGCCGCAAAAGCTAAAAATCGGAAAACTCAGTATGCTAAGAATAATTGCCAGTCTTTTCATACATGCAAATATAACTTCTCAAAACTCAGTTTTGGCTTAATATGTAATAAGAAATGATCACTAACGTGTTTATCTTTTTTTAGCATACCAGACGCCATCGTTTCCGGATGCTGTAAGGGTACCACTGATGCTATCATTGGTAATAATAGTTCCGGTATACTGATCACCCGTGTTGAAGCTAATGGAGACAGCGCTGTTGTCTTGCGACCAATTGCCTAAAACGGTATCAAAATTTCTGTAATTCTCTGCGGTTTTATCTGCCTTGAAATACAAATCAGATGTTGCGTAAAAATTAAAACTGCTGTTATTTTTGAAGTATAAATCCCAGTGGGTCTCTTGAAGCGAGATAACAGAGTGACAATTTTTTTTACAGGAGAATAATAATGAAGCAACTACGATAGTAAGAAATAATGAAAACCGAGGCATTATTTTATTTTTTTGAAAGATACAAAACTCAGATTTATTTTTAGATAAAACAGACGAAAATTACTCAATCTAAGATTAGATTTACGCATTATCTTCTCCCATTAAAGGAGCTGCCCAGCTTGGTTGTGCGGGTGTTCCATGGAATTTAAAGGGCTGATTAACTGTTTTAATTTTTCCGTATTCAGGATGCTCCATTTCTAAAAACATGCCTCGTTCTTGCAAGTGCTTATCGTTAGGTACCTCATCTAATTCCAGTACAGGTGATAGGCAACTGTCGTAGGCTTCTGCTTCCTTTATCCATTCATCACGCGTCTTCGTTTTAAAAATAAGTTCCAGGTCTTTTTTCAGTTCGTCTATAGTATCAGGATTTGGAGTAATTCTGGATTCCCATTCCGGTTTGCCAAAAAGGATACAGGTTTTCTTCCAGAATTTTGGTTCCAACGAACCCATTACTATCCATCTGCCATCCTTGCATTGATAGATGTTGTAATTAGCAAGTCCGCCACTGAGCATAGGTTCACCTCTTTGGGGAATTAAATCAGCATTCAGCAAATCACCAAATTGCATGGATAACATAGGTAAAGCACAATCGGTCATAGAAACATCTACAAACTGACCTTTTCCGGTTCGTTCTCTTGCCCATAATGCAGATAAACAGGCAACAATAGCCGGGTAGCTCCCCCCTGCTATATCCGCAGTTTGGCAGGCTGGAATTACAGGTTTTTCAATGTCTCCCGTTAATCCAAGAATACCCGAGTAGCCAATATAGTTTATGTCATGCCCTGCTTTGTCTTTGTATGGCCCGGAATAGCCATAACCTGTAATTGCAACGTAAATGATTTTGTCATTATATAGTTTTGCAGCGTCATAGTCTATTCCTAATTTTTGCAAAACTCCAGGGCGAAAGGAATCTACCACTACGTCTGCAGTTTTTATTAAAGAAAAGAATTTTTGTTTACCCTCTTCAGTTCTGAGATTAAGTGTTATAGATTTTTTACTTCGGTTTAAACTCAGGTACATGGTAGATTGCCCCCCTATGTAGGGTGGGAAAAATCTTGCATAGTCGGGAGCATTCGGATCTTCAATTTTAATCACTTCTGCACCCAAATCTGCCATCATTTGTGTAGCAAGTGGTCCAGGCAACAACCGGCTTAAATCAAGTATTTTAATACCCTGCAGGGGTCCATTTACTGGCTTTCTATTCATAGTATATTTATTTCAGGTGTTTCAGTTGTGTATCTCTCAGCGAATATAATAATATTGTATTGAGTTACTTTAATCAGTTGCAAAATGACACATTATTTTATATTTCTGAAACATTATCTATATAATAGTTATTACTATTGTGTTGGAGTTTTGTATAACTTCACACGATTTATTTTGCGATAGAAATATAGAGTATGAAAGCTACAATTTTGAATATTGGTGATGAATTGCTTATTGGGCAAACGTTGAATACTAATGCACAGTGGATGTCGCAAAAGTTGAATGAAGTTGGAGTAGATGTTCTTCATCATATTTCTCTGAGTGATGATAAAGAGGATATTATAAGTTGTTTAAAGAACGCATTGCAATCCTCTCACTTGATATTCATTACAGGAGGTTTGGGTCCCACTTCAGACGATATTACCAAGCACGTATTGTATTCCTTTTTTGGAGGTTCTCTTATATTTAATGAAGCAGTATATAAAAATATCGAGTCTATTTATAAGCTCCGTCAGCGGGAAGTTTCGGAAGATGTTAAAAGCATGTGTTATGTGCCGGATAATTGTTTAGTTATTGAGAATACATTAGGTACAGCCCCCGGAATGTTATTTAAGCAGGATAATAAAATGGTAGTTTCTATGCCTGGAGTGCCTTATGAGATGAAAGGTATGATGGAAAATTATGTTATTCCTTACTTAAAGAAGTCATGTGCTTTACCAGTGATTATTCATAGTAATATTCTCACGGCAGGGGTTGGAGAAACTGTTCTTTCAGAACGTTTAAAAGAATTTGAACAGCATAAGGATCCTCGAATCAAATTAGCTTATTTGCCCAATGTTGGTAAGGTTCGACTCCGGTTAACAATAAAAGGAGAAAACCAAAAAGAGCTAGAGGATGTGATTGCATCCGCCAAGCTGGAAGTGATTCATGCAGTAGGAGAATTTATTTATGGATACGACGACGATATTTTGGAACGGCAAATTGGTCAGTTGTTGTTGGAAAAGAACTTGCAGTTGGGCTTAGCGGAGAGTTGTACCGGTGGTTATCTATCTCATTTGATGACTTCCATCCCTGGAAGTTCTGCCTATTTTAAGGGAAGCATAATTTCGTATGCAAACGAGGTAAAGGAAGCGATTTTAGGAGTAAAAGAGGATACGCTCAAACATTATGGTGCTGTAAGTGAGGAAACAGTAAGTCAGATGATAAAGGGGGCGATAGATAAGTTAGGTGTGGATGTTGCTGTAGCTATTTCCGGGGTGGCAGGTCCCTCAGGTGGAACATCTGAAAAGCCCGTAGGTACTGTCATTATTGGGGTGGGAGATAGAAATCACATTATAGTTAAGCGTATGACTTTTACGAATAACAGGGAGAGGAATATCCAATTGTCGGGTGTTCTTGGTATGGTTATATTAAGAAAGTTTCTTTTGGGTCAGGTAATTGAATAAAAAATATAGCTACATCTTGTATCTTGTAGCAGTTTAAATAGAAGAAAATGGCTGATTATAAATTATTACTACCAAAGATGGGCGAGAGCGTAATTGAGGCAACAGTTTTATCGTGGAATAAAAAGGTAGGCGATAAGGTAAATGAAAATGAAATTATACTGGAGGTAGCTACAGACAAAGTAGATTCAGAAGTTCCCAGTCCGGTTACTGGCGTTATAAAACAATTATTGCATGAGGTAAATGATGTTGTAGGTGTTGGGCAGCCATTGGCAGTAATAGAAATAGAGGGCGAAGCTCCTGTTGAAGTATTTGTGCCTAAAAGTAAAGAAGAGCCGGTGATGGCTGTTGCGACAGCTCCTGCAATGGAAGAAAAGCCTGCTGTATCTCCATCAATTGCCGCAGAAAAAAAGACAGATGATGTTAATGCTGTTAAAGAAGTGGAGAAAACGGTTACTATAGCAAAAGCTCAAACACAAGCTCCTGCAGCTTCTAATGGTGCTACCACAAAAGTCTCGGCTGGTAAGTTTTATTCTCCGTTGGTATTGAATGTAGCACAAGTGGAAGGTGTAAGTATGCAGGAGTTGGAATCTATTTCCGGTACTGGTGCAGATGGACGGGTTACTAAAGAAGATATCCTTGGATATATCGACAAGAAGAAGAAAGGTATTCTTCCTTCCGCTAAGCCTGAATCAACACCAAAGCAACAAACACCTCAGCCTCTGGTAAATAAAGCGGAGCAGCAAACTTCTGTTGTCGCTTCAACATCAGGAAATAATAATGTAGAGATTATTGAAATGGATAGAATGCGTAAGCTAATTGCGCAGCACATGGTAAACTCCATAAATACGTCTGCACACGTATCTTCTTTTGTAGAATGTGATGTTACGAATA
>CANHGL010000042.1 GCA_947460245.1 Sphingobacteriales bacterium
GATTCTGATTTGCACTGCTACAAAATCCACGCTCCGGATTTAGGATATATGGATTCTGCTGAGAGGGGATACGTGCTTTTAGTTTTCTTACATCTATATCTGCCAATGGGGTAACGAATGAGCCATCACCCTTGCGTGTTCTTAATAAGAAATTACCTTGTTGTCTAATAGCAATATTATTATCCCTATCGGCATAAATAAAGTTTTGTCCAGGGCAATCATAATACTCTAATGCATTCAAGTAATCCTGATGATTTTTTGCATGATCCAGATAATAAAAAGCCATTGTTTCATTCGATGGCTCTTCCGCACGCCAGTAGGTTGCAATATGTTTTTGATCGTTCTGCTCTCCGAAATTTTCGTCATACACAATGGCGCCTGCTTTAGTGATTCTTATGCTATCAACAAATGTTTTACCGCCTTTGATGGTGTATGTTTCTACATCATATTCAAATGGTATATACTGTCCACCGAGTTTATATGCTTTTCGACTTGCATCTTGATATTCTACTGAATAGTTATTGATAACATCGCGTTCAGAATTCGTAACGCTCCAGGCTATGTTGTCGTTGTGTCCAATAATTACTCCTGGTGCGCCGGGTATAGTAACTCCATATACATTAAGACCTGGACAAGTCATCTGTACTTCATACCAAATGGAGGGTAAGTTTAATCCGAGATGAGGATCGCCACATAAAATTGGTTTTCCGGATTTAGTCTTACTTCCATTTACAGTCCAATTATTGCTTCCGTAGTTTGGATTTGCATATAAGAATTTATAGGGGTTGTTGTATAAAGATGAATAGGCTATTGCTTTCGTATTTCCTGATATTGAATCCACTGATTTAAAATTCCATTTGGTGCCTCTTGGTATTACAGGATCTATGGATGGCGGTGGAAAGTCAGGGAACATCTTTTTATAGTTAGTTTCGCCAAATATTCTTAGAGCATTGGTGTTTTCTACGTCAGTATCATAATAGGTGAGATCCTTAGCCATGTATTTAGTAAGTAATGCACATTTTAAGGGAGTCCATGGTTCTGGTTTGTATCCTATAAGTTTATATTCTACTGGAAGATTAGCGTCAGATAGTTGGTTGATGTAAGCGTTTACACCTGCTGTGAAGTTGTCAACAATACGTTTGCTGACAGGATTTTTTTCTATCTCTGAAAGTGAATTCTTTGCTGCTCGAACGATTCCTATACGCCTGGTGAATCTGTCTAAAGGTAAGGCTCTCTCACCTACTATTTCTGTAAGTCTTCCTGCAGCGGCATGCATTTGAAATTCCATCTGCCAGAGTCTGTCTTTAGCTTCTGTATAGCCAAGAGCATAGAGCAGATCTTCTTCATTTTCTGCAAAAATATGTGGGACAGAAAACTCGTCATAAACGATAGTTGCACTGCCTTTTATGCAATTGATTTCTTCGCTGCTATTTCGTGTTTCACGAGCTACTGCATTCTTCCAGAAACCATGTGTGGGAGATAAAAATAAGCCTAATGCAGGAGAGCCACCATTAGGGGTATTGAGGAAATAGACAAGTACTGCTATAAGTATAATGAGCAATACGCCTGTAATTTTTTTTGACATAAAAATGTATTAACCAAATATACTAAAAGTAATGTTAACTCGAACCTCTTTAAAAATTTAGGTATATGCTTGTTTATCTTTACTTTTGATATATGAATAACAAAGAAATTGCACAACACTTTAGTTTGTTAGCGGATCTTATGGAGTTGCATGGAGAGAACCCATTCAAGATAAAAAGTTATGCATTTGCAGCAAGGCATTTAAAGAATATTGATAAACCATTAAGTAGTCTTTCCGTAGAAGAGCTAGAGGCGATTGATGGAGTGGGAAAGGCGATAGCTTCAAAGGTTTACCATTTGTGTAAAACAGGCAAGCTGGATCTGTTACAGAATTATGTAGAGATTACGCCAAGCGGTGTTATAGAGTTATTACAGTTAAAAGGAATAGGCCCAAAGAAGATAGCACAACTCTGGAAAGAACTGGAAATAGAAAGTATCGGAGAGTTGGAATATGCCTGTAAGGAGAATAGATTAGTAGAGTTGAAAGGATTTGGTAAAAAAACTCAGGATAATATTTTAATGCAGTTGCAGTTTATTCAGCAGCATCTTAATAAGTTTCTATGGGCGAGTCTGGAGCAAATGGCTAATGAAATTTCAGAAGAGCTACAGCAAGCTTATCCTAATGAATTAATTTCCACTTGTGGAGATTTCAGAAGAAGGGAGATTATAATAGAGCAGATAGATTTTCTGGTAGGTACAAACGATACAGTAATTAAAGAGGCTATAGAAGCTAAATACAAAGGCAATCCAGTCGTATTTCATTTTTGTACGCCTGATGTTTTTTATACACAATTACTTCAGCTGTCTAGCCATCAAGAACACTATGCCTTTTTATCTTTTAAGATTGATATGGATAAAAAGTATGCCTCTGAAGATCAGTTATATAAGGAGGCAGGTTATGCTTTCGTGCCTCCTGAATTACGAGATAACCGTCTGGAATGGAAAATGCTGGAATCCAATACTTTTGCATCGCTCTTGCAATTAAGCGACATAAAGGGTGTTGTTCATGCACACAGTAATTATAGCGATGGAGCTACTTCTTTAAAAGAGCTTGCTGTTTATTGTAGAGATCAGGGGTATGAGTATCTGGTAATTTCAGATCACAGCAAGAGTGCTTTTTATGCCAATGGATTATCTGTTCAGCGTGTTCTTGAACAGCAGGAAGAAATTGATCTGCTCAACAAACAACTTGCGCCATTCAAAATTTTTAAAAGTATTGAATGTGATATACTCAACGATGGAAGTCTAGATTATGACGATGCTATTTTAAAAACTTTTGATTTGGTAATTGCATCTGTTCATGCGCAATTGAAGATGAATGAAGAAAAGGCAATGAACCGTTTGCTGAAAGCTATTGAAAACCCTTATACTACTATTCTTGGCCACTTAACAGGTAGACTACTGTTGTCTAGGCCGGGATATCCTGTGAATCATCAAAAAATAATAGATGCTTGTGCGGCAAATAAGGTGAGTATAGAGTTGAATGCCAATCCAAGGAGATTGGATTTGGATTATACATGGTTGGATTACTGTCAGCAAAAAGGAGTATTAGTTTCGGTTAATCCTGATGCACACAGTTTAACTGGTGTGCAGGATATACGCTATGGTGTAAGTGCTGCAAGAAAGGGAGGTTTGCTAAAAGAAAACACCCTAAATGCTTTAACAAAATATAACTTCGAACAATTTATTAAAATCAGGAGCAGCCAATAGCAATTGATTATATTTGCAAAAAAAAAGTGGATGAAAAAAATAATTTACAGTCTTTCCGTGTTTTGTGTAATTGCTTTATTGGTAGCGCAATGCAGGCATAAGGATGAGGATGCTAAAGTGGAAGTACAGAAGTTTGATAGAGATTCTTTTTTAGCCACCAACAAGACCATCAGACAAGCGGATTCTATGGCTAAAATAAGCAGCCAACAAGAAGCGGAAGCGGATAAGTTAATTACTTCAATCAAGTTTGATAAGGAAGTGTACGATTTTGGATCTTGCACAGAGGGGGATAAAGTAAAAAAGACCGTTTTATTTACGAATACAGGTAAATTACCGTTGGTTATAAAAAATGCATTTGGTAGTTGTGGTTGTACTATACCTACCTATGATAAGGAGCCTGTGCTCCCGGGCAAAGAAGGTAATATTGAAGTCGAATTTAACTCCACAAATAAACCTGGTGCAAATACTAAGTCGGTGATGATAGAAGCCAATACCAATCCTTCCGTTACCACTATTACTTTTAGCGTGAAAGTAAAAAGCAAGACGAGTAAAGGTTGGTTTAATTAGATCTTATCTGCAGATGAAAAAATATCTTTCTTTAGTGAAATTTTCACATACCATTTTCGCTATGCCATTCGCTATGATTGGTTTGGTATTAGGGTATTCCTTTCATTATCAGTTTGTGCCTGAATCCACCATTCAGTTTTTTATAATTAAGTTGTTTTTAGTACTACTGTGTATGGTTTCTGCACGTAATGCAGCTATGGCTTTTAATAGATATATAGACAGAAAATATGATGAGCAGAATCCGCGAACGGCTATCAGAGAGATTCCCAGTGGTATTATTCCGCCTAAGAATGCATTGATTTTTGTGCTAGTTAACTGCTTCCTTTTTGTCGGGGCGGCTTATTCTATTAATAAACTTTGCTTTTTTTTATCGCCAATTGCTTTAGTCGTTATTCTGGGTTACTCACTCACTAAACGTTTTACATTTCTTTGTCACCTTGTATTGGGGCTTGGGCTTGCCCTTGCGCCTATTGGTGCATTTTTGGCGATTACGGGAGTGTTTAGTTTGCTCCCTTTATTTTTTTCATTTGCGGTGCTGTGCTGGGTTTCCGGGTTTGATATCATTTATGCCTTACAAGATGAGCAGTTTGATAAAGCCAATCAACTGTATTCTATACCTTCTTATTTTGGTCAGCAAAATGCTAAATGGATAGCTAGGTTTTTACATCTATTAAGTGCCGCTTTTATAATTACAGCAGGGGTATCGGGTGGGTTCCACGCCCTATTTTGGGTAGGTGTAGTTTGCTTTTGTATATTATTAATTTATCAGCATGCTTTAGTCATTCGTTACGGTTTAGAAAAAATTGATATGGCATTTTTTACTACTAATGGAATAGCCAGCGTAGTGTTTGCTTCTTTTGTCATTGCAGATATCTTGATTTTATAGTATCTTCTAAAAAATAATACACATTGCCAAAAATACTTGCCATAGATTATGGTGCTAAGCGTACCGGATTTGCACTCTCTGACGACAGCAGAATCTTTGCCTTTGGATTGTCTACTCAGGAAACAAAAAATGCTTTTACCTATATAGAAGCGTTGATACCTAAAGAGAAGATAGATACTATTGTTATTGGTATGCCAAAACGTTTAAATAATGAGCCTGCAGATATTACACCAAGGATTCAACAATTCAAAAATCAGCTCAGAAATAAATTCCCCGACCTTAAAATTGAAGATATCGATGAGCGATTTACATCTAAGATGGCCTTCCAGTCGATGATAGATTCTGGCATGAAAAAGAAAGACCGTCAGAACAAAGCAACTATTGATGAAATATCTGCTACCCTGATCTTGCAAAATTTTCTAGAGAGAATAAATCCTTAATCTTTTTTACCTTCGTTTAGGTTTTATGCCAAATAAATAGTCAGATGATTTTACCTGTTGTATTATATGGAGATCCGGTTTTAAAAAAACGTGCTGAGGACATAGTCGCAGACTATCCAGGCTTGCAGGATACCATTAAAAATATGTGGCAAACGATGTACGGTGCCTCCGGTGTTGGGCTTGCTGCACCTCAAGTAGGACTGCCTATTCGTCTGTTTGTTGTGGATACCATCCAGCTGGCAGAGAAAGGAAGGAAAACAGATGGCGATATCAAGAAGGTGTTTATCAATCCTGTTATCTTATCTGAGGAAGGAGAGGAGTGGAAATATGAAGAGGGATGTTTGAGTATTCCAGGGATACGTGAAGATGTTTACCGACAACAAAAAATTAAAGTTCGCTATCTGGATGAAGATTTTACAGAACATACAGAGGAATTTCAAGGAATCAATGCGCGAGTTATCCAGCATGAATATGATCACATAGAGGGTATTCTTTTTACAGATAAGCTAAAGCCCTTAAAGAAGAAACTACTGCTTCCTAAGCTTAACAAGATTATGCGTGGCGAAGTATCAGATATTGATTATCGCGTGAGAGCATATAAAAAATAAATAATTACTTATTTCTTTTTCCGCTTGGCTTTAATTTCTTTTATGAAACTTGCCCATTTAAATGGATCGGTTAAGGAGATACTTGGATGCTGATTTCCGTTCCTATTATAATAATAACTCACTTGAGATTGCACATATTGATTGAAGTTTTCTTTACCATCAAAACGCATATTCCTGGAAATCTCATCTGTTAGTATAGATTGTTCAATGGTTTGTTGGGCCAATTCCTGAAGGTTATTCGGTATGGTTAGATTGATCATCGCCTGCCTCAATTGATTTGGAGAAGGTAGTGGCTTTATTGTTACTCCTTTCAGTTCTATCACGTCTCGCTCAATGGAAACTTCTTTATTAAAGCTGGTCGATTCCAATTCATTGGGGATTGCGATTTTAAAGGTCTTATATCCCAAAGATTTCACAATTATTGTATCGCCTTTAGCTACCACAAAGGTGAAAAATCCATCCATACCGGTAATAGTTCCCCGATTTTCATTTTGAATATAGATGGCACAAAAAGGTATAGGAGAGTTGCTTTCTGCATCCCGAACATAGCCTGAAAATTGTATGACATCTTTTGCTCGGGCTACTCCAAAAAATACACCTAATAGGCTCAGTATGAGGATAAATTGTTTCATTACACTATTTAGCTCCTAAATTAACACGAATATTCCACTAATACGCGTGTTTTAATCATTATAATATTTTTTAACATGAATTTTAAGGGTAAAATAAAAAGCGAGCGACCTTACGGTCTTCATGGATTTTCGTTTATTTTTACCATTCATTAAAAAGCACTCAAATTCAACAAAGACTATGGATTTTATTCAACCCACTTTAGAAAAAAATAAAGATAGATTTGTTCAGGAGCTTATAGAATGGCTTAAGATTCCTTCTGTATCTGCTGATCCTAAATTTAAAGATGATGTTTTAAAAGCAGCTGAATATCTTAAGCATCAGTTTGAGAAAATTGGAATGGATAATGTAGCATTGTTGCCTACGGAAGGATATCCTGTAGTCTATGCAGAAAAGATAATAGATGCTGCAAAACCTACGGTTTTAGTCTACGGGCATTATGATGTGCAACCGGCAGATCCTTATGAGTTGTGGTCATCTCCGCCCTTTGATCCGGTAGTAAAAATTACCGATATACATCCTCAGGGTGCAATATTTGCACGCGGGGCTTGCGACGACAAAGGGCAAGTCTATATGCATGTAAAAGCATTGGAGATGTTGCTACAGAATAACGCGCTTACCTGCAATGTTAAAGTTATTATTGAGGGAGAAGAAGAAGTAGGTTCTGCACATTTGGCAGACTTCTTAAAGAAAAATAAAGAGAAGTTATCTGCCGATGTTATTCTGATATCAGACACCGGTATTATTAATAATGATACACCTTGTATTACCAATGGACTGCGTGGTTTATGCTACATGGAAGTAGAGGTGGTTGGGCCTAATAGAGATCTGCACTCTGGTATCTATGGAGGAGGAGTAGATAATCCGTTAAATGTTTTGTGTAAATTGATTGGAAGTCTGAAAGATGATAATGGGTATATCACTGTAGAAGATTTTTATGGAGATGTTATTGAACTTACTCCAGAAGAAAAAGCACAAATTAACGCTATACCAATCACAGAGGATGCATTCGAAAAAAGTATAGGCTTGCCTAAGTCCTTTGGAGAGCAGGGATACACCTTGCTGGAGCAGTTAAGTATTCGCCCAACTTTAGATGTAAATGGTATCTGGGGAGGTTACATAGGCGAAGGTGCTAAGACTGTTTTACCTAGTAAAGCCAATGCTAAAATATCTATGCGACTTGTCCCGAATCAGTCTTCAAAAAAGATAGCAGCATTGTTTACTAAGCATTTTGAAAAGATAGCACCGAATACGGTTACTGTAAAAATAAAAGAGCATCATGGTGGTGAGCCTTATGTTACTCCTGTAGATTCGGTAGAGTTTCAGGCTGCCAACAAGGCGATGGAAACTACCTTTAATAAAAAACCTCTCGCGATGCGCAATGGCGCGAGTATTCCTATAGTAGCTTTATTTGAAGAGATATTAGGATTAAAGAGTGTGATGATGGGCTTTGGATTAGACAGCGATGCTATCCATTCACCGGATGAGCATTATGGCTTATTTAATTATTTTAAGGGCATCGAGACAATCCCATATTTTTATAAATACTATTCAGAATTGAAGTAATACATTTTGATTACCAAGGACACCATAGCAAAGATTATTGATACGGCTCAGATAGAGCAGGTGGTTGGTGATTTTGTAAATCTTAAAAAAGCAGGAAGCTTACTGAAGGGGAATTGTCCTTTTCATCAGGAGAAAACACCTTCTTTTGTGGTAAATCCCAATAAGAATATTTTTAAATGCTTTGGATGTGGCAAGGGGGGCGACAGTCTTACCTTTATTATGGAACATGAAAAGTTTTCTTTCCCTGAGGCCCTGCGTTTTCTGGCTAATAAATACCATATAGAGATTGAAGAAACGCAAACTACGGTAGAAGATAAGCAAATTCAGGATGAAAAGGAAAGTCTTATTATTGCCTTAGGTTATGCTGCAAAATTTTATCAGACACAGCTTACCGAAACAGAGGATGGTATAGCTATAGGACTTTCTTATTTTAAGGAAAGAGGCTTCCTGGATGAAACTTTAAATACCTTTCAACTAGGCTATTCGCAGGATAGTTATGATGCGTTTTACAAGCAAGCCATCAAAGATGGTTACAATCCTGAAATTCTGCTAAAGGCCGGGTTAATAAAGGAAAAGGCCGGAAAATATTATGATTTTTTCAGGGACAGAGTGATGTTTCCTATTTTCAATGTATCCGGCAAGGTGGTTGCTTTTGGCGGGAGAATGTTGAAGAACAAGAACCCGGATAGCGCAGCTTATAACCCAAAATATATTAATACTGCTGAGACGGATGTTTACCATAAAGGTCAAATACTATATGGCATATCTCATGCAAAGAATGACATCCGAAAGGAGGATGTATGTTATCTGGTGGAAGGGTATACAGATGTTATTTCTTTATACCAGGCTGGCATTCGAAATGTAGTGGCCTCTAGTGGTACAGCCCTTACTAAAGAGCAGGTACAGCTTATACGTCGCTTTACACAAAATATAGTTATTCTTTATGATGGCGATGCTGCAGGTGTGAAAGCAGCCTTGCGCGGGTTGGATATTGTATTGGAGCAAGGCTTGAATGTAAGGCTTGTTCTGTTGCCGGATGGGGATGATCCGGATTCATTTGTGAAAAAAAATGGAACGGATGAGACTTTAGATTTCATTGCTAAAAACCAACAGGATTTCATTCTGTTCAAGGCCACACAGGGAATCAAAGATATTGGAAATGACCCTATAAAAAAATCAGAGGTCATAAGAGATATCGTACAAAGTATAGCCTTGGTGCAGGATAACATCAAACGTCAGTTGTACGTCAAGCATTGTGCAGATATAGTAGGTGTTCCTGAAAATATTTTAGTTAATGAAGCGAATAAGATTCGTGTTCAACAATTTAAGAAATCTAAAGAGATTGATGATACGCATGCACAAGCTTTAACAGAACATGTTAAAGTCGAGGAAGTGCATCACCAATCTATAGACAAAACTCCACAGTTATATTATCAGGAAAAAGACATCATCCGTATACTCCTTGAATTTGGCGATAAGGAAATGGATAAGGAGCAGTTGGTATCGGAGTATGTGATATTCGAATTGGTAGATATCGAATTTAAGAATAATGTTTTTGGAAGGATAATGCAATTATTTTTGGAAGCCTATCAGAATAATACACCTTTTGAAGATTTTAAGAATCTGAACAATGTAGATGACAAGGAAGTAAAAGATGCGCTGATTGATTTATTATCTTCTCCTTATGAGTTAAGTCCTAACTGGTTCGATAAACATGAGATTGTTGTGAAAGATGCCAACAGAACCTATAAAACAGATGTAATTTCTGTGATGAGTAGATTTAAATATTTCAAATTGATGGAGTTGATTAAGATCTTGGATGATAAGATAAAGAATGCAGAAACATCAGGCAATTTCGAAGAAATGACGGCCTTTCTGATGAAAAAAATGAGTTTGATGGAAACACGCAAGCAACTCGTTAAAGAGATACAGACCGTAACGCATCCGCATTAATCCACTTTATTAGCCCTGGTAATTCTAAATAAGCGTTAACGAAGTCCGAATACAAGGATAACCCAAATCAATTTTGTAGTTTTGTGGTTCATTTAAACAATCATTATATGCTTCTTTTTGTAATTGGCAGTACAGCAACTAAGGTCATTTTATTAATATTGAGTCTTTCGATTCTGGTGGTGTTGCATGAATTAGGACATTTTATACCGGCAAAATTGTTCGGCACCCGAGTGCATAAATTTTATCTTTTCTTCGATTTCTTATTCCCATTTCCGAATATCGGTAATTTCAGTCTTTTTAAGAAAAAGATAGGCGATACAGAGTATGGTATTGGTTGGTTTCCATTTGGAGGTTATGTACAGATTGCTGGCATGGCAGATGAAACGCAGGATGCGGAAACGCTTAAGAATACAGCTCCGGAGTCATGGGAGTTCAGAAGTAAAAAACCATGGCAGCGAATGATAATAATGATTGGTGGTGTGACAGTAAATATGTTGCTTGCTATGGTCATTTTTACCGGATTATTTTGGGGTTATGGCGAACAGTATCTGCCTATGAAAAACGCTGTAAATGGAGTTATGGTGGTGGATTCATTAGGATATGAAATGGGACTACAACAGGGCGATAAAATTATTTCAGTAAATCATCAGCCTCTGGAAAGATTTGAAGAATTTCAACGCCAGGTAATACTTACACAGGCAACATCTATTGAGATAGAAAGGAACGGAACACCTATGGAGCTTCCACTGAAAGCAGGTATTCTGACAAAAATGATACAATTGAAAAAGAACATTGTAATCCTTCCGCGTATACCTGCCGTGGTGGCACAGGTTCAGCCTAGTTCAGGAGCTTCCAAAAGTGGGATGGAGATAGGGGACAAGATTACAGCAGTGAATGGAATAGAAACACCTTATTACGATCAGGTTAAAGAAAAAATAAATGAAAATAAAGGAAAGGTAATTAAGGTTAACGTGCAAAGAAATGGAACGACATCAGAGCTGCAAGGTGCTGTATCTCCGGAAGGCATGTTTGGCTTTGGAATAACATCATATGCTACACTACTGGAAACAAAACGCGTAGATTATAGCTTATTTCAGGCGGTTCCGGCAGGTATTGAAAGGGCATTTTCTACCTTAACTAATTATTTTAAGAGTTTAAAGATGCTTTTTACTTCAAAAGAAGTTAAAGTGAAAGATAGTTTGGGTGGTTTTATATCTATTGGAAAGATGTTCCCGGATACTTTTGATTGGGAAGCTTTCTGGATACTAACTGCAACGATTTCTGTTATCCTGGCGTTTATGAACATACTACCTATACCTATGTTGGATGGGGGTTATGTAGTTTTTCTGCTATATGAAATCATTAGGGGTAAACCGGTTAGCGATAAAGTACAGCAATATGCCCAAAGCGTTGGTATGATGATTATATTGGCATTATTGCTATTTGCCAATGGTATGGATATCATTCGCGCGATTTTCCATTAATAGTTATGGTATTGCATTCTTGGTAATTTATTTTTTTCTGTTACCTTTGCAGTCCACTCTATGAAATTTATGCCGAAGTGGCGGAATTGGTAGACGCGCACGACTCAAACTCGTGTACGAGAGTGTGTGGGTTCGATTCCCACCTTCGGTACAAAAAAGATATCCCAAAGGATATCTTTTTTTATGTCATAGTGTGTGGGTTCCCCCGAATGCTCGGGGCACCTTCGGTACTAGAAAGATATCCTAAAGGATATCTTTTTTATGTCATAGTGTGTGGGTTCCCCCGAATACTCGGGGCACCTTCGGTACAAAAAAGATATCCCAAAGGATATCTTTTTTTATGTCATAGTGTGTGGGTTCCCCCGAATGCTCGGGGCACCTTCGGTACTAGAAAGATATCC
>CANHGL010000043.1 GCA_947460245.1 Sphingobacteriales bacterium
AATAATACCGAACAAGGATACTTTTAATAAAAAAATATTACTTACAATAAAGCAAATACAATATAAACTGGAGCATAAACAAATGTTATTAGAATACTTCTCCGTCAAGAAATATTACTATTGTTTGTCAGCAACCTCAAAGGATATTAAGTTAAAGCGTTGTGGCAGCATAACTGAAATCGATAGTATGCTTAGACTTAACCAAATATCTGTCAATAGCAAGTACTATGATAAAAAACTAGGATTGCAGATAGCTGAAAGACTCTTGCCAGAACAGCTCAGCAAAAGCCTCATAATACTTCCCTGTGAGGGATTATACGCACTTTCTTTTGATGTTCTTCATGATCCTGAAACCAAAGATTTTTTAATATTAAGACACGATATAGAATATGCATTCTCCGTAGCCAGTTATTTCTATTACAAACCGATTGACAAAAAGACAAATATTTTAGGATTCTTCCCAAATACTGATAATACGACACTCGCTAAACTAAATACCAAAGCAGAAGAACAAGCACTCTCTGCGATGCCAGACTACAGAGGTTTCAAAGATGCAGCAGCTACTAAAGTTATATTTACCCAACAATGTAGCTCGGCAAGTATCCTGCATATTGCTACGCATACATTACGAGATGACTTTGATACCACACAGACCAATATGTTATTCAGCAGCAATAATAAAGATTATAAACTATCGACAAAAGAGATACAAAAACTAAAATTAAACACCCAATTAGTCACCCTTGCATCTTGTAGTAGTAATAATGCTATAAAAGAAAATAAAGTGAGTAGCGATAATCTCACCTGGGCATTTCATGCTGCCGGTGCACACCATATTTTATCGAGCATTGGCGATGCGCCGGATCTGTCGAGCTCTAAAATTATGTGTAGTTTTTACATAAATATAGAAGCCGGATTAACAGAAGCAGAAGCATTGAGATTAGCAAAAGTTACTTATCTGAAAAATACAGATGCTATGGGCGCTCAACCTTATTTTTGGTCAAACTATACTTTATATGGAGATCAGACAAATGTGCTTCTTTCTTCCAAAAATAATATTTTATTTAGGGTAGCCATTATAATAGGCTTAGTATTCTGTTTCTCAGCATTCAAAATATATAGAAAAGGATGAATAAGGCAAAGCATTGATATAGTTTAGTGTGAATACAGAAAAATTATATTGAGTATCTAAAAAATTACGATTTTCAAATTAACTTTGAATATGCTATTGCCATTAGAGTATCATTTCCCCGACAATGCTATTTCTGCTAAACGCTTGGATAAGATGTTGGCGTCGGGATATTTTCGTACTGGCAACTACCTCATGCGTACACGCGTATTATTTTTCAATAACGAAATATTAAATACGCTGCATATCCGTATCCAACTTATGCAACATGAATTTCCAAAAAATACGCAAAAGGTGCTTCGGAAAAATAAGGAACGTTTCAGGTATCAGATTCAACCCATTCATATTTCAATTGAGAAAGAATTATTGTACAAGGAACATCGGAAAAGATTTAAGGGCAATGCCTCGCCAAATCTTTCCACCTACCTATTTGATAATCTGAATAAAAATATTTTCAATACGTATGAAATAAACATCTATGACGGCCAACGATTAGTTGGTTTTAGTTTCTTCGATGTGGGAGCAAATAGCATGGCGAGTATTATCGGCATCTTTGATCAGGATTACGCTTCATACAGCATTGGTATATATACTATGTTGCTGGAAATTGAGTATTCTAAATCTATGGGCTTAAAATATTATTACCCCGGTTATGTTGCCTACGAGCCTTCTCAGTTCAATTATAAACTTCGGCTAGCAAATGCATTTGACTTTTATGACTGGCACAGCAAGCGGTGGTCGTCTTTCGAAAAGAAAGATCAGAAAGTAAGAGTAAATGACCTCTTTAGGCAGAAGATGGAGATAGCAAAAAAATGGCTGGAAGCATTCAAAATACCTTATATAGAACTGTTTTATCCCTATTTCTATATGGGCAGTATGTATGTCAAGTCAGATTGTGTTAAGGGTGTTTATAATTTACTAATTCAGGACTTTGATATTCCAGGTCTGTACTATACTGTTGAATTCCATCCCGAAAAAATGGAAATTATAATATCTGGCGTAACGATACACAAATATAAGTTCGAAGAACAAATCAATCTTAATGAATCCTATGATGAAAAGACATGGAAGCGCGTACTGCTATATATACATCCTCAGATAGTTATTAAAAATGAGCTAGAATTATACGCTGCCTATATGTACCTGCAGAATCTATTCAAACAACACCTGCCTGCTACTCCACTTCCTGAAGAAGAATAACATATCGCTTCCGGTATATTTATAACTTATTATTATATTCACACATGGACATCCTCCAGATTATCCCTGCTGCACAACGTGTACTAAAGCATTATGACATCACTTTTCTTACCCCAAAGGAATGGGCAACACTGATTCAGTATGGCTCTATAAAGAAATACAAGAAAGGGGAAAATTTCATAACAGCTAATCATATTAATACTAAGATTGCATTTGTGCTAAAAGGATGCTTCCGATTTTACTATGAAAAAAATGAAAATGAAATTACTTGTCTGCTTTCTTTTGAAAATGGGTTAATTGGCAGCTTCGAATCAAATATTTTAAAACAACCTTGTACGCAGACCATACAAGCTATTGAGGAAAGTGAATTGTTTGTTATTGACTATAAAGACCTGGAAGCACTATATGATAAAAGCCCTAAGTTTGAGCGCGTGGGCAGACTTATTCTGGAATATTATCTGGCATTTCTTCAACAACGAATTACCTCTTATTTAATGGAAACTCCGGAAGAGCGATACAAAAGTTTGTTTCAGGAAACCCCGGATGTGTTGCAGCGTGTTCCATTGCAATATATTGCATCCTACATCGGCGTAACACCTGTATCCTTAAGTAGAATTCGAAAACGTATTCTAAAGAAATAATCTACGATACTTCTACACTATTAGTTCTGGCAATTTCTCCCATAAATGTCCCTGCTTCCGTCATCGTTCGTTTACCGGTTTCAAAGTCAACACTCACTAGTCCAAATCTATAATACTGTCCAATATTCCACTCATGATTATCCATAGTGCTCCAATGAAAGTAACCGCGGATATCAATCCCATCTTGCTGTGCTTTATATACCCACCCCAAATACTCTTTTATACTTTCTATCCGCACCTTAGGATCATGGGTACAAATACCACTTTCTGTAATAATAATTGGAAGTTTGTTTTTATTCCAATAACGATGAAATACCTCATAGAATCCCTTCGGATCATATTCCCACATGAGATCGGTTCGTTTGCCTAGTTTCTGCAACTTGCCCGGACTATGAATATTATCTACCGGTAAAGGTCGAAAGGGCATACGTGCATAATAACTCAAGCCCTGAAAGTCTTGCTTTAAAAAATGCTTGTGGTTATATTCCATAAACCACCAATCAAAAATTTTAGCGAGGATATGTCCAGGGAAAATCTCTCCTACAAATTTTACTGTATTATGCGATATACCAACTGGTGCCGCTGATTTGTTTTTAATAATATCGTAAGCCTCATCATGCGCTCTACCCAGTTCTTTTAATACGCGTCTCGCCAGAAAGAATCTACCCTTCTTAAAAGGAGGAAAGCCTCCTGCAAGCCACCCATTGGATACATAAACATTTGGCTCGTTAAAAGTATTCCATGTATCCACCAGATGCCCGAAGATATCTACTGATTTTTGCACGAAATCAAGCCACATCATTCTATTGCCTTCTTTCTCCCAACCTCCTTCGTCTTCAAACCATAAAGGATTTGTAAAATGATGGAGCACAAGCATAATATGTTTACCTCTTCGTTTGAGTTCTTCCATAAACTTCAAATAGGCATCTACCTCTTGCTGTTCAAAAGCTGCATATGGGGCCTTCTGGAGTTTCGCCCAGTCATGGCTCATCCTGTAAGCATTTCCCATCTGACAGATATATTCTAAATCTTCTTCTCGGTGTAATTCATGCTGAGAGCACTTATCAAAGGTGGTGCCATCCAGACATTGTAGACCTCTCCACGTGTGGGCGGATGCAGTTTCTATCTGATACGCTGCAGTGGATGTGCCCCAAATAAAGCCTTCCGGAAATTTTAACTTCATAGTATCGTAAATTTAAAGCTGAACTATTTTAGGGAAACTATTCCCCCACTTTGAACAAATATAAGAAACATATTTCCGTAAAAAATCTTTTTATCTTCGCGTAGTAATGCCCACAAGAGAAACAAACAATAACAGACTAAAAATCTTCCGCAGCAGGAATACTCTGGAGATCCGAATACCTATTCGTAAGAATACCAAGGTGCTTATTGCAATGATTATAGCAACGCTTGCTTGGATAGCCGTATTATTTATCCTGGTAAAACTTACATTATGGTATCATGATGCATTCTGGATAAAGACAGGAATAATTGTAGTGATTTTGGGATGGGTAGCCGCAGGAATGGCAGGAGCAAGTTTCTTTGTATGGTTATTCTTTGGAAGAGAACGCATACTGTTGAATAAAGAATTTTTTATTACCGACAAGCCACTTGTGTTTTTTTACAGAAGGAACTTTTATGATATCGATGAGATAAAAAATATCCGAACCGATATTGAAGTGTTCAAAGCAAACAGAAATGGGGCATGGATTGATGAGCAACGGACAGTGATTAAATTTGACACCGATGATAAGCATGTTACCTTTGCCCGTGGTATAAGCAAGGAGGAAGCTGCCTTTATTATATTGCAAATCGCAAAATCTAACTATCTCCGAAAGGAGCAATTTGCCCACGAGCACAGAAGTTGATGAAATTGTTATTTAATGCTAAAAAGCCGCTTCGAATAGCCGCCTCTTAAACAAAAGCAACTTATTATTGTATTTATTAATTTATACAACCCATTTGTTAGTATGATTGAGAAAGATACCTATAATCCTAAGGATCCTTTAAGGCGACTTTGGGGGCTTATTAAGCTTGAGAAAAAGAATATCTATTACATCTACTTCTATGCCATTATCAATGGCTTGTTATATCTCTCACTTCCTTTGGGAATACAAGCAATCATGTCTTTCATGTTGGCTCAACAAGTATCAGCATCCTTGATTGTACTTATTGTAATGGTTATTCTGGGAGTACTAGCCAATGGTTATTTTTATATCGTCCAGATGCGGGTTACAGAGCGCATGCAGGTTCGATTATTTTCTCTGTTTTCCTTGGCTTATTCAGACCGTCTGCCAAAACTACAGCAGGAAGATATAAATGATTATCACCTTCCTGAAACTGTAAATAGATTCTTTGATACTGCATCTATCCAGAAGGGTATTTCAAAAATACTCCTTGATCTTCCTGTAGCAAGTGTTCAAATCCTCTTTGGTTTGATCTTGCTGTCTTTCTACCATGCCTCTTTTATCTTTTTTGGAATAGCACTACTGTTGATGCTATATCTAGCTATTCGTATCACAGGAACGGCAGGCATTACCACATCTTTCAAAGAGTCTGACTACAAATATAAAGTTGGATACTGGATAGAAGAAATTGCACGAAATATGCGAACCTTTAAACTAAGAGGTAATACAGAACTGCCCTTAGCTAAAACAAATAAATACCTCGAGGGGTACCTTTTAGCCAGAAGTAAACATTTTAAGATTCTACAAAATCAATTTTGGGCATTTATTCTATTCAAATCTCTTATTACCGCTTCAATGTTGATTGTAGGTTGCTACTTATTTTTTAATAACAAGATTAATATAGGACAATTTATTGCTACTGAAATTGTGATTATTATGACATTATCCTCCGTGGAGAAAATCATAACCAGCATAGATGGGGTCTACGATCTTCTGACATCTTTAGAGAAAGCCAGCAGAATTTTAGACAATCCGATTGAAAAAACTAATGAGGAAACTCAAGAACAAATAGAGAAGCTGGATTTTGAGATTACAGGTCTAAATTTCAAATATCCTAATAGCATAAAAAACACATTAAGCAATATAACTTTGACCATTAAACAGGGAGATAGAATTGCTATTGTAGGAACTAAAGACTCTGGAAAATCTACCTTTCTCAGGCTACTAACCGGCATCTATAAAAACTTCGAAGGCGCCATAAATGTAAACAGTAAACCCCTGTTGAGTCACAATCTTTCTTCGATACGCTCTAAAATAGGAGTCTATTTTTCAGACTCAGAGATCTTCGAAGGAACTTTAGAAGAAAATCTGTTACTAGGAAGTTTAAATCAGTCTGCTGAGAAAATTTTAGGTGTTGCAGATGCAATTGGTTTAAAAGAATTTATCACTAAAGACAAAGACGGTATTTATAAACTGATTTCTACTCAAGGAAAAAGATTGCCAGATAACATAAAGTCTAAAATTCTATTGTGTAGGGCATTACTAAAATCCCCTTTATTACTTTTACTAGATGACTTTAGACATATCCTTACAAAAAGAGAGAGTACTATGATTACTAATTATCTGCTGGATAAGAGTCGTGATTACACACTTATTTTCAGGACCTCAGATGAGGAGGTTATGAAAATGTGTGATAAAGTTTTATTTATGCATGAAGGGGCTATAATAGCCAGTGGGACCTACGAAGAAATTTCTAAAATTAGTGTCTATAAAGAAATCAGTGATCAGTTAGACGAATTATAAATAAAACAAGATGTGGTTATTCGACAAAGAGATAGAAACTAAGCTAAAGGAGAAAGGTTTATCTTCCTATTCTGAATTCACAAATGATAAAGCAGACAATAGAAGATTAAAAATATTGAGCAGCTTCCTATTGCTCATCATGCTATTTTTATTTATTCCTTGGACTCAAAATATCCAATCTAGCGGACTTGTTACAACGCTCCGCCCAGAACAGCGCCCTCAGGAATTAAATACCTTAATAGCAGGAAAGATTGAAACGTGGTTTGTAAAGGAGGGAGATCTTGTTCGGAAAGGAGACACCATCTTAAAGATATCTGAAATAAAATCTGAATACCTCGATCCCAGGCTCATCGAGCGTACACATGATCAGATAGTGGCAAAAGAATCTGCAAATGCATTCTATGGGAATAAGGCCGGCGCTCTTGATAAACAGATTAAGGCACTATCGGATTCAAGAACATTGAAGATTGAACAGGTCAGAAATAAAATTATTCAGACGGGACTCTATATAAAATCTGACAGCATCGCATTAGTTGCAGCAGAAAATGAATATAAGATTGCAAACGAACAATACCAGAGACAAGTAGAGCTATATAAAGAAGGACTTCGCTCGCTAACAGACCTGGAACAACGTAGCCAAACTTTTCAGAATGCATTAGCGAAGAGAAATATTGCAGAAAATAAATTCTATAATACAAAAAATGAATTGATCAACTTAGAAATTGAATTGAGTGCAATAGAGCGTGATTATTCTGAAAAGATGTCTAAAGCTGAGTCTGATAAATTTCAGTCTTATTCTCAGATTTCTGGTGGGATAGCAGAAATCTCAAAACTAGAGAACATATATAATAGCTATATTATTCGCAACGGCTTCTATTATATTATTGCACCTCAAGATGGGCAAATAACCAAAACTATAAAAGCCGGTATAGGAGAGACCGTCAAAGAAGGAGAATTAGTAGTTCGCATTGCCCCTAAAGACTTTGAGTTTGCCGTAGAACTTTATGTAAGTCCTAACGATTTACCACTAATTCATAAAGATCAGGAAGTACGTCTTCAGTTTGACGGATGGCCAGCGATTATCTTCAGTGGATGGCCAAATGCAACATATGGAACATTTAGTGGAACAGTTACCTCAGTTGATAATTTCATCAGCGAAAACGGAAAATTCAGAATACTGATAAAAGAAAATACTGCAGAAATACCATGGCCATATAGTTTAAAAATTGGCGGAGGTGCCAGAGGAATTGCCTTACTGAAAGATGTGCCAATATGGTACGAAATGTGGAGACAACTGAATGGGTTCCCTCCAGATTTTTATACCCCGAACAATGACAAGAAATTAAAGTCGCAAAGCCAATGAAGCACCTATTCATTTTAATGCTTAGTATCTGCTCTGTAAAAATGCAGGCGCAAACCGACACTTTAAGAATCTTATCGTTAGAATCCTTTTTAAGCATCGTTAAGAAATATCATCCTGTTGCTCAACAAGCCGACTTACTGACAGAGCAGGGCAAGGCCAACTTACGAATTACCAGAGGTGGTTTTGACCCATTATTGTCAAGTGAATTTAATTCCAAGCAATTTTATGGCAATAATTACTATTCTTTTTTCTCTTCAGAATTAAAAATACCTTCCTGGTATGGCATAGAAGTAAAGACAGGTTATGATCTTAATTATGGCTTAAATATTAATCCTGAAAACAATCTTCCATCCGAAGGGATGTACTACCTCGGCGTGAGCGTATCTGTGCTCAGAAATATGATAATAGATAAACGAAGAGCTGATCTAAAAAAAGCCAAACTTTTTCAACAGTCCAATGAACAGGAAAGAGTGCTGATGTTAAATGAATTACTATTTGAATCTCTTCAGTCTTATTATCGCTGGTGTGAGCAGTATCAGATAAAAAAAATAATAGACAGTGCCGCAGGGATTGCATATCAACGTCTTCAGAATACAGTTCGATCCTATCAGTTAGGCGACAAGTCTGCTATAGATACCACCGAGGCATTAGCTCAGTATCAAACCAGGCTTCTCCAATTGAATGATGCAAGGGTGGAATATCAGAAAGCAGGACTAGATGTAGCAGGATTTCTGTGGAATGAAAACAATAGCCCTTATGAATTAAGTTCAGATATAGCTCCAGAGATTTTAGACTCCAGCTATATCCAGCCAATGCTATACAGTACACTTGGCAAACTTGAAGATTTACTAGTACAACTCAACTCCTCACATCCGATTATCCTTCAATATAAGTTAAAGCTAAAACAACTCGAAGTAGATAAGAAATTAAAAGTTGAAGCCTTGAAGCCAAACTTAAATATAAATTACAATCTGCTTAGTCCCGGATTCTATAAATATACTTCTCCGGAAAATAAAATCTTTACCAATTATTATAAACTAGGCTTTAATTTCAGCATGCCACTTACCCTGTCACAAGGAAGAGGTGAACTTACTTTGGCAAAAATAAAAATTACCGAAACCAAACTCTTGCTTACACAAAAACAACGTGATTTAGAGATAAAACTTGTGAGTTGTTATGCTGATATAGTGATGCTTAAGAAACAGGTTTTTTTATATAGAGAAGCATTAAAAAGCTATCAGAGACTTTTAGATGGTGAGATCAGAAGGTTTCAAATCGGAGAAGGAAATTTATTCTTAGTAAACAGCAGAGAGAATACAAGCATATCAGCTCAGCTAAAACTAATAGAGCTGCAGATGAAATATCTACAAAACGAGTCCAAATTTAAATGGATTTTGACCACTTTGTTGCAGTGAATTTTACAATAATTTCTTACCAACTTTATTTATAATCTGCAGTCGCACATCTGCAAGCTTATCTTTTTTAGCCTTATCTGAATAATACGACTGTAGTTTCTTAACGAGTTGCTGTGCACCTTCTGTATTATAGCTCGACTCTTCGTAAGTATAAATATCTACAAGAAAGGCAATAGCTTGTTCGAGCACTATGTTATCTACCAACTTCAGGTAATCTCCTAAATATTTATAACAGGTATATGACGCTCTGGGCCCTCCCATCCATATCATCTTCTTAAAGAAATCCAGATGGTTAATGCTGGTATCTTTAAATACCTTCGCAACTGCAGCCATCAACTCTGGACTTTCAGTATCTAAGTATCCTTCAGCATAAGTATATGCCAATTGCCTGTTGTATGTGCAGAGATTATTTAACGCTGCAGCTCTTGTTATAAAAGATGAATCATTTTTTATAACGCTTTCCAAAACACTCACACTATTATTCTTCTGAATGCCTGCATACTTTGTAATGGCCTGTTCACGAACTTTAGAATTCTTGTCATTTTCTATTATTTCCTTTAGCGCAATTATTAAAGCCGCTTTATTAGAAAACTTATCGGGTTCTATAAGGCTGATTGCCTTGATTCTTAGATTCCAGGATTTATCTTTCAATGCTCTAAAAAAGATATCCTGTACGGCTATATTCTCTTTTTGTTCATCAGCTAAGTCTTCTAATACTTCATATTTGTCTGCGTACAGTTCTGCATTGTTGAATTTAAAAATATTTTCTCCTAAATAGAGGTAGTCCTTCTTCTCACATAATAATACCTTATCAGCATCAAAATTTACAAGCTGAGGGGCCTCATCAGACGGAAAGTAAAATATTTGTGCTTTATCGGTAACTTCTATTATTTCAGTTTTTTTCTTCCCGCCTGTATATATATCTACCTTGGTCGGAATTCGGAAAATAGAAACATCTGTACCTGACTGCTTTTGACGAATACCGAGTTCTATAGTTTTGTTTTTTACATCATAATCATGAGTAATATCCAATATAGGATGTCCGCTTTTCATCCACCACTGATTGAAGAACCAGTTCAGATCTTGTCCGGTAACCTCTTCAAATGCTTTTCTTAAATCTGTAATCTCTGCACTCTTAAATTTATTATCCGTTAGATACTTTTTTAATCCTTCAAAGAAAGCCTTATCTCCAAGATAATTTTTTAGCATATTAAGCACCCTACCCCCTTTTTCATAACGGATCGGATCAAACATGTCGTGTGGAGTATCATAATAGTAATTAATAATTGGTTCATTTCTGTACTTAGAAAACTTCAGGTATTTCTCCATAGTGCTCAAACCATAAGCATCTGCATCATCAGTTCCATATTTATATTCTGCCCACAGAATTTCTGAGAAGTCTGCCATCGATTCGTTGAGAGAAAGATTTGCCCATGACTCCGCAGTGACTAAATCACCAAACCATTGATGGAAAAGTTCATGCATAATTATCCAGTCAAAATTTTCATCTACAAGCTGTTGCTTATTACATAACATCTTATCAAAGTAAATAATAGCAGAAGAATTTTCCATAGCTCCGGCAGTGTAATCATAAGCAATGATGTTCGCCATTTTATCCCATGGGAAATCTACACCTAGCTTTTGAGAAAGAAACTCCATCATTTCCGGCATGTTTCTAAAAATCTGCGCAACAGCATCCTTATATTTTGGAAACGTATATGCTGATACTTCTTTATCTCTCCACTTGTCTGTAGACTTATAGTAATCCCCTATGCCTAAAAAGAACAAGTAAGGAGCATGGGGCTTATCCTGTTTCCAGTAGTCAGTTTTAGTGCCATCGCCATTGTTTTTTGAATCTATTAACAAACCATTAGATAAAGAAACAAGACCTGTGTCAAGTGTTACATAAATCTCCTGTGTTGTTTTCTGATTAGTGGCATCTAATGTGGGAAACCAGCAAGAAGACTCTTCTTCTTCGCCCTGAGTCCATAAATGCATTGGTTTATATGGATTCTTATCCTCTACATCTATGAAGTATAACCCTCTACCCTCTTCCACCTGCGCGCTATCCTGGGTATATGGCTTTGCTACATAATCAATACGAACTACCACTTGTTGATTGTTTTCAAACATACTATCAAGATCTATCTTCAACGAGAGTGTATCGTAA
>CANHGL010000044.1 GCA_947460245.1 Sphingobacteriales bacterium
GCTAAATGATTATCTGAACTCGCAATAACACCTAACTTTTCCCGAAGTGCTAAGGCATCCTGAAGGTAATAAGGACCATTCTCCGATTTGGTGGTAGTATTTAAACTTTCATATGATAAAGGATGGGAAGGATTATAATATTCACTTTGGCCATGACCACTATACACTTCTATAAGTGATTTATACTTAATGTTTGAAAAAGCTCCACCGAACTGATTGCAAAAATCACATTTAGGTACAGGGAAAATAGAGAATATTTTACCGGTATGATGTGGGATGGTAATTGTCTGAATTCGGGCATCCATTATATCCAGATCATTCCATATTTTTTGTATGGTAGAATAAGTGCTTTTAGCTTTTTGTGGAATAAGCTCTAATAAGGAATCTGAAGCATTAAAAATCATATTATAATGACCGGATGGGGTATCCATACTTTCTTCATAACCCGGAAAGGTGATAAAACTTCCAGGTTTATTATAATTTCTAACATCATTAAGAATATCAGCCCATTCAACATCATTAATACCTTTTTCATTATTTCCATCTGCATGATCTGTCTGGGCGAAAAAATCAAGACCAACTCCATATTTTGCAAAAGCAAAAGCATGATCTCCAGAACCATCTCTACTATATTCTGTATGTGTATGAAAATCTCCCCAGTAAATATTTAATGTATCATCACTAACCATTACCGGATTAGATGTAAAGATATAAGGCGTTGGTGTCGTGCCATTCATAAGCTGCGCGGCACAGGTAAAGATGCCATTATTATGAAAGGTAATAGGCACTTCAAGATAACCGCTATCTGCAGATAAAAAATCGATATAAGAACTATATGAGGCCGAAGGATCTGTGCAACTAATTTTAAATCTGCCTGTAAAATTGGTATAAACACTATAAAAACTATCTCTCACTACTGCTCTCAACCTAGTCAACTTATCTTTTTGGGCTGTTGAGCTAAGTGTTAATTTTAAAATTTCAGCTTTTTCAGGAACACAAGTAATGGGAGCAGCACCCTGATAGATGTAATTATTATTCCTACCGGGATCTATAAGCAATTTAAATGCAGATGAAAAAGAATAATCTGGCATCACCACAAAATTTCGCAGATCGCCATAGCCATAAGTAAGCGTTATCGTATCGTTCACATTAAAAACAGTATCCAAACGGATTGTAATGATAGATTCATTATCATCATGACTATATCCCGAAAAAGGATATGTTCCCAGAAACTCATTTCTGGATAGATCAATACCGGATATAGAAGCTTTCAAACTTGGTTTATTTCCTTTGGCAAAACAGAAGCCACTTTGTAAAGAAGGAAATATAGGAAATGGAAGAGGATTATTATCATAAGCGAATTGCACAAATGGCTTAGGGAAAATAATTTTAAGATTCGTATTCTTTACCAAAGGCACTGAATCTACCACTATTTGTAATTTAATTTGAATAGATGACTTAGCTACAACTGTTGGATTCTTATTTATAAGACGAACATAGCGGGGTCCTAACTGCGAAAAAACAGCAGGAATCAAGCCAAAAAAAAGTAAAGAAAATATTATCCTAAGCCTCATTCCTGAGTTTACTATTTCGCATACCATAGAAAAAATAAATCACTAAACCTAAAGCCATCCAGCTGATAAAACGCACCCAGTTTACCACACCAAGCGTAGAAACCAGATAAGAGCAACTTAAAAAGCCTAAAACCGGAATTAAAGACCATTTTTTAAGAAAAGATTTTAATGACATGTAGGTACTTACTATTATAAACGCCCAGAAAGGAATCTGATGCTTCCACCCCTCAAATCCTTTATCAAATGGGAATGTATTGTATCTATTTTCGGAATCGTAAAAGAAAAGTGAAAAACCCAGAACTACCAAGGCAGGAACAATATACTGACCATTGATATATGGAGTTTTAAACTTAGGAGCAGCTACGTGACTATCTGATGCTGTTTGTTTATCTTTTTCCTGTAACAAAATCACTCCTCCACATACCAATATAAAGGCAAATAAGGTACCAATACTACACATATCCGTAACGAGTGCAGCATCTAAAAACAAAGCAGGAATACCTACTAAAAAACCCGTAACGATAGTTGCAAAAGCAGGCGTGTTATATTTAGGATGTACTTCTGAAAACTTCTTTGGCAATAAGCCATCTCTGCTCATACTCATCCAGATCCTCGGCTGCCCTATCTGAAAAACAAGCATCACGCTGGCTGTGGCAATCAATGCGCTAAAAGCAATCAAACCACCAATCCAGTTTAAACCAATATTCGTAAAAGCCGAAGCGAGGAAAGCTTCTGTATTGAGTTGTGTATAATTTACCATACCGGTAAGCACCAATGCAATAGCCACATATAATAAAGTAGAAATCACTAGCGCATATATCATTCCACGAGGTAAATCTCGCTGAGGATTCTTACATTCTTCCGCGGTGGTAGATATGGCATCAAAACCGATATAAGCAAAGAATACCGCAGATACCCCTTTTAGTACTCCGCTTACTCCATTGGGTGCAAAAGGCGACCAATTAGACGGAATGACATAAAATGTGCCAATTGCAATAATTACAACAATCACCAACAACTTAAAAATGACCATGCCATTCGCAAAATTTTTACTCTCTTTTATACCCACATAAACTAATGCTGTTATCAGCAATGTAATTACAAAGGCAGGCACATTGATAATAAAAGGAATATCAAAAACCCTTGGTGCAGAAGCCCATAAATCGGGCATATTGTGCTTAGCCTCCATAAAACTGGTAGTAAGATATTTAGGTAAATATATTCCCATACCTTGAAGAAATGCTGTAAGATTTCCACTCCAGGAGATTGCAACTGTTACATTACCTATGGCATATTCTAACAATAGATCCCAACCAATAATCCAGGCAACAACTTCACCAAATACAGCATAGGAATAGGTATAGGCACTGCCAGCAACAGGAATGCGTGATGCAAACTCAGCATAGCATAAGGCTGAAAAGCCACATGCTACTGCAATTCCTAAAAAAAGAATAACGACAGCGGGCCCACCATCAAAACATGCTCTACCGATAGTAGAAAAAATACCAGCACCAATGATAGCTGCTATACCCAATGCAGTAAGGTCTTTTACACCAAGATCTCTCTTTAAGTGACCGGATTTATCTTCCAGATTTATTACATCTGAAACACTAAAATCTACCTCTTTTTCTACTTCTTGTAATAAAGCACCGATAGGTTTTTTCCGAAAAATACTGTTATCCTTCATGAAATGATTTTTATAAAGATAAAGAAATTAACGAAACACAGATGACCCTAAAACACCTAATAAACTTGTCTAGATGCGTCATAGATCCATATAACACCGTTCTTACTCTCGTAACGAGTTATAACTTCTTCCTGGAACAATTTATTCAAAATTACAGCAGCCTCTTCCAAAGAGATATTACTTAAGAAAGAAAACTCCAAATCTGTCATATTATTAAACTCTGTGAACAGGCTTATAGGATCTCTGTTCAGATTCATCTTCTGAACTCCAGGTAATAAATGGTGAATAACTTCTTCGAATTTTTCAAACGACTGATAACCTCTTAATTCCGCTCTCTGTCCGGCCTCGTTGAAAAAGAAAAGAGTAGGAAATAAATTTACATTCAAATCTTTAGCAATAGCCAAATCTTCACTAAATAAACTAAGTGCTTTACCTTCAATATCTTTTAATAACCTTGCAGAATCTAATCCACTACTTAATGCCGCTTTCTCAATAAATTGCCATTTAGAAATATTCTTCTTCTCTATAAAGACCATTTCTTTCAGGCGCCGTAGAAACAGAACAGCTTTATCATTACTTTGTAACTGTGCCGCTTTAAACGCAATGGAAGGTGGATAGGAGGAATCCAAAGGATCTTCTAACCAAATATCTCCATCAATAGGCATATTATGAGTCGAGCTTACCTCCTCCCAATGCTTGGCAGCTTCAGTAGGTGATGAAACAGCTGAGCCTTCATATGTATTCCACGATGGCAACATCCCTCCCATACGATATTCTATTTCTATATATTTATCATAATGCAATTTTAATTTCCTCAGTAAGGGCTGAATAATCCAGCAGGTAGAGCAAACAGGATCTGTAAAATAAAGTATTTTTAAAGGCTTAACTGGTTTTTTACCCGTCGCTTTTTCATCTTCAATAATTAATGGTAGGCGTATTTCATTTTCCAAAAGTACTTCTGGATGCAAAAAGGACTCTTTTAATTCTCTTCCCTGCTGTGTATGATTCTTTACTTCTTCCGATCTTAATTTATAATACCCCTCGAATGCCTCTTCATAGTGAAGGGCATGTTCCAGACAATTTACTAAGACCTGAGCATCCTTAATAGCATTAGTAGTACCGGCACTGGTAAATGGAAGTGCTAAGTGTGCTGCATCACCTATTAAAACGATATTCTCTTTATGAAAATAAGGCAGCAAATTGAAGTCTGTAGTATTCCATAAATACGTATTATAAAAATTATTCGCATCTAAAATCCGATGAACATCTTCAGGGAAATCCTTTAGCAACTTATAACAGTTTGTTTTTAAACAATCCGGTGTAACTGATCTGGTATCAAAAAGGGAAGTATCAACCTGCATAAACCAAACAACATCATCTCCATAGGCAGGTATATAACCAAAAGACAATCCTTTATCTTTAGATAAATATTTTTGAAAAACTACTGGATCATTATTCGAGACATCTTTCATCTGAGTTATCCCAACAACCTCTTTAACATCAACAGATGTAAAATTCACCTTTTCATGAATCGCATCTCTTACTTTGGAATTTCTTCCGTCTGCACCAATAAATATATCACCAAATTCTACATCCCCATTTAAAAAAACAGCAGCTTTAGCAATTCCATTTTCATAAATAAAATGAGAAAAATCTCTACCTTCTTTTAAATCCTCATCCGTAAGATGCTCAGATAAAAAATTAACTACATCTAATCGTTTTACAGAATGCCAATAGTCTAATTGTATCCGTTTTATTTCCTCACCATCAGGTCTTTTCAGACTAAAAATATTAACCTTCTTACTTTTAAATTTTTTATCTCCTGCATTTTTAAAAGCTCTCAATACAGACAGTCCTTCATTATGCATTAAAAATGCATGTCCACCTCTACTCTGAACACCTTTTAATCTTTCATTAACAACAACCTGCCACCCCTTTTCTTTAAGAAGTATAGCTGCAGTCATGCCGGCAATTCCACCACCTAGGATTACTGCTTTCAATTCAGCGTATTTTTAATTCTATGCAATGCATCCTTCAATATTTCTTCTGATGTAGCAAAGCTTAAGCGGATATAACCTTCTGCACCTTCACCAAACCATTGTTTAAGTCCTGGCACCACTGACACTTTTGCTTCCCTAAAAAGAATATCCTGTATCTCCGAACTGGTTTTTCCTGTACCTCTTATATCCACAAATGCCACATAACATCCGTCTGGTGAGATACATTTAAATCCTGAAACTGAATTAAGCTCCTCTACTACTAAATTCCGCATAGTAGTTAGATGAGCTACAAAATCATTAAGCCAATAACCGCATTTATCCATTGCGGTACTTGCAGCTATTTGAGAAATAATATTAGCTCCATGTACAGTACTGCCATGTAAGGATACCTCCATCAATTTTTTGAAATGGGCTTCATTATGTGCTATCACAGCACCAATTCTTAGCCCAGCTAGTCCGTACGATTTACTAAACCCGGTGATAGTAATTGTTTTGTTTCTTATTGCTTCGTTCAAAGATGCTATACTGGTAAACACATTTGGGGCAAAGACGATATCACTCCAGATTTCATCCGATAAAATTATCAGATTATGCCTGATAGCTATGGCTCCTAGTTCTTCTAATTCTTCTTTTGTAAATACCTTGCCTGTAGGATTTAATGGATTACAAAGACAAATCATTTTAGTCTTGTTCGTGATCAGCGCTTCGAGCTGCTCAAAGTCAACCTTTATAGTACCTGGTGGTATCTTAAAGGGTATAGCTACACCTCCAACAGACTCAATGGAGTAACGAAATAGAAAATCAACAGGGTCAAATATAATAGCTTCCTCTCCAGGCTGAAGAAATGCTTTACAAGTAATAAAGATTCCAAAGGCTGCACTATCTACCGGAAATGCAAAAGCAGGAGAAACCGGTACATTCCTCTTCTGGAGATAAAAGTTAGATATACTCTCTTTGAACTCAGGCATACCTTCTGATGGGCCGTAAGAAAAATACCTCTGTCTTGAAAAGTCACAAATAGCTTCTGCTATTTCCGGAGCACATGGAAAGTCGGGATCTGCTGCTGTTAGTGGGATTACACCTTCCGGTACTGTTGCCCACCTCAAGTTATGCGCTCTTTTTTTTAAAAGTTCTATATTTACAGCAGAATTATCAAACATTGAAATAGCGTTTATGCTTACCCATCCAAAGATTAAAATCGTCTGAACTTAAAGCATCGTAAAAGTACTGATTTTTTCCTTTCAACCATCCTCAATTGATATATGCTTTTTGAGATGTTTAGGAAATGAAAAAGCTCCCAAAAAAGGAAGCTTTTATAAAAGGTGGTGACCCCGCTGGGAGTATTGCATGAGCCCTGCTCATCCGAAGTCTGCAAAGCCCTCCGGGCTTCGCCCCGATTTTTTTTGTTTTCCTTGTCCTTAGGCAAATGTATTTGCCACGGACCGGAAACAAAAAAACCTGTCCTATTGGACAGGTCGGCTTTGCTTTTGTGACCCCGCAGGGATTCGAACCCTGGACCCGCTGATTAAGAGTCAGCTGCTCTACCAGCTGAGCTACGAAGTCATGATTGAGGTGCAAATGTAAGATGTTTTTTCATTACTTTCTAATCTGAAATAGCAATTTTATAGTTCTGAAGCCCGGAGGTATCCGTGAGTGATTTTATAAAGGCAATCAGGTCTTTTTTATCTTGCGATGTTAGGTGTAATCTAACCGAAGAAAGGGTTTGTGTAGGAACATTTAGACCTAAACCGGCTCCGCCTCCATGGTCATAAAAGGCAATTACTTCTTCTAAGGTTTTAAATCCCCCATTGTGCATATAGGGTGCCGTAAGCGCTGCATTTCGAACCGTAGATGTTTTAAAGGCATATTTAAATGGTTCATATTCTATAATTGTATACCGACCAAGATCCTCATCCAATTCTGGATGAATCGTATCAAATCGCTTGGTAGTTCCTAATACCTCCGCCTCTGATATCCCATAGAATGGTGGTAAAGTACTAAAAAATGTAGGGGCAAAATGGCAGGTACCACATTGCGCCTTACCCATAAAGAGATTAAATCCTCTTTTCACAGACGCATCAATAGACAAAGTCTCTCCTCTCATGTATTGATCAAATGGAGAATTAAGCCGAACCAGTTGCCGCTCAAAATGAGCAATACAGGTATTAATACTATAAATAGAAACGGCTTCCTGCTTAAACTCCGGAAATGCTGCAGAGAAAAGTTGAATATAAATACTATCAGACTTTATCTTTTTTAGGATACTTTCAAAGTTTGTATTAAACTCATGTGTATTGGAAACCACATGATTCATCTGTGCCTCTAATGTATTGGCAGATAAATCATAAAAATAAGCAGCCTGTAGCGCAGCATTTAAGAGCGTGGGGGTGTTTCTAAGCTGAAATCCTCCCGCCTTATTCGTGATGGCTGTTGGTAAGCGATCTGTAAAGTAATTAGAAGGCTGATGGCAGGTAGCGCAGCTCATACTGCCATCTGATGAAAGCCGATTGTCAAAGAACAGCCGTTTTCCTAATGCTGTATATAAAGGATTCTCCTTGTAATATTTATCTTGCGCATAGAATTTAGGCTGTAGAAATGAAGTATCATAAATCGTATTCGAATTAAGATTTACTGCCCTAAATAATTTATCAGATGTCTCCAATGAAGGAATTGCCAATTTTTTTTGCAGCAAAATTAGATTATGAACAATCGGCTGGAGGAATCTTTTTATAAAGTATAATCTATCAAGATTTTGAAAGTTTTTATTCTTCAAATAAATAGTAGACTGTTGAATTCCGGATTCTAGTTTTGATATATCTTCCTCTGCCACCGAATTGGAATACAACTGTATCAATTCAGCGAATACCTTTAGAGAAGCAGCGATTTCTGCAATATTATTTCTTTGAGTAGGTGTATCAAAAGAAGCAAGGCTCAAAGCCTCGATTCTTATTAAATGAAATCTGACAGCTTCAAAAAAATAAGTATCCCGAAGCGGTGCCTCTTTTAAAAAAAGATAAAATGCAAGAGAGCGGTACTTCAGCTGTTTAGTCAAGAATACTATTCTGTTATAATCAATGGTATCCTTATAAAGCTCCGACTCCATCACTTGCAAACCTTCCGGTCTTACATTTGGATTATATCCATCTTCCAATTCAACAGCATTAACACCGTTAAAAAATGGATGATTTTTACTGTTGAGGTATTCCAGTATAAATTCAAATTCTTTAAATTCTACTCTTAATCTTTTAAAGCGTTCCGATAATATTCTATTATCTTGTTTATTACTCGCTTGCTGCTGAAATGTATCCAGTTCTGCTTGAAAACACCTGATGTGCTCTAAACAAAGTAGTCTAGCTTGTTCAGTAGCATTTTTATTCTCTTTGAATGCAGTAGATAGAATACTCAATAGTATACCGAGTAACAATATTGCTAAAAAAGATATTTTATTATTTCGAAGCCGTATCATTACTTAAGAAATGAAACACAATTTACAACATATCCGCCTTATCTTTGTTGCTACAATATGCAAAACAGATTTAATTATTTGTGGATGTTATTCCCAGTTATCTTTACCGTATTGGTAGACTTATATGTCTTTCAGGCTGTAAAATCATCCTTTTCCGGCTCTAAGGCTTCTACCCAAAGGGTCATATATATTATCTATTTTTCTCTATCCTCAATAACTTACATTGCGTTAACCATACTATTATTTAAGGGGTATACAGACTGGCACGGCTGGACTAAAAATTTATTAGTCGGTATTGCCCAGACTATATTTTTTGCCAAAATACTTATTATCCCATTTATATTTATTGACGATATCATTCGAGGACTAAGATGGACAGCTGGTCTTTTCGGATCTACAAGTGAAGATATCATTCAGCCAAATGGTATCTCCAGATTGCAATTCCTAAATCGTATTGGATTAGCTATAGGCTCGCTTACCTTTGGAGGTGTATTGTATGGAGTTCTAAGAGGCGGTTTTAACTACCAGAAAATAGCTATAAAACTTCCAATAAAAAATCTTCCAGAAGAATGGCGTGGATTAAAGATTGTTCAAATTTCTGATTTTCACCTGGGCAGCTTTGCCAGCACTACTCCTGTTGAGAAGATTGTTGAACTGGTAAATCAGGAAAACGCAGACATCATTTTTTTCACTGGCGACCTGGTAAATTCTTTAGCAAAAGAAACAGAACCCTATTTAGATATTCTCAAAACGCTGCATTGTAAAACTAAAATCTATTCTATCCTTGGAAATCATGATTATGGCACTTATGTGGAGTGGGATAGCGATAAAGAAATGAATGCAAATTTCCAGAAGCTTATTGACACGCAAAAAAATATTTTGGGTTGGGACCTTTTGATGGATGAAAATAGAATACTGGAAAGAAATGGCAAAAAACTTGCCATTATTGGTGTTCAATATATTGGTCATACATTACGATTTGGAAAATTTGGCAACCTGGATAAGGCTTATTCAGGTGCAGAAGATGCAGATATTCAACTGTTATTATCTCACGATCCATCGCACTGGGATAAGGAGGTATCTCAAAATAAGCTATATCAAAACATACAACATACATTCAGCGGACACACTCATGGATTTCAGTTTGGTGTAGAGATACCAAGCCTAGGTTTAAAATGGAGTCCGGCAAAATATGTATATCCACACTGGGCTGGATTATACAATAGTCAAGAACAATATTTGTACGTTAATCGTGGAATTGGATTCCTGGGTTATCCCGGCAGGCTTGGAATCTCTCCTGAAATAACTGTATTTGAATTAGTCAATGCATAAAAAAAAAGGCTGTTCATTGAACAGCCTTTTAACATAAATCTCCATTAAGACTAATATTTCAATACTTTAACTTCCGTGCGTCTGTTTGCCTGGTGCTCTTCTTCCGTACACGTTGATTGTACTGCACCTTCACAAGCACAGGCATTGGTTAATTGAGTTTCACCATAGCCTACTGCTTTAATTCTGCTGGCACTAATTCCTTTATTGACAATATATTCAACAGCAGCCTTTGCTCTACGCTCAGATAGAGCTTGATTGTAGGCTTTTGAATTACGACAATCTGTATGAGAACTCAACTCAATTTCTAATCTAGGATTTTCTGTCATTATCTTAACAACATTATCCAACTCCAGAGCAGCATCCGGACGAATAAACGATTTATCCAAATCGTAATAAAGATTTTTAAACACCCACTTCTGACCCACCGTAAACTTAACTCTAGTTACAAAATACTCCTTCTTCAATATACCCGTCTGAGGGTCCGCATCTAAATTGCTGAAAATATCAGAAATAGTATTATAATCCGGCGAGGAAACTAAATAATCTCCTTGATTTAACATAGACTCAAATGAACCTGCTTCACCTGTTTTAAATGATAAATCTCCTGATAGCTTACCTCTAATATTGACAACAACATTTGCTATTGGCTCTAGCGTTTCTTTATCTTTTACGATAACCATTAATTGTAAAGGCAATTTCTTTAACTCAATAACTAATTCTCCGCTCTTATCATTTGGTTGAATAGTAGCTACACTTGATTTATAGCCAGATTTACTTATATTAATTACCTGCTGAATATTCAGATCTACTAAAAGTTTCCTTATCCCATTTTCATCCGTCATTAATTTAGATAACTCCTCTGAATTTAAATTCGTTGAAACTGTAGAAAGTGCAATTGACTGCTTGGAATCCGCATCAATTACTTTTATTCGGAATTCTCTCTTTAAGTTTTTTGTAAAAGCATAAATATCGTCATCCCCATGTCCACCCTCTCTGTTCGAAGAAAAATACCCTAATTGACCAGCATCATCTATAATATAAGAAAAATCGTCTTTGTTGGAATTAACAGGAACACCAAGATTTTCAGGCTTAGTCCAACTTCCATCTACAAACCTCGTTTGATAAATATCCAGCCCTCCCAAGCCATCCAAAGCATTGGAGGAAAAATACAAAGTACCATCTGGTGCAATAAATGGAAATTTTTCTTCGTATTTAGAATTTATTATTGATCCTAATCCAATTGGCTTACCCCAAACTCCCTTTCTTTTAACAACATAATATATATCTGATCCACCTAACCCACCTGGACGATCGCTAGTGAAATACAAGGTATCTCC
>CANHGL010000045.1 GCA_947460245.1 Sphingobacteriales bacterium
GAAAAGAAGCATAGACGATGTCTTGATTAGCTTCTTACTTCTTTGTGCCCACTGAGGAAAATAATAGCGTACGGCTAGGCCTGACAGCAAGGGTAACAAGAGCAGCAAAAACAATGAAGACAAAACATCGGTGAAGGATAGTTGTATCGATTGCAGTAGCTCGCTCGTTCCGGCATCCATACTTCCAAAAATTGCAAATAGCAGCGGAGTAGTAATCGGCGATATGAGGGTAGACAGAGCGGTCAAGCTTACAGACAATGCAGTATTGCCTTTTGCGGTATGCGTAATAAATCCGGAGATATTACCACTCGGACAAGCTGCTATAAGAATCATCCCCAATGCAATGCTGGGATGTGGATGCAGGATTTTTATTAGCATGAACGTAAAAAGAGGAAATAAAAGGTATTGAGACAATACGCCCACCAGCGTAGCTCTGGGGTTTTTTAATAGCTGCAGAAAATCTTCTTTCCTGAGGTCTAAGGCTATTCCAAACAGCATATATCCCAGACAAGCATTTAAGAGCAACAAACTGCTCTCATTAAAATTCAATTGTATAGTATCTATACTGTTTTGCACGTATCGTATTCTTTAAATTAGGAAGTCCACGAAACCATGATTTCCCGGGGTCCGAAATAAGGCATTCTTCCGTGTGAAGTTGAAAAGTTATCTATACACAAAATATCTCCCTTTCTCCAGGACTGTATTACCAGATGCTTCCAGATGGTATCCTGTATGTGTGTTACGTAAGCATCAGGAATAGGACTATCATCCCCAAAAGTAACATGCATACTCTGCTGCATAGGATCCTTAATTATTTTATTGTAAGTGGTCAGCAGGTTTAACAACCACATTGTCTTAAATGTCTCCCAGCGTTGCTGGCGCCGGTGTATTCTTCGGTATTCATCCGCAGCAGCATCCACATGAAACACTTGTGTGTGATTAAACCATACTTTTTCACCGGTTACAGGATGTGTTTTTACCGCCTCACTCTTATTAATCATCCGCAATCCATCCTGCTCTTTCCACTCGCACAAAATATCGTTATCCAAACATTTCTGCTCCACCACAGCCTTATCTGTGGTTTGAAATAATTCATTCCATTTCTTCAACTGAAATGCACTCTTCCTATTGTCTAAAGGAGAAGAGTAGTTACGGATATGTTTAACACCCTTTTTTTCAAAGGCATCCCGTACAACAGGATCTAAATCTTTGTATACTTTTCTGAAATCACATATCGGAGTCTCTCCTCCGTAAGTGGGTTCCACGTGACAATAAAAAAATAATCTCCGCGGCGCTGTTGGAAGAAAACTCATTTCACAATGCTGCATGATGGGATAATGGGAGGGCAATTCGCTTGCCGAAAAAACATACTCCGTCTTCTTATCTCTTGGAGATGTACCCATATAATCATTCTTCAGGTCCTTATCGATGGCTCGTGCAACAGCTTCAAAATCCATCGGTGAATGAATAGTGAAACCTCTGAATAGCAATGCTCCTGAAGTATTTAAGTATTGTTCTACCTCTGCATTATGCTCGTTTATCCAGGAGACCAGTGTTTCTTTTGTTGCATCTTCCTTATTTGGAGATATTACCAACGGTAAGCTGCTTTGTTCTGAGAAGTAATTAAAATTCATATCTTGTTTTCCTATGCACATTAAAAATAATACTTTAGAAGTTGAAAAACTACTGAAAAAGTCGCTGAATAATTTATGATAAAACGCTGCCAAAAAGTTATAGAAACAGAACGCCTGCTCTTACAGCCATGCACCACCAACTATAGCGATGTATTCTTTCAGCTTATCAGCAAAAATAGAACTACGCTGATGGATAGTTTTCCTGCACTACTTACGGCTACAGAAACACCTGCAGCTACCATGGATTTCATTCAACAAAAGATTTTTGATGCTAATAATAACAAAGCGTTAGCTTATTTTTTCTTTCTGAAAGAGAATACACAGCTAATTGGCTATCTCCATATAAAAGATATTGACTGGAAAATTAAAAAGGCAGAGCTTGCTTATTTTATAGATGAGGCATTCTGCCGACAAGGAATTACAACAGAAGCTGTTCAACAATTACTACTAGTTTGCTTTGAAATGCTTCATCTGGGTCATGTACAGGCAAGAGTGGATATCAGCAATACAGCAAGCATTCGACTTTTGGAAAAAATCGGATTTAAATATGAAGGCAGCTTCTTTACAGATGATAAGCTTCAGCCACAACAATCTGTAGAAACTAACAGATATGGTATGTCTATGGAAGAATACCTGCGCAACCGCGATTCTTAACGACACTGTTTGTGTCTGAAACAATCCACGATATGGTCATTCACCAATCCTGTTGCCTGCATATGTGAACTAAGAGGTCCTCTTTTCTTAGGTTTATTATTGAGTCTCCACAGTATTTGTATCTCAATACTGCCTCCCCCTTATTAAGGGGGACACAGGGGGATGGGCACCTGTGGCATTTAGAGATTCTCCTTTCTTAGGTTTATTATGGAATCTCATAGTATTTGTCTCTCATACTACCTCCCCCTTAACAAGGGGGACACAGGGGGATGCGCATCTGTGGCATTTAGAGATCTACCTTTCTTAGGTTTGTTTATGGAATCTCATAGTATTTGTCTCTCAATACTACCTCCCCCTTAACAAGGGGGATATAGGGGGATGCGCATGAAAAAATACAATTACTATCACTATAACAAGAACTTAAGGGCTTACGCTAGAAAATTACGTAATGATAGCACTAAAGCAGAAATAAAGATATGGTCAGCATTGTTAAGCGCTAAACAAATGATGGGATATTCCTTTCTTAGACAAAGACCTATTGGAAATTATATCGTTGATTTCTTTTGTAAAGAATTAATGCTGGTCATAGAGGTTGATGGATTAACACATCACTGGGAAGAAACTTATGAAAAGGACCTGCGGAAAGAGGATTATCTAAGATCTTTAGGATACTCCATTTTAAGGTTTGATGATTGTGAGGTGATAAATCACATAGAGCAGGTGAGTGATTGTATTCAGAATTTCATTTTCGATTATTTGGAAACTCATCCCCCCAGCCCCCTTGATAAGGGGGAGATTTAGCTTGCTAGTCAAGCAACGATATTAAGAGATAATCTTTTTAGCTTATTTTTAATTTACCGCCCCCTTGTTAAGGGGAGATTTAGCCTGCTAGTCAAACAACGATAATAAGAGATAATCTTTTTAGCTTATTTATACTTTTCTGCCTCCCCCTTGATAAGGGGGAGATTTAGCTTGCAAGTCAAGCAACGATATTAAGAGATTAATTTTTCAGCTTATTTATACTTTACCGCCTCTCCCTTGTTAAGGGGAGATTTAGCTTGCAAGTCAAGCAACGATAATAAGAGATAAATTTTTCAGCTTATTTATAACTTACTGCCTCCCCCTTATTAAGGGGGATACAGGGGGATGGAAATAGTGTTTATCTCTCCAAACCGGCACGCCCCACTCTTCATCGTGATAACGCTCCTACAAAGGCTTTCCTGCGCACCAGCCACAGCGCCCCATTTCTTTTACTTCTGACAGCTTATAAAATTATAAATTTATTTACTCATTTTTGTAGAGATGAAGACAGTTACTTCCCTGCACAACCCCGTAGTAAAAAAAGTATTACTCTTACAAGAAAAATCTCGCGAACGAAAACGGGAGGGAGCCTTTACTATTGATGGATGGAAAGAAATATATATGGCCATAATGAATGGCTTTGAATTAGAAATACTCTTGTTGAGAGAAGGATTTCTTCCGTCAGAAGATATATCTCTAAACATTGAAGTAGTGGAAGTTTCTGAAACTGTATTTGATAAGATTTCTTACCGCGGATCCACCTCTAAGGCTGTAGCTATCGCTAAACAAAAAGAACATACCTTATCCGACTTAAAGTTATCCGAGCAACCTTTAGTATTAGTATTGGATCAGATAGAAAAACCTGGGAATCTGGGCGCTATTTTGAGAACTGCGGATGCCGCAGGTATTGACGCTGTGATATGCTGTGATATGCAAACAGACATCTATAACCCTAATGTTATTCGTAGTAGTGTTGGCTGTATATTTACAATGCCTATAGGTGTTGGCAACCAACAACAATGTATGGACTACCTAATAGCGCATCATATTTTCGTGTTTACGGCATCCCTAAAAGCTGCACAAAGCTACTTGAATTGTAATTATAAAAATGGAACGGCTTTCGTGTTGGGTACAGAAGCTACAGGTGTAGCTCCTTATTGGGAAGAACATGCTACATCAAATATAATTATTCCCATGCATGGACAGAACGATTCTCTAAACGTATCTACCACAGGCGCTATCCTTCTTTTTGAAGCGCTACGCCAACGTAATGTTTAATTTGGAGTATTACATCGTCATCCTCTCTTCGAAAAACTTCCAGATAATATCCTCAGGTACTGGCGCAGTGATTTCAATTTTTTCATTTCTTATCGGATGAATAAATTCAATTTTTCGGGCATGAAGATGAATACTTCGCGTGTTGCTGTTTGGGCGATCGAATCCATATTTAATATCCCCTTTTATGGGAAATCCTGATTTTGATAACTGAGCACGAATCTGATGAAAGCGACCTGTCTCTAATTGCACCTCCAGTAAATGATAATGTGAAGAACTTTCTATTAAGCGATAGTGTAGCTGCGCTTTTTTTGAGCCGTGAATTTCTTTAGAAAACAACTTCGCTTTTCTCGACTTTTCATCTTTGATATGGTAGTGTACCAGGGTAGCTTCCGTTAAGTTAGGCTTATTTTTTACTACCGCCCAATAAGTCTTGGTGATAGCTTTAGTCTTAAATAATTCATTTAAGCGAGTAAGGGCCTTACTTGTTCTGGCAAAAAGCACGATGCCACTCACCGGCCTATCTATCCGATGCACGACGCCCAAGAAAACCTCCCCAGGTTTATTATATTGCTGCTTGATATATTCCTTTACCATCTCTGACAGTGGGCTATCTCCCGTCACATCGGCCTGAACAATATCCCCACTGCGCTTATTAACCGCAATGATATGGTTATCTTCATAAAGGATTTCGAGTTCGCTCATCAGAAAAATTAAAAACTTTTACAAAGTTACAGTAAATTCGTAGAATGTACAGACCGCCTGTTATTATCGTTGGCATGCACCGCAGCGGCACTACTATGATTACGAAGATGCTTGAAAATCTCGGATTATTTGTGGGTGCCGAAAAGGAAGTCAATAATGAAGCCTTGTTCTTCTGGGAAATCAATAACTGGATCTTTGAGCTACATACAGCAAATGCCGAAAAACCCTATAACATGCGGTACACTAACCCTGCTTGTAGAAAGGTGATAGTGGAATCTTTAGCATATTTTTTAAGCTCATCCAGACGAAAAAAATACCTGGGAAAACATAGTGCTACTGTCGCAAGAATTCAAGACACTCCATTTCCCTATGGATGGAAAGATCCAAAGAATACATTTACTGTCGACTTCTGGAAAGAGCTATTTCCGGAAGCCAAAATTGTACATATCTATCGTAATCCAATAGACTCTATCTCTAGCTATATCGAGCGCGACTTGGCACTAAAGAATAAATTTGTTTGGAACTGGAAGAAAAAATTGAAGCGCGAATTTTTAATTAGTAAAAATTTTCATCCTAATTTCAGAATCTATAATCTCGAAGAAGGGTTCCAGGCCTGGCAAGCTTATATGGATAAGGCCTTGTCTTTAAAAAACAGTTGTAGTAACTATATAGAAGTGCGTTATGAAGATTTTCTAAAAAATCCGACCCTTCATTTATCTGAACTGTCGAATTTTTGCGGATTGCAGCCGTCTCAGGAATCTATAGAACAGGAAACCAAAAATGTTAAAACAGATCGTGCTTTTGCCTTTTTAAATCGTCCAGAGTATGTTGCCTTTTATCAGCAAATAAAAGATCATGCACTTATGCAGCAACTGGGATATCATCAACTATAATGCATTCTGCGGTTCAAATAGTATTGGCTACCTTTAATGGTGAACGATTTATCCGACAACAATTGGATAGTTTGGTGCAACAGTCGTATACAGACTTTACCGTATTGATAAGAGATGATGGATCTACAGATCATACAATCACTATAATATCAGAATACCAATCTAAATATCCTGATAAATTCTTTCTGTTACAGGACCATCTGAAAAACAACTCCGGCGCGAAAGGGAATTTTTCTCTACTCTTAGAAAAAACTACTGCAGATTATATTTTCTTTTGCGATCAGGATGATGTTTGGAATGACGACAAAGTAGCGTTCGAGCTCCAAAAAATAAAGACCTTGGAAAATGGAGAACAGTGCTACCCCTGCATGGTATTCTCAGATATGAAGGTGATTAACGAGTCTGGCATTGAAATCCAATCCTCTCTTTGGAAACTATTACATCTTCATCCTGACTTTTTCGTGCTAAATAGATTGCTGGTTCAGAATATCCCACATGGGTGCAGCATGGTCATCAATAAAGCTATGCGGGATCTCGCCTGTCCTATTCCCGAAGCTGCTATTATGCATGACCACTGGATAGCCCTTTTGGCAGCAAGTTGCGGCAGATGGGAGGCAATTGCAACACCCTCCTTAAGGATAAGAAATCATGAGGAGAATGTGACGAGAAAACAATCTTCCCTATTACAAAAAATACAGCGAATCTCTAAAAATCTGTTCTCTAAAAAAGCGTACGAATACTTCTTTAAAATACGTGTTGCCCAGGCTGAAGCGCTGCTCCTGCAGTGCGGTACACTCCTGAATGCAGATCAAATTTATTTGTTGAATAATTTTATTACACTTTCTAAAACCAAAGGCCTAGCCAGAAAAAAAATTATTTTTCGGTATAAGTTCTACCGAACTACATTCTGGCATACTTTAAAGATGTGGTTGCGCGCTTAATCTATTTTTTTATGTTACTTTGTATAATAATCTATTAGCCCGTTGAAAAAAGTGCTCATCACCGGCGGTGCCGGATTTATAGGATCGAATCTATCCCTACAGTTATTAAAAAGGGGGTATTCAGTTACTGTATTAGACAATCTCCACCCACAAATACATGGTGAAGATGCGGAGAACAACTCTCCCTTGTATACCTCAATAAAAGGTAAGATAAATTTCATTAAAGGAAATGTAGTCTCTAAATCTGATTGGCAACAAGCAATACAAGATCAGCAAATTATCATCCATCTGGCAGCAGAGACCGGAACTGGACAATCGATGTATGAAATAGAACGCTACACCAACGTCAATATAAATGGAACTTCTATTCTGGTAGATCTGCTCACTAATACCAATCACACCATAGAAAAAGTAATTGTAGCAAGTTCGCGCGCTATTTATGGGGAAGGAAAATATATGTCCTCAGTAACTCAGCAGTTTTTTTATCCTAAAGAAAGAAAGGAAGAAGATCTCCTTAAGGGGTTTTTTGAACCTAGAAATCCAACTGAAGAACAAGAATTTCTGACCGCTATTGCCACAGATGAAAATAGTAGTATACAGCCTAACTCTATTTACGGACTTACTAAATATTACCAGGAACAAGCGTTAATGATTTGCTGTAAATCACTGAACATACCTTGTGTTGCGTTTCGATATCAGAATGTATACGGACCTGGGCAGTCTCTCTCTAATCCATATACCGGTATCTTGTCTATTTTTTCTACTCGCATCAAAGCACATAAGCCTATAAATATTTTTGAGGATGGTAAGGAAAGTCGTGACTTTGTTTATATCGATGACGTAATTACAGCAACCTTACTAGGCATTGAGAAATCGGAAGCTAACTTCCTTTCATTCAATGTAGGCACTGGAGTATCGACCAGCGTGTTAGAAGTGGCTGAAACGCTGATGAAGAACTATAACATAACCATTCCACTAGATATTTCAGGACAATTTCGAAAGGGAGATATTCGTCATAATTTTGCCGATTTAACCCTTATTAAAGAGCGGTTGCAATTTACACCATCTGTTGATTTTAAAACTGGTATCCAGCATTTCTGTAACTGGGTTAATAAACAGACGCTACAGAATGATAACTACGAAAATTCACTCGCAGAATTGAGAAGCAAAGGCCTAATGAAATGAGTAAAAAAATTGGCATCGTTACCATTACCTATAATAGCGGTGAAGTTATCATTCCATTCATGGAGTGTATGCTGCATCAGACGCATAAAGATTTTATCCTCTATATTATTGATAATTGTTCTTCCGACAAAACATTGGAGTTATTAAGTCAATACAAGGATCCAAGGATACACCTGATCAGCAATTTAAAAAACGTAGGCGTTGCTGCCGGCAATAATCAGGGTATTCTGCAAGCCCTTAAAGATAATTGTGATGAAATACTCATCATCAACAACGATATCGAATGTGAGTACACTTTATTAGAAAAACTTTGCGGGCAAATGGGAAAGCTTCAGTGCAGTATGATTGCACCCAAAATGCTATACTATCCGGAAACCCATCTCATCTGGTGGGCTGGTACTAAATTTAATCCACTGAAAGGTTGCATGACCCATCACATTGGTATTCAAGAGGAAGATAAAGGTCAATATGATACTATAGCACAAATGGATTATGCACCCACTTGTTGTGTACTTATCAAGAAAGAAGTGTTCGCAGATATCGGATTAATGGATGAAAAATATTTTGCCTACTACGACGATACTGATTTTTTTTACCGCGTTTATCGCAATAAAAAGCATGCGCTCTATTACTATCCTTTTGTACAATTCTATCATAAAGTGGGTGGCTTGTCGAATATGAAAAAAGGAGATGCTAAAAAATTTACCTTCAATAATTTCTATATTCACCTATTTACCAGAAATCATGTATACTATCTGAAAAAACAGAGAAGCTTCGTAGCCTGGATAAATATTCTTTACTATTACATCTATATGCAGCTTCGTTTTTTCTTCAGCGGTAAATATGTAAGAAACTTCTCTACCTTCTTTCTATTACAAAAATCTTATTGGGAAGGGTTAATGATGTAATGCATCCATTTGATATACATCAAATCCACTCTCTGCATTTCTTAAAAAAATCATAAAAAGTTGTCTGTTAACAAGGTTTTAAGCCTTTTTATATAGCCCTTTCGCACTGCATTAAGACATTAATAGTATTTTGGAATATCAGTCAGCTGTTATTTATCACCAATGTATTACATCCCATACGTATGACCAAAAAAATTGCCTTCTTGATATTGTTGGTACTCTTTTTTCCCTTAAACCAACTCTGCTCATTTGGCAATAACGATGCCACTGAAATAAAAAATAAAACGGCTGAACATCCTGTTTCTGTCTATATAAATAATATTTCCACACTATCCTCAGAAGCATTGAGATATGCACTAACCGGATATGCTACATTATTGAATGAGGGTAAAATTCTAAAGAGAGATATTATTACAATTGTAGATTTCAGCAAACCTTCCACCGAAGAGCGTCTATTTGTTATCAACTTACGAACCAGAGAAGTACTAATGAAAAGTTTGTGTGCACATGGAAGGAATAGTGGAGAAAACTGGGCCAAAAAATTTTCTAATACGGTTGAATCCTACAAAAGTAGTTTGGGTTTCTATATAGCTTCTGAAACCTATTCTGGTGCACATGGTTATTCTTTAAGGTTAGACGGCCAGGAAAAAGGTATCAATGATAATGCCAGAGAAAGAGGCGTTGTTATGCATGCCGCAACCTATGTTAGCAAAGCATTTATTAATGCAACAGGCAGACTTGGCAGAAGCGAGGGTTGTCCTGCGCTGCCAACAGACCAATACGAAAAAATTATTAATCTAATAAAAGGCGGTACCTGTCTTTTTATTTATCATCCTGATGTATACTACACCGCTCATTCTTCTATATTAAAAACTCTTAATGAAGATTGTATAGCAGAGATGCTAAATTCAACTCAACAATAATACTGTGCGCTATGCTATTTATTTAGCGCCTTCTTAAAAATAATAGACAACATCTTCTCGTCTTTTTTATAAAGGTCCTCATAAAAAATAAGATTATTTTTCATGTCTGCCTCTGCCGTAAAATACCTGAAATAAACCGGCATGGGCTTTTTTAACCTCATTACCCGCGTTGCGATTTTCTCATCCTTTAATACTACAAGAGAATCATAGGTAATACCAGAAGAATCTACCTGTATAAGTTGAGCTGCCACCTCCAGCGCATCCTGACAGCGAACACAACCATGACTTGCAGCACGCACGTCTATATTAAATAAACTCTTGGTGGGTGTATCGTGTATATAAACTGAAAATCTATTTGGAAAAACCAACTTTACTACCCCTAAGGCATTCTTTAAACCCGGAGGTTGTACTACCATCATACGTCCATCTCTGTAAAACACATCGTAGCCAACAAAGCTCTTCATTTCTTTTTTGATTATGCTTTGTGGAACAGTCCACGTTGGCCAAAGAATAATTTGATTGATGGCGCTTTCTAATATTGGTGTTGGCGTCTTTGGTTTGCCAATTACAACTCTCTTTTCTAACCTGAGTGTATCGTGATCTATAAGTCTCAACCTGAAAGAGGGTAAATTCAACCACAGATATCTTTCCGGAAACTTGTCAATGGCATCACTGCGCCATCTGTCTGCATTAATTACGAGTAATTGGAATTTTCTAGCATTATTTCTTTCCAATGCCTTTACAGTATTCTTCCCAATCTGGCCGTCGGGATTTAGATTATTGTCTGACTGAAACTTCTTGAGTGCATTTATATATGCCTTTTCTTCCTTAGTTACAGACGCAGAAAGATAATGATGATATACCAATGCTGTTCTTATATCATCTATCGCTCCTAAGGAATCTTCTTTAATAGATCGAATATGAATAGTGTTGGCAGAAATAGCGTTGGTAGCAACAAATTTTCTTAGCTGCACCATATAGCGTCGATATTGTTGGTGATTAGGCTCTAAAGATGAAATTAGCGTCGCAATAGGCTTTGTAGCAAGAGTAGAGAGCAGCTCTTTGTGGTTTACTGCTAACGGAGTATAATCTTCATTAATAGTATTATGCTGTTCATTATACATACCAGCATCGATATGTAAAGCTATTTGTAAAAAGGTATGTGTGAGCATAAGCTCTAGCTGCTTAAACAAAACAAAATCTACTTTTGGCAATACCTTGTTGATGGAATCCTCCA
>CANHGL010000046.1 GCA_947460245.1 Sphingobacteriales bacterium
CATCAGATTGAAAATAAAAATCTAGTGGTAATGGTTGGAGACAGAGAACACGACCTGAGTGCCGCAAAAAATATAGGAATACCCTCAATTGGTGTATTATATGGATTTGGCGACAGAGCAGAATTGGAAAAATTCAATCCTCTTTATTTAGTGAACAGTGTTGCTGAGCTACATACTGTTCTATTGCCGATTTAATATACTCTTTGGTTGGATGCACTAACCACGTATAACTTATTTACGTAATTTCAAGGAAGACTTATTATATACCTCCATTATGAGAGAAAGGATTATAAAACCCCTCATACATCCCATAAAAGCGCTATCGAAAAGTGGTAAACTCGGTGGCTTATTACTCATTTTAGCTACTTTCCTCTCCATCACTTTAACAAACAGTAGCTATGGAGCACAATATCTTCATTTCTGGCACCAGGAGATAGGTCTCCCATTTCTTTCTATGCATGTAGAGCACTGGGTAAATGATTTACTAATGGCGGTATTTTTCTTTCTGGTAGGCATGGAAATCAAACGCGAGGTAATGACTGGAGAGTTATCTACCCTAAAAAAAGCATTGCTTCCTTTATTCGGTGCTTTAGGTGGAATGGCTTTGCCGGCGCTGCTCTTCTTTGCACTTAATGCGCATACAGAAAATAGTCATGGGTGGGCAATCCCAACCGCAACAGATATCGCCTTCTCATTGGGCATATTGTCCTTATTAGGAAATCGGGTTCCCTTATCGTTAAAAGTATTCCTTACTGCTTTAGCTATTATAGACGACCTCGGTGGTATTTTGATTATAGCTTTATTTTATACTCAGAAAATTCACTTTGAATATTTACTTGCAGCATTAGCAGTGATTAGTGTTTTATATCTACTTAATCGATTTAAGGTTAAATCCTTTATCTGGTACTGCATACCCATTGCTGCTTTATGGTACTGTGTTTATCAATCGGGTGTACATGCAACCATTGCCGGCGTTCTTGCTGCACTATTTATTCCTATAGATAGAGTAGAACGATACGAACACATCCTCCATAGGCCCGTGAATTACTGCATACTACCGATATTTGCACTGGCCAATACTACCATCCTTTTATCTTCTTCAGCCTTTTTGAATATAGGCTCAAACCTAAGTATGGGTATCCTGTTAGCACTTGTCTTGGGTAAACCCCTTGGGATTTTCTCTTTCGCGTTTGCAAGTATAAAAACTCGTATCTGCACCTTACAGGAGGATATCTCTCTAAAACAAATCTTTGGGGTAAGTATATTGGCCGGCATTGGATTTACTATGTCCTTGTTTTTTACTGCCTTATCCTTTAAACACCCTGAAAGTGCCAATATAGCAAGGCTATCTGTAATTCTCGGATCTTGTATATCTGCAGTTTGTGGTTTAGTTTTTTTATTCTTTTCTTTGGGTCGAAGAAGTTCGTAAAAAATTTAAAGCTACATCTATCAAGAAAATAATAGTCTGTCTACTTATGGTATCGGCATACCAAACGGGTAATGCCAAATATAAACCGGAAACCTTTCCAGGTAAACTAGGCATTGAAGCTAATTTCCATGGTGGAGAAATTTTTAAGCATACCCCCTTCTTTAAGTCAACAATTGATGGTCCCACTTTCGCAGGAGAGCTTTGTGTATTTAAACAAACCAATGGCGATAAACTGTGGCAGCGGAAGTTACATTACCCTGAAATCGGCGGTGGGCTTATTATGTTGTTTCATCACAATAAGGATACCGTCGGCAACGGATTTGCGGCGTATATGTACTGGAAATATGCACTGGTAAGAAGCAGGGTAGTTGACTTCAATATGAAGTTTGGTTTGGGCCTGGCTTATTCCACTAAAAAATATGATGCTATAAATAATCCTGATGGCAATGCGCTTGGATCTAAATGGAATGCTTATGTACAAATGCGACTTGGATTAGAATGGAAGGTGGCACCGCAGATTCGTTTGGTAACGGCTGTAGCTTTCTCGCATTACTCTAATGGCGCAATAAAATTACCCAACCTAGGAATCAATACGCCTACCGGAGTGATAGGACTTATCTATTATCCCGGCAAAAATCCGATGGTAGTGAACAGAGATACCTTTAACAAAAGACCTGCGCTTAAGAATGAGGTCTATACCAAGGCGACTGTTGGGTTCCTGGATATCACTAAAGATAAAAATGACAAAATCTGGTTGATGCAGTCAACCTCTATTGGCTATAGCCGCTATATTAATATTACCAATAAAATGTCGTTCGGTACAACTTTAGAATTTAACTTCGGATTCCCACATGTATATGTCAACACATTGGAAGTTGAAAAGAAATTATTTAAAAAGGCTTCTACTGAACTAAGTGTAAATGTGAGTGATGAAATCTTGATTGGACGTTTAGCCTTGCACATGGAAGCGGGTGTTTACGTCTATCATACCTACAGAATGCCACTTCCTATTTATTTCAGAATCGGCGGCGCCTGCTATCTCCCTGAAATGGGGAAGAAGAAGCGATCACAAGCATTTATATTAGGCAATGTGAAAACACATGGCTCGGTAGCACAATTGGTGGAAGGCGGTATTGGAACAACCTGGAAATTTTAAATGGTAAATAGGAAATGAAGACGTATCAAATGCTGCACAACAACTCTATGTTCTGACCCTTGAATTGTTTTTTAGTAAGCTCGTAATTTTGAGTGAAACCGAGGATATAACCCCCGCCACCGGCACCACAGAGTTTTAAATAATATTCACCTGTATCTAGACCTCGCTTCCATAACTTATTAAAAAGGCTTGGAATCATAGGCTTAAAATGTTCAAATTGGAATTTAGACAATAAGCGCATATAAGCGAACAGGGTTTCTTTATCTCCATCTAAAAATGCCTGAATACAATTGTTAGCAAATGGCTTCAATTGTTTATCTACGAACTCTCGGAAGCTAGGCTCTTCCATGCGTTGCATATAATACTTAACTAAAGGCTCCGTGCTTCTGGAAATACCTGTATCAATTAAGAAAATTGCACCCTTACCTGTATTATTCAGTTCTACTTTAACCGTTTCTACACCATTCTTACCATTGATTAATAAGGGAAGGTTCATATAGCAAATAAGAGGATCTACACCTGAACTGTTGCCATGGAAATAGGATTCCATCTTGGCAAAGACAGATTTCAATTCCATAATAGCAGCCTTCGATGGCGCCTCCCCTATATTCATCTTGTCCTTGGCATACCTGCCATAAACTGCCGCTACCAGAGCTCCGCTGCTTCCAACTCCAAATCCTTGTGGTATGCTGGACTGGAAATACATGCCTTCTGAGGTGTCTTTTTTAAAGGATGCTATATCAAAATCAATTACTAATTTCTTAGCCTCTAATAAGTTTTCTATATAGTTGGCAAATTCTGATAAGTGTTCATTGGATTCTGTGACGAACTGCTCGTTCATCTCATTAGCATCGAAAGTAAGCTTGCCATTATATTCCGTATAGGGCAAAGTTAGCCCCATAGAATTTTGTATAATACTATACTCTCCGAAGAGAAGAATTTTAGAATTGAATGAAGGTTCGTTTTTCATATAGTACAAACATTCGTTGTCGTTAGCCCTTAATTTTTATTGGACCACTACCTACCTCATCATAGATTACTCTTCCATTCTCACAATAGCTCAACAACTCCTGCCGAATAAAGTTTTCTACTTCTGCTGCATTTTCTGCAGGATAGAGCAGGTGAACATTAGGTCCGGCATCCAATGTGAAATACAAAGGTACGCCTTTTTCACTTCTGAAGGATTTAATTAACTCTATAATTTTCAGGGTGTTGGGCAACATCAGCATGTAAGAAGGTGTAGAACACATCATCAAAGCGTGGAGTGTAAGTGCTTCACTTTCAACTATTTCTCCAAAATTTTGGATATCCCCCTCCTTCAGATACTCAGCAATGCGACTTAAATTAGTGGAAGCCTGTTTATACCTGCTCTCCGCAAATGGGTTTCCTTCCATAAGTGCATGGCCTGCCCGACTGGATACAGATTTTTCATCTGCGGAGACAATTAAAATTGCGTCCTTAAAGGATTGAAAGACCGGATGGAGCTGATCCAAAGGAACTGCATATTCATTAGAGGAGAAGGCCACGTCGTGGTGTTTACCCCAAACCGCTGCATAAGGATACACCGAACGGCAGGCACTTCCTGATCCTAATCTGGATATCATACTAGCTTTCTCCAAAAACTGAGCCGGATGCAAACCACCATCTAAAGAATTCTCAATGGCTGTTAAGCATAGTGCAAGAGCAGACATCGAAGATGCAGAACTGGCAATGCCGGTGGAATGAGGGAAAGAATTATGGCTGCTGACTTCTAAAGTAAAATGAGGTAAAAAAGGGAAATGCGGGATAATACTGTCCAGGAACTTTCTGATTTTATCTTCAAACTTTGGGTTTGTCGAACCTTCAAAGAAGAAGCTTAAATCGATACCGCTCGCTGCTTTTCCTTCTGGCTTCGCCGCATACTTAACGATAGTCTCTGTAAATGCATTTCGGAGTGTAAAACTGACGGAGGAATTTTGAGGCATTTGATTGCCGTACTTTCCCCAATACTTTACTAATGCAATATTAGAAGGGCTCCTCCAGCCTACTTCTCCCTGTATATTTTTAAATGGATTAGACATGAAAACAAAAATACTAATGCAAATGCAGAATGAATACTTATTTGAATTAAGATATAATAAAAAATTCCCGCTACTGCGGGAATTAAGTATATCATCTTAGAATGAATTAGAGTCCATTTATAGACAAACCGAATACAATCGGATTCATCTTAGGTCCTTTATTCGCTACGAATGTATTGGAAAGCGAATAATAGGCAAATAGATTAAACATGCCGTAACCACCACGTATATATGGCCCGTAGCGGAACTTGTTCATATTGGCCACCTTAATATCTTTTATGCTCACTTGCTCCCCATCAGTACCTTTATTTGGATCTTCTCCTTTGTATTTCCATTTACTACCTACTAAGAATCCAAATTTAAAGCCCACTGCTAATTTCCACGATAATCCTGTCTTGTTACTTGGTTTAGATCTATATCTGAATTCAATTGGAATATCAATATAGGTCATGTTTAGCTTGGATTTCTTAGAAGAGATAGAGTCACCCAGCGGAACGAATCGGGTGATAGAATCATAGTGCCAGGTAAGTTTATAATCCTTGAAATAAAAGTTTTCAGAACCCACGCCAATACCGGGAGCCAAACTAAAATAAGGCACCTTCTTACTTAAGATTACATCATACATAAAGTAAAGATTAATCCCCCTTGAAAAACCACTGACCTTAAAATCGTTAGGAACAGTGACGCCATTATCTTTCTTAACAACTGCATTCATAAAGCAGAAGTCAAGCACCAAGCGGTCCTTTGCTTTGCCAATCTTTTTTAATACCTCCGGTGATACTCCTATCTTTCTTGTAGATGTAGTATCCCGACCATAAGTCACTACTGAGGTAAAACACAAAAAAATTAAACAAATTCCTACTTTACGCATATATCAAATTTCTCATTAAGAATAGATTGCAAAAATAAGATTAATATGCTTTAAAAGTGTGAATTAACCTTTATTAATTAAAACAAGACGGGCAAATCGTAGTATCGGTTAAAGATGTTAGTGGCAAAGCTGATCATAAACGCATTGCTTTTGAGCGTGGTTGTTCCGATATCTCTGGAGGAATATTTACGAAACTGCAGCTTAGCCTCAACTACCATGTTGAGTTTGGGATTCAGAATATACCCGGCTCTGATATCATGATCCAGAATGGTATATGGAAATCCATTTTGAATTTTTACGCCCGATGTCGTCGTTGCTACAGAGGCTATATCCAGTATATTATTACCGTAATTCTGATTAACAGCAGTATCAGTTGCCGTCTGCGTATAAGATAGCTTATACGAGGTATAGAATCGCTTGTACTGATAATTGACTAATACCAGTAATTCATTGAAATTAGCCCCCATGGGATGTCCTAGCGATTGGTTATAATGAGCATATCCGATAGCGCTATCTTGTCCTTGATAGCTATACGGACGAACGCTATTGTATTCTACCTGAAAGTTCAGGTTCTTCACGCCCCCTACATCAAAATATTTAACTCCTGCCTGCCAGCCCATTCTGCGGTCAGAAGTATTTTTCTTCCCCCAATGGTTGAACATATACTGCCCGTACAATACAATATACTTTGGCAATGTAACCTTCGCATTTAAGCCATATACTTTTGTAGTATTAGGATCCAGTTTCTTCTGAAAGGCACGGGCACCGATAACAGGATTTAGGAAATTATAGTCGAAGAAGGTATTACCCCTAGATGTAGTTCGCCTCCACGATATTCCTTCAAACACCCCTAGCTGTAAGAATTTTGCAGCATCTATACTCAGGTAATTAAACGTAGCCAACTTGCGAGGAAACCCAGCACCAAACTCATTAAAGTTTTTCAGGTTATCAATCAACTCCGCAAAAATACTCACATACTTAATCCTCCACACTGTAGTGGTGAATTGGAGATACGGATACGTATAGGAGTTATCCGACAGGAATAAGGAGCGATAGCCATCTCCAATAAAATGCTTACCGTTTCCTACCTGCATATTAAACTGCTTAACCGGAGAATAAGAGATATACGCTGTGATACTGGAGAAGTCGAGTCCGCTTTTAGCTCTGTTACGGGTATTGCCTTCTCCGGGTACAGCCCCTGTTTGTGCATTGAAGATGCTCACATATGTAGGAAATTTACCTACGGTATTCAGGAATGATGTATACAGTGTAACTTTTCTGCCTATATCCACCTTTAGTTCCAAGCCCTTTAAATTATAGCTTAAGGTCTTCTTTGCAGATAAGTCGTAACCAAAACCTACATTTAAAATAGGATTAATGGCTACTCTCACCTTTCTCGGCTTGTAGCCGTTGTCGTAGATATTATCGTTATAGAAAACAGAATCTCTGGATAATACTTTGCCATAGTGTTTGATATACCCTTGTTCATCAAACTCTAATAAGTTTTCATATCCGAATACATTAAGAAACTTGCTGAACCAATTCGTGTGCGGAACCCGTTGAAAGTGCTGTACAGTATCCGGGAAAACAAAACCATACACCTCAGATGCATTGTGAGGTTTTACGGAAGTATGAAAAACAGCTTTATCCCAGCCATTCAGATACTTCTCGTAATTAAGCACCATATTCCTGTTGAGCGGAAGATTCTCTTGTTGTGCTGTAGCCAGTAAAGAAAGCAGAGAGAGTGTATAAAAAAGTATGTGTTTCTTAAAATGCATTTTCATCGCCTCGGAGCATATTGATAATTGTCATGACAATAATTTTGATATCCAGACCAAAACTCCAGTTTTCGATATACCAAACATCCGCACGTACCCTACCCTCCATATCGTCTACTTCTCTGGTTTCGCCTCTATACCCATTGACCTGAGCCCATCCTGTAATCCCTGGCTTTACCAAATGTCGAACCATAAATTTATCAATAATTTTGGAATATTCCTGTGTATGTTTAAGCATATGAGGCCTTGGGCCAACAACAGACATCTGCCCCAGAAAAACATTAAAGAATTGTGGCAACTCGTCCAGGTTAGTCTTACGAAGAAACTTTCCTATGGGTGTAATGCGACTATCTCCTTTGCTGGCTTGTTGAACATCTGCCTTTCGGTTCACATACATCGTACGGAATTTTATCACCTCAAAGGATTTATTCTTAATGCCCGACCTCGTCTGTACAAAAAAGACAGGTCCTCTGGATGTCAATTTTATAATCAGTGCGATTAACGGAACAAACCACCAAAAAACGAAAGTGAGCACAACCAATGAGAAGATAATATCGAAGAATCGCTTTATAAATCTGTTTACTATATTTTCCAATGGCTCATTACGCAGCGTCATTACCGGTATCTGTCCGTAGTAATCAATTTCTACCTTATTGAGATGGTGCGTTAGAAACCTGGAGAGATCTGGAACAATTTTTACACGGATTAAATTCTCATCGCCAAACTCAATCAGATCTTTAATTTTTTCCTCCTCCTGATAGGGAAGTGCACAAAACAGTTCATCAATCTGGTGAACCATCGCGTATTGCTTAGCGTCACTAACAGATCCTAGTATATGCTTTTGTACATGTAAAGGATATCTTTCAGGAGCATCGTCAAAAAAGCCTAGAAACTGATAACCGTATTCTATCTTATGCTCGAGCATTTTTTTAAACTCCTGTGCTGTTTCCCCGGCACCTACAATCATTACCTTGCGGTTATTAAATCCTCGGGCGCGATATATCCGAACCAATTTGATAAATCCAAATCTCCAGGCAGCCGTTAAAAAGAAGGCAACGATGTATGTCACCATTAAGACTTCTCTGGACAGTTTAAAGGTTTGGTTGAAATCTTTAAATACAACAATATAGGAGAAGGACAGCACTACCTGTAATGCAAATAATTTTAATAAAGCCGATAATAACGTAAAGAAACGAGTATTCCTGTACATGTCGAAAGTGCCTGAAAACTGTGCCGCAAACAGATAAATAACATTGAGATAAATCCATAGCTGGAGATACTTCGTCTCAAATACTTGTGTATAATTCCAAAAGCTGAAAAAATTCCCTATCAAATAGGAAAAATTAAGGATAGCGAGATCCCCTAAGGCATGGATGGATACATATAAGTTGGTAATTCTTTTTCTCACTAATCTATAACTTACTCATTTTTCATCCAGGAACAGTTGAATTCAGGATGTAGCTGTGTCTACGGCCAGACACACTGTAAAAATACTATAAAATATCACTATTGAAACCCTCCAACAGTAGCACTACAAAATTAGTCTTATCTACCCTAAACGGCTAATTACGGTAGGTAAATTTTACTAAAATCTATTAATTCCTCAATTGTAAGTAACTATTTATCATTGCAATAGGTCTTCGGCGATAGGTGTGCATATTTTTTAGAGAGAAATTATGGAAAATGCTTCATTTCGGTATCTTAATAGCATAAATTTGTTTCTACTATAATTCAGTAAAATATGAGTAAAGACGACAAAGCAAAAGCACTACAACTTACACTTGAGAAATTAGACAAACAGTACGGAAAGGGTACTGTTATGAAACTAGGAGATAATAGCATCGTTCAAACTGAGGTTATCCCTACGGGCTCTTTAGGCTTGGATTTGGCATTGGGCATCGGAGGATTCCCACGCGGAAGAATTATCGAAATCTACGGACCAGAGTCTTCCGGTAAAACTACATTGGCTATACATGCCATAGCGCAGACGCAAAAGAAGGGTGGGGTTTGTGCTATCATAGACGCAGAACATGCCTTTGATAAAAAATATGCAGAATCTCTGGGTGTTGATACCGATAATCTCTACATCACACAGCCGGATGATGGTGAGCAAGCCTTAGATATTGCCGAGCAGTTAATCCGGTCAGCGGCAGTTGACTTAGTGGTGATAGACTCCGTGGCAGCATTAGTGCCAAGAAGTGAAATCGAAGGGGAAATGGGCGATAGTAAAATGGGGTTACATGCACGATTGATGAGTCAGGCTATGCGTAAACTTACAGGAGCCATCAGTAAAACTTCTTGCAGTTGCATTTTTATTAATCAGTTACGAGATAAGATTGGAGTAATGTTTGGAAGTCCTGAAACGACTACCGGTGGTAATGCACTTAAATTCTACGCATCTATACGATTAGACATCCGAAGAGTTGGTCAAATTAAAGACAAGGAGAATAATGTTATCGGCAATCAAACCAAGGTAAAGGTGGTGAAGAACAAATTGGCTCCTCCTTTCAAAGTAGCAGAGTTTGATATTTTCTTTGGAAAAGGCATATCAAAAGAAGGAGAAGTAGTAGATATGGCTTCCGATCTTAATGTCATACAGAAAAGTGGTGCATGGTACAGTTATGAAGGCCAAAAAATTGGTCAAGGCCGTGACCAGGTGAAACAACTTTTAGTAGACAATCCAGGCATGATGGATGAACTGGAAGGAAAGATAAAAACAAAATTAGTTCCAGCGTAATGTCATTGCTTAGGAAGAAAAAATCCCGCCTAGTGCGGGATTTTTTATTTTAAAGACAAAGCAAATTAACAGTGCTGTAAGACAGCCAAGTATTTGGTCTTGTTTGCCTCAACTGAGAAGTTATCCTCAACTGCCTGCCTGCCAAGCATACCCATTCTCTCCCTTTCTTCAGGATGATCTATAAGGTACAATAAACTTTCTTTCCACTCGCTTGGCGTATCTACCAAAAATCCATTCTGCTTATTTTCTATGACTAGCGTGTTCGTTCCGAAATTGGTTGCTATGCAAGGGATACCCAAGTTCATATAGGCTAAGGCCTTATTGCCACTCTTTCCTAAAACCCACTCCTCCTTTTCTAATGGATATAAGCCAATATCTATTTGTGCGAGATCCTGTAACTCATTTTCTGCAGTCCATATAATATTTCTGACGGATATATCTTTGTGCTCATAAGGATAATTGCAGATAACCAGAAATTCTATTTTCCTGATTTTGCTTATCTCTACAAGGACTTCAGCAACTATGCTGAGGTACTTTAACGTAGAATGTGTTCCTGTCCAGCCTATCGTTGTTATTTCCTTATGTTCATGATGCTTTGCAATAGATTGTATCGTATCATAGGTAGCCAATATAGTAGTTACGTTGCTATTATATTGATGCACAAACTTTTCCAGAAATGGAGAACAGACAATAACATGATCAGCAGATTTCATCAAGGCAATAGGCTTTCTATTACCTTTGATTTTATCAATAAACCTACCTGAGGAATTCTTTAAATAAATCATGTCATCAATATCGTAGACAATTCTTGTAGATAATTTCCTGACCAGCCATTCAAAAATTGGAGGGCCTAAAGGAGTAACCCAAAGATGAATATATACGATATCATACTGCTGTAATCTAAACAAATCAGCACAGCGACGCA
>CANHGL010000047.1 GCA_947460245.1 Sphingobacteriales bacterium
AGCTCAGCATCATCGAATTTATCGTTGCTGTAGGGCTGTTGTCCCGACTGGTTATGAAGGTTTTCATTAGGGGTTTGATTGGATGCAGAGGACTGTTTATCAGCCTTAGAGGCATTAAATAATAGCTTAAGGAGTTTGTATCCTATCAGAAAGAAAACAATAAATCTTAATAAACGAAACATCTTTTTGTACTATAGATTCTTTAAATAAACAACATCTCTTTAGTATAGTTATAGTAAAAATACAAAAAGAGTTTTATCTGGGATTGGTACTCCATATAGTTGCCTCAGGTATAAATCCTACATCCCGTAATTCCAGCATAGCAATAATTAAGTGTGCAACATCCTGCGCTTCCAATTTAGTAGCATTTAAATCACGTTTTGGTCGTCCGGAATTAGCAACGAAGTCGGTTTGTACTTCGCTGGGATGTATCATCATCACCCGTATATTATATTGTCTAAGTTCTTCTCTCCAGCACTCTGTCATTCCTCTAAGTGCCCATTTGCTGGTGGAATAAGCGGTGCCCATCTGATGCCCTTTTAGCGCAGAGGTGGAGGCAATATTGATAATATGCCCATGTTTTTTAGAGATGAAATGTTTTGCACACTCTCTGCCGCACAGCATAGCACCAACAACATTCGTTTCTAATACAGCTTTAAATTTATCGGTATTTATATCCTGCAGTAGCTCGAAATATCCGAATCCTGCATTATTAATTAATACATCTAACCCTCCAAGCCTTTCGATAGTACTACCAACTAAATGTATAACATCTTGCTCCTTGGACACATCCGCAAGAATGCCAATAGCACCTATCTGCTCTGCAGCAGTTTCCAATTTTATTTTATCTCGCCCTGAGATCACTACGCTGGCGCCTTTTTCAATTAGGCGTTTTGCCGTTTCCAATCCAATACCCGAGCTTCCTCCGGTAATTAGTATTCTTGCATCTTTTAATTCCATAATAATTTAATTTTCTGCTACATCGGAATTCATCTTTCGCTCTCCGATTTGTTGACGCCACATGGCATAATATAAACCCTTTTCTTGTAATAATGTTTCATGGTTTCCGGTTTCAATAATTTTACCTTTCTCGAGTACAAAAATTTTATCTGCATGCATTATCGTAGAAAGGCGATGAGCAATCATCACTGTAATATGCTCTCCGCGCGAAGCTACATTTCTGATGGTTGCAGATATTTCTTCTTCTGTAATGGAATCAAGTGCGGAAGTAGCTTCATCAAAAACAATCAACTTTGGATGTCGGAGTAGTGCCCGAGCTATAGATAGTCGTTGTTTTTCGCCACCGGAAATTTTCATTCCTCCTTCACCAATCACGGTGTTGATTCCGTCTTCACTTCTGGAGAGCAAATTTTGACACGCAGCCTTATTTAATACATCCAGAATTTCCTCGTCTGTTGCGGTAGGATTTACGAATAATAAATTCTCTTTCATGCTTCCTGCAAAAAGCTGTGTGTCTTGTGTAACGAAGCCAATCTGTGCACGTAACTCCTCAATATCGATATCTTTGGAGTCGGTATGATTATATAGTATACTGCCTTGCATAGGTTTGTATAAGCCCACCAGCAACTTCACCAGCGTCGTTTTTCCCGAGCCTGAAGGTCCAACAAAAGCGATAGTATCTCCTCGCCTTGCATCAAATGAAATATGCTCTACTGCTTTTGATTTTGCTGTACGATGCTGGAAGCTTACCGAATTAAAAGAGAGTGCTTCTATCGCATTTAGTTTTATGGCATGAAGCGGTTTTTGTTCAATGGGCTGCTGCATCAGCTTTCCGAAATTAGTGAGAGAGGCTTCTGCTTCGCGATAGCTGAGAATTACATTTCCCATTTCCTGCAGTGGATTAAAAATAAAGAAAGAGTAGAATTGCAAGGTAATCAGCTGGCCCGCAGTAAGGTGATTCCCAAAGATTAGGTACAGGATTATGAACATGATTACCTGCCGGAGTGAATTAACCAATGTGCCCTGAATGAATGCGATACTTCGAATCTGTTTTACTTTAGCCAATTCGAGGTGTAGGATTTTTGTGGTATTGTCATTTAATCGGGTAATCTCTTGCTTAGTTAGGCCTAAGCTTTTAATCAGCTCAATGTTCCTTAAGCTTTCGGTAGTTGCTCCTGCAAGAACATTTGTCTTTCGGGTGATATCTGCCTGCACCGATTTTATTTTTCTGGAAAGCGCATTAATAGAGAACCCTAGTATAAAGGATGAAATAAAATACATAAGTATCAACTTCGGATATACAAAGGAAGAATAGATTATTACAAAAACGATTCCGATGATTGCAATGAAGAGAACATTTATGAAATTCTGCATAAATTTCTCCGAGTCGAGACGCACTTTCTGTAAGATATTCAGAGTCTCGCCACTGCGCTGATCTTCAAACTCCTGAAAGGATAACTGTAAGGCATGTTTCAGTCCGTCTGTATAGATATCTGCACCAAAACGCTGGATGACTACATTCATACAATAGTCTTGAAAGGCTTTTGCAATTCTGCTCATCATGGCTACTGAGATGGCGCATCCAATCAGAAAAAGAATGCCCATTATGAAATCGTGTTCACTTCTCGGAGAGGCAATTTTCGTGATGGGGTCAATTACAGTATGTGGGTGTGTGGCGTAGTTGTCAAAGATTTTTCCGAAGATATAGGGGTCTAGTAAAGAAAAACACTGGTTGGTAATGGCAAGCAGGAAGGTAAGCACTACTAACCATTTATATTTCTTTAGGTATTGAAGGAGGATTTTCATGCCGTAAAAGTAAGGCCTTCTTTACAGGAAAGTATGTAGTACAGATTATTATAAAATAAAAAAAGCCGGCAGAAGCCGGCTTTTACTACAATATAACTTATTCTATCGTACCCCGAAAGCAAATACTAATGATTGCTCCGTGCTGTTCGGGTTTAGGAAAGCATATTCTCCTGATTCTAAAGGCTGAATGGGGGTAAAAGAGTATACTCCATCACTCACCTTCGTAAACCCTAATGCAGCATCCTCTTTTTTAACTGATTTACCTTTTGCGCCATATGCTGCAAACGCGCTCACTCTCATCATTTCTACTTCACGTCCATTTCGATTTGCTTTAGAAACTTTTCTCAAAAAAAGAACGGTTTCCGGATCTACATCTTCTGCAACCTTAATATAGAAGGTTGGTGTAGAGCTTAATACTACAGGAGAATTTTCTCCCAGTAATAATATAAAGGATGAAGCGCCTCCCAATCCTAATGCCTTGGCTTTAGCCTTATTTTCTACGGTTTGTTTTTCCAGTTTATTAAGTTTACCGTCGCTCAGATACATAGGCTGGTTCTTAAAGTCAGGCACTAGTGCATTCTGTCCATAAGATACCATAGTGTAGAAGGCAAATACGAGTGTTGTTAATAGATTTTTCATGTACTTTATTTTGTTGCCATAAATATAAATATTAATGTTGATAGTTAATATGAAAAGAATACTATTCATAGATCGTGATGGTACGCTGATAGAAGAATCGGCGGATGAGAAAATAGACAGCTTTGAAAAGCTGAAATTTTTACCGGATGTATTGCAACAGCTCTCTCGCATTGCTTCCAATTCAGATTATTTGCTCGTGATGGTTACCAACCAGGATGGCCTGGGAACGCCTAATTTTCCGGAACATACCTTCCGCCCCGTGCATGATTATATCCTGCAAGAGTTAAAGAATAAGGGGATAGAATTTTCAGCAGTGCACATAGATACTACTTTCCCTCACCAGAAAGCAATCACTCGAAAACCGGGAACGGGGATGCTCACGGAATATTTGGAACGCAGCTATGATATCAAACACTCGTATGTAATTGGCGACAGAATAACCGATGTGGAGCTGGCAAAAAATCTGGGATGTAAGGCCATATTTATAGATCACGGCCAAAGCCTCGGCGTAAATGAAACAACGCTTAAGTTGGAAGATGCTAGCCTCTATATTGCACTTCGAACTTCGAACTGGAAGGAGATAGCTGATTTTTTACTATTGCAGTAATTCCTGAGGTATTTTTTATCTGCGTCTTGCTGTTTTTTCGGGAATACTCGCTAACTTTCTACAATGAAAAAGGTATATATAGCCCTTCTGGCGTTGGTATTGTTTGCCTGCAAGAAAGAAGATACTACTCCGGTAGCTTACTGGACAGAAAACATAGGCAGCAATAAGGCATTACCCTTACTGCCGGATTCGAACGTAAATTATTTTTTATACTCTTTTACCAGGCAGAAGGGCTCTACAATGGGTATCCGAATAAAAGGGCAGTATGGCTTCGCCCGCTACATGAGTTATAATATCTATGATAACAATACACTCAGCAGTGTTGGAAGCATTGTAGATACGAAGATTATACCGGATGCCGGCAGTGATAATCCATTTCTTCCAGGAGCGTCGCCAAATGTTAGCAACAGAAATTATACCGTTACTATTTGTCCGAATACGACAGATACTGCTGCCTTTCAGAATCAGTTGCAGTACTCCGACAATCTAGAGAAGGTAGGTATCATCTTGCGGTATTATATTCCTCAACAAAATAACTATGCAAGTGTGCCTTTGCCCACTATTGAAGCATTTGATATTGTCACAGGGCAGGCACTTCCTGCTCCAATTCCATCCAATACAAGTTTCCAGCAGCAGTTTGAAGAGAAGTTCCAGAAGATAACGACGTTGCTAAATCTTGCAGGGATATTAGAAGCGCCAAAAGATGTCTTCTTCTATAAGTTCTCAGGAGCCTTCTTGTATCCGAACCTGGATAATTATTATTTGTTTACGCCCATCACCTTTAATAAAAATCAAGTCGTAATGATGCGCTTTAAAGCACCTTCTTATGCGCAGAGCTATACTCAAAATGGATTGACCGATGTGCGTTATTTTTCTATTTGCCTTTGTGATGCAAAAACGTATACCTACTCTACCACTACAGATTTAAGTTTTAATGTTGCCAGCTCTGATGGATATATTAATATTGTTATCGGAGATGAAGATGCAGCCTTGCGGGCGAAGGCAGCCGGATTAAATTACATCGTGCTTCCGCCAGAGTTAAATAATAATGTTAAAGGTGTAATCGTTTACAGAAATTTGCTGACGAATCCTGCATTCCCTTACCCAATGAGTTTAGTACCGGATTTGTCTAATAATATTAATCTGATTACACTTTTAAATACCTCTACCTTACAGGCACAGACGTATTTATCGGACTATGCACCCATAGGAGTTAAACTTTCCAAGACACAGTTCCTTGCCGACTTTGGAGGTTTTCCGGTGAGTTATTAGTGTACGGTAGATTATATCTCAAGAATATCTTACCTTGTACTATAAATTATTTAGTAACTATTTTTCATTCAAATTATACAGTATGGCTATTTCAACAGGATTAATTGTATTGCTGGTTTTAACAGCATTGCTATCATTTGTTACCGTTCAGCAAGGCAGTATCGCAGTGGTTACAGTTTTTGGAAAGTATCGCAGAATATTAGGGCCGGGTTTAAATTTTAAGATTCCATTTATAGAACAAATCTATAAACGAATTTCTATACAGAACCGGTCTGTGGAGTTAGAGTTTCAGGCGATTACTGTAGATCAGGCGAATGTTTATTTCAAAGCAATGTTATTATATGCAGTAGTAAATAGAGACGAAGAGACGATAAAAAATGTAGCCTTCAAATTTATTGACGACAGAAATTTAATGCAGGCGTTGGTGCGCACTATAGAAGGTTCTATCAGAGGTTTTGTTGCTACTAAGAAACAAGCAGAGGTCTTGTCCCTCCGAAAAGAAATTGTTGATGATGTAAAAGAGCAAATCGATCAGACGCTGGAAGCATGGGGATATCATTTGCTGGATTTACAATTAAACGATATCACTTTTGATGAGGCTATCATTAAGTCGATGGCACAGGTAGTGGCATCCAGTAATTTAAAGGCAGCAGCTGAGAATGAAGGACAGGCTTTGTTAATTACAAAAACGAAAGCAGCAGAAGCGGAAGGTAATGCGATTAAGATTGCAGCAGAAGCAGAGCGTTTGGCGGCACAACTACGCGGACAAGGTGTGGCCTTGTTCCGTGAGGAAGTAGCTAAAGGTATGACACAGGCAGCTAAAGAAATGGAGCAGGCTAACTTAGATACATCCGTCATTTTATTTTCGATGTGGACAGAAGCGATTAAGAATTTTGCAGAGTATGGTAAAGGCAATGTCATCTTCTTAGATGGTTCTACAGATGGCATGCAAAAGACGATGAAAGAAATGATGGCGATGAATAACCTGATGAGCACGAAGAAGTAAATGCTTATCGTATAGAAATAAAAAAGACGTTCCAAGTGAACGTCTTTTTTATTTTAGAAGTCGTAACTACCTGCTCAGGAACATGCTCTTGTCTTTGTAGAGTTGTCTGAAGTAAGGATCAAATAAATCTTTGATAAAATAAATAGCTTCTCCGGTAGATTTCATTTCAGGGCCGAGCTCTTTATTTACATTCGGAAATTTATCAAAGGAGAATACTGGTTCCTTAATAGCATAACCTGTCAGTTTTTCTTTGAAGGTAAAGTCTTTTAGCAGATGTGTGCCAAGCATCACTTTAGTAGCTACATTTAGATAAGGTATACCATAAGCCTTGCAGATAAACGGCGTAGTGCGGGATGCACGAGGGTTGGCTTCTATCACATATACCTTATCGCCTTTGATGGCAAACTGAATATTGATAAGGCCTCGAATTTCTAAAGCTTTGCAAAGCTTTTCGGAATAGTGCTTCATAGTTTCTATGATGATAGCCCCTAAGCTGAAAGGAGGTAGCACGGAATTACTGTCGCCACTATGTATACCGGCAGGCTCTATGTGTTCCATTACGCCCATGATCTGCACTTGATGGCCATCATAGATAGCATCAATCTCTGCTTCTTTCGCTCGGTCTAAAAAGTGATCGATTAATATGGTATTATCCGGAATATCTTTTAATAAGTTGATGACAGAAGTTTCGCACTCGCTATCATTAATCACAATACGCATCCGCTGCCCGCCCAATACATAACTTGGTCTTACCAAAACAGGATAGCCAACTTTATTTGCAACAGCCAATGCTTCCTCTGCATTGGTGGCTGTGCCATAATCCGGGTAAGGTATATCAAGCGCTTTGAGTAAATCTGAAAAACGCCCACGGTCTTCTGCAAGGTCCATACTCTCAAATGAAGACCCGATAATTTTTATACCCTTCTCCTGTAATTTTTTAGAGAGCTTTAATGCCGTTTGTCCACCGAGCTGTACAATAACGCCTTCCGGTTCTTCGTGTTCAATCAACTCCCAGAGGTGTTCCCAGAATACTGGTTCGAAGTATAATTTATCTGCGATATCAAAATCGGTAGAGACGGTTTCTGGATTACAATTCAGCATAATGGCTTCATAGCCGATTTCTTTGATAGCTAAAAGACCATGAACGCAGCAGTAATCAAATTCTATGCCTTGTCCTATACGATTTGGGCCAGCACCCAGAACAATAATTTTTTTCTTGTCTGATTTTTTACTTTCATTCTCCATATCAAAGGTGGAGTAATAATAAGGGGTCTTTGCTTCAAATTCTGCCGCACAGGTATCTACCATTTTATAAACACGCTTTATATTCAACTCCTTGCGTTTTTCATACACTTGTTCTTCTTCAATTCTTCCCAATAAGAAGGCTAGTTGTACATCGGAGTATCCTTTTTTCTTGGCAGATAACATAAGTTCTCTAGGAATATTATGTAAAGAATACTTTTGTATTTCTTTTTCCATTTTTACTAATTCCTGGATCTGCATTAGGAACCAATTATCTATACCGGTAAGTTTTTGTATGGTATGTATAGGTACACCCAAATAGATGGCATCTTTTATTTTAAAAATTCTGTCCCAGCTCGGATGCTGAAGGCTATCCAGTATTTCTGCTGTTTTAGATAATCCTTTTCCATCGGCACCCAAACCCACTTTATTGTTTTCTAATGATTGACACGCTTTCTGTAACGCTTCAGCAAAATTTCTGCCAATACCCATCACCTCCCCAACTGATTTCATTTGCAGCCCTAAGGTGGCATCACAACCATAGAATTTATCAAAGTTCCATCTAGGAATTTTCACAATAACATAGTCGAGCGCAGGTTCGAAAAAAGCGGAAGTTGTTTTGGTGATTTGATTATGTAATTCATCGAGATTATATCCCAGTGCCAGCTTTGCAGCAATCTTAGCGATAGGATATCCTGTAGCTTTTGAAGCTAATGCAGATGAGCGAGATACCCGTGGATTAATTTCAATAACGATGAGTTCTTCCGTTTCAGGATTTAGCGAGAATTGCACATTGCATCCGCCGGCAAAATTTCCAAGTGACCGCATCATGAGTTGCGCCTGATCGCGCATATTCTGGAAAGCAGTATCTGGTAGTGTCATTGCCGGAGCAACAGTGATAGAGTCGCCAGTATGAACCCCCATAGGATCAAGATTCTCAACTGTACAAATGATGACGACGTTATCGTTATTATCTCTCAATAACTCCAATTCAAATTCTTTCCATCCAAGCACGGCTTTCTCTACTAATACCTCATGAATAGGAGAGGCCTTTAATCCATAGGAAAGCGCAGCCTCAAAGTCTTCTGCCTTATGAACAAAGCCACCGCCGGTACCGCCCAACGTATATGACGGTCTGATGACCAATGGGAACCCAATTTTCTGAGCAGCCTCTTTACCTTCCAGCATAGAGTTGGCGATAAAAGAAGGGGCTACACCTAATCCAAGATCCACACAGAATTTCCTGAAGGCTTCCCGATTCTCAGTTGTTTCAATCACCTCCAGGTCTACACCAATTACTCTTACATTGTATTTATCCCATAGACCTATCTCCGCTGCCTCCTTGCACAGGTTCAGTGCTGTTTGCCCCCCCATGGTAGGTAGCACACAATCAATTTGCCGCTCTTCCAATATTTCCTGGATAGATTGTATTGTCAGAGGCTTAAGGTAGATATGATCCGCCGTAATCTCATCTGTCATGATAGTTGCAGGATTGGAATTGATTAAGGATACTTCTATTCCTTCTTCTCGAAGAGATCTGGCGGCTTGTGTACCCGAATAATCAAATTCACAGGCTTGTCCAATAATAATAGGTCCGCTGCCTATTATAAGCACCGACTTAATCGAAGAATCTTTTGGCATTTTGAGGGAAGTTTGACAAAGATAAAAAAATAGCAAATCAGATGCAACATAACAGGCATTAAAAACATTTACTTTATTTAGGTTCCAAATACACTAAAAACCATATTTTTGCCAGATGAAGAAAATCTTTTTTCTTTTTTTCTTTTTTGTTGTTTCCATATCCTACTCCAGACATATTTTGGGGGGTAATATTACGTATGATTGTCTCGGGAATAATCAGTATAGATTTACAATGAAGGTTTACAAGGACTGTATAGATCCCAACTCACCCGATTTTGACCGACCAGCCTATTTTCAGATTTTTAATTTAGATAATAATTCGCTCTATGATTCTCCGAGTTTAAACCCAGGTAGTCAAAGAGATATTTTACCCGGTATAACTACCTGTATTGATAATTTACCGGACTTTTGTACAAAAGAGGGTACCTATACCTTTACCAGATCGCTCCCAATGAATAATTCTGGGTATATCATTTCTTACCAAAGATGTTGCAGGAATAATGGGGTAATCAACCTTGCCAATTCAGGTAGCTTGGGGTCAGCTATTTTTGTTAAACTCACCAAGGAGGCCATGCTAGCTTGCAATAAGGCGCCAATATTTAGATTTGATCCTCCTAATTTCGTCTGTGTAAATTCTACATTGACAATCAATTTTTCAGCGGCGGATACAGAAGGAGACCAACTGGTGTATTCGCTCTGTGCTCCTTATTCTGCAGGAGACCAGAATAATCCTACGCCGCCCACTTCGGGCCCTATTACTCGTCTTCCTTTCCCTGCGGTAAATTATAATACCGGATATAGTGCCACTCAGCCTTTGGGGTTAAATAGTTTGATTTCTATTGACTCACTAACAGGAGCCATCTCCGGTATACCCAAAAATATTGGCTTATTTACGATAGGTGTCTGTGTAAAAGAATATAGAAATGGAGTGTTGTTAAGTGAAACGATAAGAGACTTTCAGATTAATGTGCAGGATTGCGCCGTAAAAGAGGCAAGTCCTGCTCCACCTAATGATCCAAGGTTGGCCTCTGTAAAGATTAACGACAGCACTTACGTTGTATGTAATGGAAAGTCGCTGCAATTTTCTAATCCGGGAAGTGCAAATGTTACCTATCTATGGGATTTTGGCGATCCTTCCACGCTTGCAGATACCTCGCTTTTGGCCTCTCCTAAGTATATTTATCCAGATACCGGTATATATAAGGTGCGACTAATCATTGAACAGGGTAAGCCTTGCGCAGATACCGGATTTGTTTATGTGAAAGTATACGATGCGGTTAACATCAAGCCATCTTTCTCGCCTGCATGTGTTGGAAGTGCTATCCTCTTCCAGGATGCTTCTTCATCTGCTTATAATGATATCAATGAATGGAAGTGGAAGTTTAATAACAGAGACTCCGCGCTGACGCAGACAACTACTTATACTTATGCCGCAGCTGGAACTTACAGTTTTAGTTTTTTTGTAGGTACTTCTAAAGGGTGTTTGGTTCAAAAAGATACCACAGTTACCATCTTACCAAAGCCTAAAGCGGGTTTTAATGCCAACTATCTTTGCTATAATCATAATTCCACTTTTACAGATGCCTCTACTATTTCATCTGGTACTATTGTTGGCTATCAGTGGAATTTTGGAGATGG
>CANHGL010000048.1 GCA_947460245.1 Sphingobacteriales bacterium
CAATACCAGTTAGTGGTAAATGAATTGGAGGTCCATCGTTGAGGAGTTCTACTTGCATGTCGGTACCAAATTCTCCAGTCTGTATGGATTTGCCTAATAGAGTTTCCATTATTTCAATAGTCTTTAGATATAGCGGAACGGCAATATCGGGTTTTGCGGCACGTATAAAACTGGGTCTATTACCTTTTTTGGTGGAGGCAAAGAGGGTAAACTGGGAGACTAATAGTATATCACCGTTAATATCCTGAACCGAAAGATTCATTTTACCTTCTACATCCGAGAAGATGCGCATCTGAGTAATTTTTCGGCAAAGCCATTCAATATCTGCTTCAGTATCATTTTCTTCAATGCCTAATAAGAGGAGTAATCCTTGTTTAATCTCTCCTTTGATTCCTCCATTTATGGTAACGGAAGCCCTGGAAACCCTTTGAAGAATAGCGCGCATCAACAAAAATAGTAAGCGAAAAGCAAACAGTAGGTGTTTAGTATAGATTTTTATTGGAAAATAAGGGACAGCTACTTTCTCTCCCAATAATTGATTTGCTGTATATTCTGTATGATATTCAAATAATTCTCATAGCGTGTTGCAGCAATCTGAGTTTTTTCTACTGCCTCTTTTACTGCACACTGTGGTTCATTGATATGAAGACAATTATTAAACTGACATTTATCGGCAAATGCATTGATATCTTTGAAATACCCTGAAACCTCCTCAGGTTCTACCTGCAGCATCATAAACTCCTTAATGCCCGGCGTATCTATGATAAAGGTATTGGGCATTATTTCAAACATAGTTGCAAATGTAGTTGTGTGTACTCCCTTTCCCCATTTCTCTGAAATTTTACCCGTTTTCAGGTTAAGTGAAGGAAGGATGGCGTTGATGAGTGTAGATTTTCCTACTCCGGAGTGTCCTGCAATAAGTGTGGTTTTTTGCTCTAAAATTTGCTGGAGATACTCTTTACCCTCTTCTTTGATGGCGCAAGTAGGAATGATTTCATAGTCTAATCTATTATAAACAATCTTCATGTATTCCAGTAACTCCTCATCTTTTGGACGAAGCAAGTCTGTCTTGTTAACCACTATTTTGACGGGGATATGGAATGATTCTGCTGCAGCTATAAATCTATCAATAAAGCCTAATGAAGTTCTGGGTTGTGTTAGGGTTACAATTAATAGTGCCTGATCTATATTGGAAGCAATAACATGGCGTTGGTGTTTGTTTCTTGGAGATTGTCGGATGATATAATTCTTGCGGGGTAGAATCTCGCTGATGATATATTCATTGCGGTCTGTTTTCTCTAGCAGAACAAAGTCGCCCACTGCAATCGGATTGGTGGTATCCAGTTCCTCTAATTTAAATTTTCCTTTAAGGCGTGCAGTAATAAGTTTATTGTTCAGTGAAATCTGATACCATAAACCGGTTGTCTGTATGATGCGGCCTTTTAGGATTTCAGTGGTCATTGTCGTTCAATTAATAGTTGCGCTTTCTGCTTGCAGTCAATATCTGAGGTTCGTGCTAACTTACTTTTTTTAATTTTTCCAGGAAGTGGATATCATTTTCAATAGCGGTTCCGATAACTACAATATCTGCCCCGGATTGGAAAGCCTCCTGAACCTGTTTGGCTGTTTTAATTCCTCCGCCAACAATCAATGGTATTTTGATGTGTTCTTTCACTATTTTGATGAGTTTTGGTGGAACGGGTTTTGTGGCGCCACTTCCGGCCTCCAGATAAATAGTTTTAAGTCCCAGCATTTCTCCAGCCATCGCCGTGCATGCTGCAATTTCAGGTTTATTTGCTGGTATGGGGGTGGTATTCGAAATATAGGAAACAGCCGTAGCACTTCCCCCATCTACTAAAATATATCCCGTGGGTATAATTTCTAATCCGGAAGCTTTAAGACGGGGCGCAGCCAATACATGCTGTCCTATCAGTAAATCTGGATTTCTACCGGATATCAAACTTAAAAGAAGTATTCCATCTGCCTTATTGCAAATCTGCGATGGACTACCCGGAAACAAATAGATCTTTTTCTTGGAGTATTGTTTTAGTAATTCAATAGTCTGCTCGAGATGGTCATTAATCATTAGGCTTCCACCCACCAAGAAGAAATCAATATCCGCCCGGCTTGCCTGTGCAGCAATTTTCTTAAGCTTTGCCGGACTTGTCTTGTCTGGGTCAATTAAAACAGCAATTTGCTTCTTCTTAGCATTTAAATTCATAGAGGTAAATATAGGGAATACTCTTTAGGGGATGTACTGCTCAGTACTTTTTTTAGCATGTGTTTTGATCTCAGATAGCTATTTTCTCAGATACATAGGAATACATTATGTACTTTTGCGCTTAGATTTTTGGATATGAATAAGAGATTAGCGCTTGGTATTTTTTATGAATTAATTTGGGTAGTTATAGCTGTCGTTGCTGCAGTGGTATTAATTTTCCCTTACAGGCATGATATTAGTTTTGCATTTATGAGGTACTTATTTTGTGCTCTTTTTCTTGTTTTTACCTATTTCAGATTCGTTGCCTTTATGATGCGTTCAGTTGTACTGGAAAATGTATGGGTGAAGCTGGGGCTGTTTATTCTTAATTTCCCTCTTTTTTTTCTTATGCTGAATAAGTATTTCGACTATATAGATGTATTTAATGAATATAATTACACATTGGCTACAAATGTATTTCAGCATATAAAATCAGGGACAGACGTAGAAGAATTACTTTATCTTAAAAGGCTAACGATATTTTCGGGAATCATATCTATGATGATGATTGTTCTGCTACAGCTAAGAATTGTGTATGCTATTTTTAAGCTTAGGCAGTTCGATAAATATCTCTAATAGGCAATCAACTCCACGGATTTGGAATACTTGTTGATGTAACTCTGTATTATCTTCTTATTCTCAATAGTTTCAGGGGTTTTTCGTATAGCCTTCTTAAGTTCTTCCGGGTGTTGTAGATACTCCGGCTCAAAGAATCCATAACCAATTAGTTCACCATTTTCTATCTGTATGGCAGATCTTTCTGTTCCATTTCTCCCTGCATCTATAATAAAGAAGTTAGTATGTGGAAAGATATACTTAGACAGCGCTTCTTTCATTCTTTGGTTGTATTGTGTAGCAGAATCGATCTTCTTAAAAGTAGGTTCCAGTCGGAAATTACCCAGAATAGAATGCATTATTTTTTCTGCTTTAAATCGAGAGGAAAATTTCAGTAGAGGAAGTTCCACAGATGTAGATTCATCGTTGTTGTTCTGAGTTTCTTCGCTCAGGAGTTTTACCATAAGTTTTTTAAATCCATTTTGATCTAACGTAGAGAATAATCCATACTTATAAAAGCTATTAGATATAGGCTTATTATATCTTGGGACAAGATTTTTTATTTCTGCACTTTCCAATAAGGAAGCTACAAGTTCATTGCCCGTTAGTTCATAAGATATGCTATGTGCTTCCAGATCTATCTGTTGTTTAAATTTCTCTGTAGCTTTTTTGGAGAAAAAAGTAAAAACATATTCCCTTATATTTTTTGTTTTGTCCAAATAGATTACTTTTCCTTCGGCATCATGGAGGTAAAAGACTCCAACATCTTCGGGTAGTTCATCTACTTGGTTGGGATCTAATTGTTTAGGTAAATGTATCTTCCGAATATCTTCTTCTAAATGTTCTTTAATCAGTGATTTCGTATCGTTTTGCAGTAATTTCTCCAGCAAAATTGCAGTTGCAGCAGCATCGCCAAAAGCGCGGTGGCGATTATCTACCGTAATTCCGAGGTCTCTGCAAAGGTTTCCCAGGCTGTGTGACTTCATCTCCGGGAAGATTTTTCTGCTGAGCATTACAGTGCATATATTTTTCTTTACAAAGGGAATATTTAGTCTGCGAAATTCATATTTAATGAAGTTATAGTCAAAGCGTGCATTATGTGCAACAATTACTTTCCCTTCTAAAAGTTCGAGTATAGTATCTGCAACCTCAGAAAATTTTGGAGCATTTTTCACCATAGCATTAGTGATTCCGGTGAACGTAGAAATAAATCCGCTAATTTCTTTCTCAGGATTGATTAAGCTGGTATATTCTCCAATCTTATGTTTCCCGTCGTGCAAAACAATCCCTATCTCAATAATACGTTCTGAGCTGGGATTGCCACCGGTGGTCTCAAGGTCAATTACTGCAAACATTTTATTTTCCGAGTAGATTTTTTGTAGATTGATTAAAGTATTATCTAAGGTCTAGCTCTGTGTTGTCGCCAATATTCAGGCTCTGGCTACTGCCCCAGATTACAGAATCGCTACCAATAATTGAGTTGAATAAAATTACATTGTTCAGCTTTGTATAGCTCCCTATGATGGAGTCCTTGATAATTGAGTCATGGATAGTGGCATCATCTCCTACCGTCACATTTGGTCCTATAATACAGTTTTTTAAACTTGCATTCTTCCCAATATGAATTGGCTCGATAACAATACAATTGTCGAGATTTTTCTTCAGCGCCGGCCTTCTTTTTTTCTTACTTAGTAACAGCGCATTTGTTTTTAGGAGAATCTCTTTCTGGCCACAATCATACCAGTTATCTACCTTAAATCCCTGCATATTTACACCTCGCTGAATCATGCCCTGAAGCCCGTCTGTAAGATAGAATTCATTGTTGTTGCGGAGGTTATTCTGAATATTATAATCGAGAGATTTGAGAAGAATGTCAAACTCTTTTATCTTGTATAAGCCAACGATAGCCATATTAGATTTTGGGATGCTGGGTTTTTCTATGACCTTCGTAATAGTACCATCCTCATTCAATTCTACCACACCAAATTTTCTTGGATCAGTCACTTTTTTAACACCCAATGCAGATCCTTCGAGGGCAATAAATTTCTTCCAGTTTACATCTATAACGGTATCGCCTAATACAATCATTACCTCGCTCTTTTTAGGGATTACATTGCGCGTCAGCCAGATGGCATGACCAAGTCCTTCCCGAACTTCTTGCACTACGTATTTCTTTTTAATATTTGGGTAATCTTGTTCAATGTAGTCTTTTATTTTCTCTCCAAGGTAGCCGATAACAAATACATACTCTGTAATTCCAATTTCCATTAATTGGTCAATAATAAATCCCAATATGGGTTTGCCGGCTACAGGAATGAGCGACTTTGGTTGTGTATAGGTATGTGGCCGAAGTTGCGTGCCAGCGCCGGCTACAGGAATAATGGCTATCATGAACTAAAGTTAAAAAGTTAAACCCTAAATGTCACATGTTTTGAGCGCTTTCCTATGCGCACTATAATATTATTTTATTAAAAAATATCAGGTTTGATGATGATTCGCGCTTAGTGATTGATTATTTTCACATTATGGAACGCGATAAAAAAATATTCTCATTAATCAATGATGAATTAAACAGACAAACCGTTGGTATAGAGCTTATAGCCTCAGAAAATTTCACTAGCAAACAGGTGATGGAAGCTACGGGCAGTTGCCTAACCAATAAGTATGCAGAGGGGTATCCCGGTAAACGTTATTATGGTGGATGTGAGTTTGTTGATCAGGTGGAACAGATTGCTATCGACAGGCTTTGCGAGCTCTTCGGAGCCAAATATGCTAATGTCCAGCCTCATTCAGGAGCACAGGCTAATGCAGCAGTTTTTTTATCTGTGCTAAAACCTGGAGATACTATTTTAGGATTTAACTTATCACATGGCGGTCACTTGTCGCATGGCTCTCCGGTAAATTTCTCTGGTAAACATTTTCGACCAGTATTTTATGGAGTAGAGCAGGAAACTGGCCTTATAGATATGGATAAAGTAGAGGAGATAGCCCACCGCGAAAAACCAAAATTGATCGTTTGCGGGGCTTCTGCGTATGCGCGCGACTGGGATTATAAGCGATTCCGTGCGATTGCGGATAGTGTTGGTGCTTTATTGCTTGCGGATATTGCGCACCCAGCCGGTCTTATTGCTAAGAAAAAACTTAATGATCCCGTTCCTTTTTGTCATATTATCACCTCTACTACCCATAAAACATTGAGAGGGCCAAGAGGAGGAGTAATTTTTATGGGAAAAGATTTTGAAAACCCCATGGGTGAGAAAACGTTGAAAGGAGAGCTAAAGATGATGTCAACAGTATTGAACTCTGGTGTTTTTCCGGGGATGCAGGGAGGCCCTCTGGAACATGTTATTGCTGCTAAGGCAATTGCCTTTGGGGAAGCGCTTACAGTAGATTTTGAAAAATATACTAATCAGGTAATTGTGAATGCGCAAACAATGGCTGGCGAATTCATGAATAGAGGTTATGATCTTGTTTCTGGAGGAACTGATAATCACTTGATGCTCATAGATTTAAGAAATAAAAATATTTCTGGCAGAGATGCGGAAAAGGCATTGGGTATGGCAGAAATAACCGTAAACAAGAACATGGTTCCGTTCGATGATAAATCGCCATTGGTTACTTCTGGAATCAGAATAGGTACCTCCGCTATTACCACGCGAGGTCTGGTAGAGCAGGATTGTATTCAAATCGTAGATTGGATAGATGCGATAATTAAAGAGCCAACTCACGCTGCTTTAGTGGAAGAAATTGGAAAGAAAGTCAATAAATTTATGGCGGAATTTCGACTGTATTAAATTAGAATATCGTCTTTGTTGCTGATATAGAAACCATTCGTAATGTTTGATCTTTTGATATAATCCATAAGACGTTCATTATCAATAATTTGAAACATATTAATAAATTCATGTAACTGAAGGCATATTTGTGCGTATTTTCCTTTATTTATTGAGGAATTTTAGCTAACTTCGCATCGCAAATTGTTAAATGCGTCTCTCTAAGGAAATTGAAACATTCAATTTAGGAGAAGTCGTCACAAATTTTAAAAAACCTTTAGGTCGTTTTTGCCCAAAGTTTTTAAACAAAAAACCTAAGTAATTTTAAGGAGAAGGTGTTCTATCTCTTTAATTTTTAACTATGATATTGAAACATAAAAACCAAACTAGATAGAGTAAAAAATAACTTAAGGCAATAAAGACAATACCCCCAACTGGTCTTGAAAGCAATATTAACCTGATATGGAAACGCTTAAAAAAGTGTATTCATGTTTTGGGTTGTTAATTATTGTAATCAGGGAAAGGTAGAAATGGAGTAGGGAAGGTTTTTAAGCATTTAAGGAGAATAAAAAATAGAATGATATACATCACATTTAATTCTGACTTGAGTCACTTGCGGTTTGGTAGAATTGTTTGAGATTGCTAGAGTAATTAAGTGGAGTGATGATGAAAATAAATATGACTATGAGAAATTTTATACAAAAGGCAAGGTGGTGTGTGTTGTTGTTGTTGTTGTTGGGATCTTTCATCACCACAAAGGCTGTCGGAATATTTAATGATTTTCCTCCTCCTTCACCCAATATTGAAACCATACCCGCTGGGGCTTATATCATTGCTATGGATGCAGTGTATCAGAAGAATGGTGGCTCAGCAGATATGAATCTAAAAGCGTATGGATTGGCTGCAAAGTTGTTGTGGTCAGATATTCGTGTTAAATGGGCAATCAAGGCTGGTAAAACTAAAGACGCCGCAGACTTTACTGCAGCAGTAACTAAGGTATACGGTCAGACAGCTGCTCCTACAGGGGGTGCTTATAGTTTTAAGTCGGGACCATTTATCATCATGCCTAGTGATACCGCTAGAGCAGCTGTGGTTATAAGGGCCTATAATGCTGCATTAGGTGCAAATTTGAAAGTAAATATCTACAAGCTTACTAGCTCTGCAAGTATAGATATCAGATATACACTAAATCATAAGCCGTACATAGGAATTTATGATGACGGTGGGAATGCTAATATTCATGAAGATAATTTAAAGGATGCTGGATTTGATTTAGGGTACTACACAGTATTGGATGAAGGTGTTATTCTAAGTGGAAAGTCTTGCTATACATTTGTTTCAACTCCCCACTGGAAGGTGACTGCTTATGCAGGTACGATAAAAACAAGATTAGACAATCTAGCTTCTTTTTTAAGGTCAGGAGGTAATTTCTTAGCGCAGTGTGAAGGTGTGGATGCCGTTGAAAATTATCCATCTCAAAGATATCAAACTACTAATGGTTTTATTTCTAATGTAAACGATGCTACGGGTGCTGTTGAGTATAGGAACGTCGATATGCCATTCAATCAGTATGATGGCAATATGACTAAAGTAGGTGGATCACTCCATAATTATCTTCCCGGTGCAGGCTCTGCGTGGTTACCAAAACATTATACTCAGGTCTTTTTCCTAAAGGATGTAATAAAAGCAGACCGTTCATTGGGTACCGATGGTGTTTTAGATACAGTATGGATTGCATCAGGCGCTAAATTTCCTGGCAATGACTCTTTAGGAGGGAATATATTTTATTTGGGCGGTCATGATTATGGCAATACAGGAGATGAAATTAATGGAGAGAGAATGTACTTAAATGCGGCCTTCATTCCTCCCGCTCCTCGCGAATTATTAAATGGTAATGCGAGTTATATAGCTCCTGTGTGCGAGGGAGATACTCTAAGATTATTGATGACTCAGCCAGGGAATAGGTCATATACCTATTATTGGACGGGGCCTAATGGTTTTACCTCTACACTTCAGAACCCTAAAATTCCGAATATCACTTCTGCAAATAGTGGTACTTATATAGGTACCATTTCAGATACTTCAGGATGTTCTATAGCTTTTCCAGTTGATGTTGTGGTTAATCCACGACCAGATATTATTGCATCAGCCTTAGCAGCAACTATCTGTCAGGGGTATTCTAGTATCCTGAGGTTCTCCCCTAAGACCGGGTTAACTGTAGTGGGTTGGTATTTAGATGATGCAGCAGTAGGTTGTAAGCCTACAGGTTCTATTCTATCTACAGCAGATAGTTTAATAGTTTCTCCTGCTGTAACTACAACCTATGCAGTAGTGGTGGCAAATGCCTCCGGGTGCACAGATACCGCTTGTGTTACAGTTACGGTTAATCCTAAACCTGATATCACACTTACTCTATCTCAGTCTACGATATGTCGTGGACAAAATGCCACTTTAGGAATAACGCCATCTGCTGGATTAACAGTAGTCGGTTGGTATCTGAATGATACACTTCAGGGGTGCAAACCAACAGGTGCTTCTTTGGGAAGTTCTTCCACATTAACGGTGTCTCCAAGAGTGACAACCGCTTATTCTGTTATTGTCCGTAGTTCCAGTAGTTGTTTGGATACGGCGTGTGCTACGCTTACCGTTAGGCCTACATATGACTCTATTGCAAAAAATAAAACAGTACAGTGTGATGGAGCAGGCAATACTGCAGACCTTCAGGCATGGTTAAATTCTAATGGGGGTGCTACTCCGGGTGATTCGTGTTTCAATTGTATTTGGACGAATAATTTTACGGCATTAAGTGATGGTTGTGGTAAGACAGGATCTGCTACAGTAACATTTACACTGAATTATTTATGCGGTACCCGAACTACAACTGCAACATTCGCAATAATAGACACGATCAAACCAACGATCACTACTCAGGCATCGAACCAAACAGTGCAGTGTGATGGAGCAGGTAATACTGCAGCACTACAAGCATGGTTGAATAATCATGGCGGAGCAGCATCTAGTGATGTATGCAGCGGCGGAGTGAACTGGACAAACAACTTCACAGCATTGAGTGATGGTTGTGGCAAGACAGGATCAGCGACAGTTACATTCACTGCGACAGACTCCTGTGGTAACGCAAGTACAACGAGTGCAATATTCACGATAATAGATACGATCAAACCAACGATCACCACACAAGCATCTGACCAAACGGTACAGTGTGACGGAGCAGGCAATACAGCAGCATTACAAGCATGGTTAACCTCCAATGGAGGTGCAGCATCCGCAGACGTATGTAGCGGCGGAGTGAACTGGACAAACAACTTCACAGCATTGAGTGATGGTTGTGGTAAGACAGGATCAGCGACAGTTACATTCACTGCGACAGACTCCTGTGGTAATGTAAGTGCAACTACGAGTGCAACATTCACGATAGTAGATACGATCAAACCAACGATCACTACTCAGGCATCGAACCAAACAGTGCAGTGTGATGGCGCAGGTAATACTACAGCACTACAGGCATGGTTAGACTCCAATGGAGGAGCAGCATCAAGTGATGTATGCAGCGGCGGAGTGAACTGGACAAACAACTTCACAGCATTGAGTGATGGTTGCGGAAAAACAGGCTCAGCGACAGTGACATTCACTGCGACAGACTCCTGTGGTAACGCAAGTACAACGAGTGCAACATTCACGATAATAGACACGATCAAACCAACGATCACTACTCAGGCATCGAACCAAACGGTGCAGTGTGATGGTGCAGGTAATACTGCAGCACTACAGGCATGGTTAGACTCCAATGGCGGAGCAGCATCGAGTGATGTATGCAGCGGCGGAGTGAACTGGACAAACAACTTCACAGCATTGAGTGATGGTTGTGGTAAGACAGGATCAGCGACAGTGACATTCACTGCAACCGACTCCTGTGGTAACGCAAGTACAACGAGTGCAACATTCACAATAATAGA
>CANHGL010000049.1 GCA_947460245.1 Sphingobacteriales bacterium
CAAATGTATTTTGATCCGTAATTTTTGGATTTCGCAGTTCTTTTTTGCTGAAAGTGTTTTTTACAAAATATCCTTTCGCCAATGTAAACGGTATCTCTTTTGATGTCTGTGCAGACAGCATTAGGGGTATTGTGATACACAATAGCAGCATGTAAAGTATTCTACTGCGCAATTTCCGTATTAATTTTTATTGCCTCCATCCCGAAATTGCTGTTCACGTTCACTTTCCTTGTCAAACGCTTTGATGATATCTTTCACTAGTCGGTGGCGAACTACATCTTCAGCAGATAGGTGCACCATGCCTATACCTTTGATGCCTTCCAGAATTTGCATGGTTTTCTTTAATCCGGATTGTTGATTTTTAGGTAAATCGATTTGCGTCATATCTCCGGTGATGATGCATTTTGCAGAAGGTCCTATACGTGTTAAAAACATTTTTAATTGTAGCTGAGTAGCATTTTGGGCTTCGTCTAAAATCATAAAGGCATGATCCAAAGTACGTCCGCGCATATATGCCAAAGGAGCTACTTCTATAACTCGATTAGTCATATAATAGGCAAGCTTATCCGCAGGAATCATATCATCTAAGGCATCATAGAGTGGTCTTAAGTAAGGATCTATTTTTTCTTTTAAATCACCCGGAAGAAAGCCCAAGTTTTCGCCGGCTTCAACTGCTGGGCGGGTTAGAATAATTTTTTTGACCCATTTATTTTTTAGGGCTCTTACTGCAAGCGCTACGGCTGTGTAAGTCTTTCCTGTTCCTGCCGGACCTACCGCAAAAAGTATATCGTTATCTTCGGAGTGATCTACCAGCTTTTGTTGGTTTTCTGTACGGGCACGAATGAGGTTGCCATTGTTTCCGTAAACCAGAACATTGTCTTTGAACTGCGGGAAATTAGTCTCATAAGGATCGCGACCATGAAGAATTTCTTCAATGTGTTGATCTGAAATCTTCCCGTATCGTTCTAAATATTCAACGAGTTGGTGCACTTTCTCGCTGAAAACTTCAAGGTCTTCCTGTGAGCCGGCAACAATGATTTTATTGCCTCTTGCACTGATATTTAGTCTGCTGAATTCTCTCTTAAGAATCTTTAGCTTGTTGTTGTTGAAACCGAAGAACTCTATAGGATCTACCGTTTCTAATTTAATTGTTAGTTCGCTCAATTATTTTCTTATTTTTACCTCAGAAATGCATCTGTCTAGATCTTTAACGGCAAATCAAATGAATTATTTGCATTTCTTACAGCAGTTAGTGAAAATTATCATAGGGAAAATAATATTTATTTTAGAATGGCGGTAATAACTTTATTAACAGACTTTGGAGATAAAGATTACTATGTAGGCTTATTTAAAGGCGATCTTTATATGTCCAGCCCTTCCGCCAGGATTGTGGATATCTCACACTCCATTCCTCCTTATGATATTGTAACAGGTGCCTTCTTTTTAAAAAATGTGTATTCTCATTTTCCTATTGGAACTATCCATATTGCAAGAATTTTTGAGCAGGGTATCGGAGGCCAGAAGTTATTGGCTGCTAAATATGGTCACTACTATTTTATTGCTCCGGACAATGGCTTTCTGTCATTGGTATTTGATAATAAGCCTGACTTGATGGTGGAAGTGGATATGTCGCAAGTAAAACTGAAAACCTTGGAGGAGTATTACTGTAGGGTAGTGAAGGAGATTACTTTTAACAATAGTATTGGTTCAATTGGAAAGGTGGCCAAAGATTTTGTAGAGAAAAAGGCTATGATGCCACTAATACAAGAGCATAAAATTGTAGGCTCAGTAATACATATTGATAATTTTGGAAATGCGATTACAAATATTCACGTTAAGGATATAGAAAGATTTGATAAGGAAAAACAAATGCGCATCAATTATCGTAAATATGACTTTATCGATCGTATTGTACCCAATTATTCAGATGTTCCACAGTCTTATAGTCTTGCGCGTTTTAATTCTCTCGGGTATTTAGAATTATGTATCAACTGCGGTAATGCTGCAGATCTCTTAGGTTTGGTGAGAGGTGATGCGGTTCAGATTATATTTGAATAATATTTTTTAATAAAATCATTCGTGTGATTATCAGAATTGTAAAATTAACTATACGTGAGGAAGAGGTGGATACCTTTAAGTCTTACTTTACAACGGTTTGCGATATTATCCGCCACCAGCCGGGTTGTAATGTTTTACAAGTATGGCAGGATATAGAAAATGCTAATATATTCTTTACGTATAGCCTTTGGGATAGTGAGCAGGATCTTAATAATTACCGGGATTCAGCTTTCTTTGGGCAGTTCTGGAAAACCGTAAAGCCATGGTTTGCAACAAAGGCAGAGGTTTGGAGCTTTAATAAGCTGATGGAGTTGAACTGATAAAATAAGAGGGCTTAATGCATGAAAAAAATTACGTTTGCAGATTATACAGTTTTTCTGGAAGACGATTGGTCGTCTCTTCATGCATTCATGCATTCCAGTTCTTATACAGAAATATTTGTTTTAGTAGATGAAAATACGAAAGAACATTGTTTACCTATTATAGAAAAGGAAATTGGTAAGGTCCGGATTATTGAAATAAAAAGTGGTGAACGTAATAAAAATATCGCATCATGTGAGCGTATTTGGAGTCAGTTGCTGGAGTTTAAGGCAGACAGAAATACGCTGTTAATTAATTTAGGAGGAGGAGTTATTGGTGATATGGGGGGCTTTGCAGCAAGTTGTTATAAACGCGGTATTGACTTTGTTCATATTCCCACTACATTGTTGGCGCAGGTAGATGCTTCCATAGGAGGAAAACTAGGTATTGATTTTAATAATGGAAAAAATTTAATTGGTTTATTTTGCTCCCCCAAAGCTGTTTTTATAAATACTGGTTTTCTTCAAACATTGCCGCCGAGACAACTCAGAAATGGCTGGGCAGAAATCTTTAAACATGCTCTGATTAGTGATAGGCAACAGTGGCAACGAATAAAGGATGGGCCCTTGGATCGTGCGGATATACAAGCTATAATTTATCATTCTCTTAGTCTTAAAAAAGATATCGTTGAGCAAGATCCAAAGGAGCAGGGTTTGCGCAAGATTCTGAATTTTGGACATACTATTGGCCATGCGCTGGAAACTTACGCGCTGCAGGAAGGAGATGATTTATTGCATGGAGAGGCTGTTGCTATCGGGATGATAGCCGAGGCCTATTTATCGGTAAAAAAATGCAGACTAGCTTCAAATGAACTTGAAGAAATACAAGATGTGCTTTTGAAGTCATTCCCTAAGAAGGATATTTCCTCTTATAGTTTAGAAAAATTATTAAAAATTATTGGGGCAGATAAGAAAAATCGTGGAGATACGTATATGGCTGCCTTGTTGACTTGCATTGGTAAAGCAGAATATGATAAGGTGCTTTCCAATGAGGATATTATGGAAGCTTTGCAATATTATATTGCGCTTTAATCAACTACTAACAATACTAAAAAATCAGATATCACCCAGTTGTGGACGAATCACAATATCTTCCACAACGCTGAAAGGACTTAATTGAGTGATTGTATAAACGAGCATAGCAATATCTTCTGCTTTACTAAATCTGTTTTCCGGTAAGTTAGAGCCAGCCCAGGAGTCGGTGAGTGTTGCCCCAGGCAGGATAGACGTTACTTTTATCTGGTGTTCTTTTAACTCCTCTCTCAAAGTCTTGGAAAAGCCAAGAAGTGCAAATTTACTGATAGAATAACTTCCGCCTTGATCGTAAGCTTTAAGGCTTGCTACGGAGCACATATTAAAAATATATCCCGATTGTTGTGCTATCATCTTTGGTGCTAAAATTCTTGTAAGATGATATGCACTGTAAAGATTAGTATTTATCATTTTTTCCAGACAGCCTTCCGTTTCTTCTAAGATTTTTCCCGGATAGAAAACGCCTGCATTATTTATTAGTACATCAACCGCATCAAAAGTTTTTAAAACATACTGACCAAATTGTTCAATTTCTTTTTTTACAGATACATCACAGGAAAAAGTATGAATAGAAGGCATTGCATCCTTAAGTTCTTTTAATTTTTCCTCACTCCTGGAACATACGATTATTGAATGTCCTTCTCTGTGAAATTTTTCGGTAATGGCCTTGCCAATTCCTCTGCTGGCTCCGGTGATAATAACGTTCATATTGCAAAATTATGATTCTTTTCCCTTTTAGGGTGCCAGTTTTGGCTAATCCCTAAAAATAGTCTATTTTTATACACTTTTAAACACATTCTATTCGATGGCAGAATACGTTCATGATACTGGTGGTCCGTTGTTTCATATTGGCAGATATATGCTGATGGTGAAACGTTCGTTTTCCAATCCGGAGCGTGCTTCTATGCTTTGGAAAGAAATACTTCGCCAGATGTCGAACATAGGTGTTGGCTCACTGGTAATCATTATCCTTATTTCTTTTTTTATTGGTGCAGTTTCTGCAGTTCAGTTTGCATATAACCTATCCGGCTCTATGGTACCCATGTATTTTGTGGGATATGTAGTAAAGGAATCTATGATATTGGAATTGGCGCCTACTATTTCTTGTTTGATTTTAGCCGGAAAAGTAGGATCTAACCTTGCATCTGAGTTGGGAACAATGCGACTCACTGAACAAATAGATGCTTTGGAGATAATGGGGGTGAATACCTTCTCTTATCTTATCGGACCTAAACTAATAGCAGCGCTCACTATGGTGCCGCTACTGGTGATTATTTCTGCAGCTACAGGAATTGGAGGAGGAATGCTTGCAGGCTCTTTTACAGGCTATGTATCGATTTCAGATTATACGCAGGGAATCCTGATGAACTTTGTCCAGAAGAATATTTTTATCATGCTCACCAAGGCAGCTGTATTTGGATTTGTCTTAACCTCTATATCCTGCTATCAGGGATTCTATGCACATGGTAGTGCCATAGAAATTGGTAAAGCAAGTACACGTGCAGTGGTATTGAGCTGTATCATGGTGCTTTTTGCGGATCTTATTTTAGCTTGGCTGTTACTAAATTAATGCGTGGATGATAGAGGTTAAAGATCTTGGAAAAAAGTTTGGCAGTCAGCAAGTCCTCGAGGATGTCTCTACTATTTTCGAAACCGGGAAAAATAATTTAATTATTGGGAAAAGTGGTTCCGGCAAAACGGTACTGCTGAAATGTATAGTTGGTTTGCTATCGCCAACAGTAGGGCATGTATTCTTTGACGGGAAAGATTATGTGGCGATGAATATCGATCAGAAGAATGAAATCAGAAGAGAGTTAGGGATGCTCTTTCAGGGAGGAGCATTGTTTGATTCTTTAACTGTAGAACAGAATGTTCGCTTCCCATTGGATATGTTCACGAAAATGTCTGCATCTGAAAAACTGGATAGAGTAAATGAAGTTTTGAAGCGGGTAAATCTGGTAAATGCCAATCATAAATTTCCATCTCAACTCTCCGGAGGAATGCAGAAGCGAACCGGCATAGCGCGTGCTATCGTTATGAATCCGAAGTATCTGTTTTGCGATGAACCTAACTCCGGTTTGGATCCGCAAACTTCGATAGTAATTGATGAGCTTATTATGGAGATCACAGAAGAGTATCAGATTACTACGATTACCAACACGCATGACATGAATAGTGTAATTACGAATGGAGATAAAATAATCTTTCTGCATCAAGGTAAAAAACACTGGGAAGGTACCAAGGAGACCTTATTTATGGCAGAAAATAAAGAATTAATAGATTTTATCTTTGCCTCAGATTTCTTGAAAGAGGCAAGAGATGTACGTTTAAATAAATTAAAAGCAAAACAAAGTAAACAATGAGTATTTTAGTAAACAAGGATTCAAAAATTATCGTTCAGGGATTCACAGGAAAAGAAGGCACCTTCCATGCCACACAGATGATAGAATATGGTACCAATGTAGTTGGTGGAGTTACACCTGGAAAAGAGGGTACTACTCATTTGGACAGACCTGTTTTTAATACAGTTTCTAATGCAGTAAAAGCTACGGGTGCAGATGTATCCATCATTTTTGTGCCGCCTTCTTTTGCGGCAGATGCCATCATGGAAGCTGCAGATGCAGGTATTAAATTGATAGTGGCTATTACAGAAGGTATTCCTGTACAAGACATGATTAAAGCGAAGAAGTACGTAACGGAAAGAGGTGTGCGAATGATTGGGCCAAACTGTCCAGGTATTATTACTCCGGGGGAATGTAAGGTAGGTATCATGCCAGGCTTTATTCATAACCCTGGAACAATTGGTATAATTTCTAAATCAGGAACGCTAACTTATGAAGCTGTAGATCAGATTACCAAAGCTGGCTTAGGACAGTCTACATGCGTGGGTATAGGCGGAGATCCTATTATCGGCTCAACTATGAAAGATATTGTTCAGTTGATGATGGCTGACCCTAAAACAGAAGGTATTATAATGATAGGGGAGATTGGTGGAACAATGGAAGTAGAGGCAGCTGAATGGGTTAGGGATAATTCCACTAAACCTGTAGTTGGATTTATCGCCGGACAAACCGCTCCTAAAGGTAGAAGAATGGGGCATGCCGGTGCAATTGTAGGTGGTGCTAATGATACAGCGGCGGCAAAAATGGCCATTATGAAAGATTGTGGTATACATGTGGTAGACTCGCCTGCATTCCTAGGTAAAATGATGGCAGAGGTCTTGAAGAAATCTTAAAGAATAAAATAGTGTGCTTCGGATAAAACCGAAAAGTATTTCAGCTAATTGCTAATTTGTATTGCTCTTAATATATGCTGCATACCACTATCATATCTGAATATCCGACCTGGTTTTTATTTTTTTGTGTTGCCATTGGTATAGTATATTCTTACATTCTTTATGGTAGGAAGACTTTTGTATTTCATGAAAAAGAGGGAAAGTACTGGAAGTATATTTTGGCATTTTTACGTTTTGCCTCTACTGCACTTATAGCTTTTCTGTTGTTGTCCCTGATGCTAAAGTATAAAAGAACAGAAGAAGAAAAGCCGCTAATTCTTTTATTGCAAGATAACTCCTCCTCACTGGACATCTCTTTCGGAAAATTTCCAAAACAAAAATACTTCACCCAGTTAAATGCCTTGCAGCAAAAGATTCAGGATAAGTATCAGTTGATTTCTTATAATTTTGATGATCAGTTGAGTGCCTTTAAAAGTCCAGATTTTATGGGTAATCAAACAGACATTTCAGCTGCTATTGATGAACTCCTTACGCGACATGGCTCGCAAAATATTGGTGCTGTAATTTTGGCCAGTGATGGAATATTTAATAAAGGGAATTCACCCATTTATAATAAGAATACTTTTATACTGCCATTCTATACTATCGCATTGGGAGATACCGTGCTCCGTAAAGATTTGATGATTAGAAGTTTGCATTATCCGGAAATCGTCTACATGGGAGATCAGTTTTCAATGGATGTAGAAATTGAGGCTAATCACTTACAGGGTCAGTCAACGGTGTTGGAGGTTACAGCACCGGAAGGTAAAGTTGTATTATCGAAGGTAATTCCTGTTACCGAGGATAAATTTACTGGTAAGGTAACTGCCGTCGGAGATGCGCTGAAGCCTGGCATTTCGCAATATAAAGTTCGGCTGAAAGCAATTGCTGGAGAAGTATTGTTAGAGAACAATTATGATGTTGCTTATGTGGAGGTATTGGATGGCCGCCAAAAAGTATTGATGCTATACGATGCCCCTCATCCCGATGTGAAAGCCTTTAAGAATGCTATAGAGCAAAATAAGAATTATCAGTTTGAGCAAGCAGACATTAAGAATTATACTGGCAATTTTAAGGATGCAGATTTAGTCATATTGCATGGCTTACCTTCTGTCGGTGCAGCAGCTAAGTATAATGTACTGCAGCAATTGATGAATACATCAATGCCTGTATTATGGGTAGTTTCTGCTGCCACGAATATAGCGCAGCTTAATACCTTGCAAACGATAGTGCAAATTGCTGGAAATACTATGAATGGAAATGATGTTGATCCTGTGTTTCAGAATTCTTTCTCTAAGTTTACTTTAAGTGAGTCTGCATTGAAGACCTATGCTACTATGCCTCCTTTGCTTGCTCCTTTTGGAAAATATCAGGTGTCACCATCAGCAGACATTCTATTTAAACAAAAGATTGGCAATATAACAACAGGCTTACCTTTGGTTCTTTTTAATGAATTTAATGGGAAGAAGACAGGTGTTATCTGTGCGGAAGGACTTTGGAGATGGAGGATGAGCGAGTTCTTGCAAAATAAAAATACAGAGGCGACAGATGAGCTGATTAATAAGAGTATACAATTTCTTACAGTAAAAACAGATAAGCGTAGATTCAGAGTGCATAGTGATAAGTCTGTGTATAATGCTAATGATGCGATACAGTTAAGTGCAGAATTATATAATGAAAGTTATCAGCTGATTAATGATGTGGATGTTAGCTGTGTGATTAAGGGTGAAGATGGAAAAGAATATCCTTTTATATTTGATAAGACTATTAATGCATATTCATTGAGTGCGGGGATATTGCCGGTAGGAAATTATACTGTTAAGGCGAGTGTTAATTATAAAGGAAAATTAAATACGGCATCATGTAATTTTTCTGTCCGGCAAGTTTTGGTGGAAATGCTAAATACGAGGGCAGATCATAATTTATTACAGATGTTAGCTCAGCAAAGTGGTGGTAAGATGTATGCAGCTGCTGACATGGCTGCTATCTTCAAAGATTTGGAACAAAATAATAAAGTACGATCAGTACTTTATGAGTCCTTTACTACCCGGCCACTCATAGACGAGAAATGGTTATTTGTGCTTGTCTTACTGCTATTGACTACAGAGTGGTTTATCAGGAAGTATAATGGAAGTGTCTGATTGTTTTTGGGTTATGTTGAATTATATAAACCTGATAGGAATAATGTGGATTTGATTTTTATACATTTATACCCATACTCACTACGATTGCTTATCTTTGCCCCGATTTAATTTATAAAACTCAAATTATTACATATGAAAGTTACCGTAGTTGGCGCTGGTGCAGTGGGAGCAACCGTTGCAGATAATATCGCCCGTAAAGAATTGTGTCATGAACTTGTATTATTAGACATCAAGGAAGGTCTGGCTGAAGGCAAGGCTATGGATATGATGCAAACCGCTTGTCTGCTGGGTTTTGATACTAAAATTGTTGGTTCTACTAATGATTACTCCAAAACAGCAGGAAGTGATGTAGTCGTAATTACTTCAGGTATTCCTCGTAAGCC
>CANHGL010000050.1 GCA_947460245.1 Sphingobacteriales bacterium
CTCTGCGATTGTACCAGCCCTCTCAATACATCCATCCAGTTAATGGCAATAGTCGCATCGTAATTACTTACATCTGAAAGCCCCTCCTTTGGTGGTATATAATTGTAGGGAGTATCCTTCTTACATCCATTTACCAAAATGCTGAACAGTAAAAGTGCGCATACAATTTTGGAGTAACGATATATCATTTTGGAAGTCTAAATTTTTTGCGCATTTAATCCTTTAGGATAATATCGAAGTCGACAAGACTAATAAATACTTGTACACGATCTTCTATTTCCTGACGGGTTAGCTCTTTTAGTCGCTGCGGACCAAATTTTTCTACGCAGAAGCTCGCCATAGCAGAACCATAGATAACTCCACGTTTCATGTTTTCAAAAGAAAGGTCTTTTGTATTGGCCAAGTATCCCATGAAGCCCCCCGCAAAGGTATCGCCGGCGCCGGTAGGATCAAAAACATCCTCTAAGGGCAATGCAGGTGCAAAAAACACCTTGTTGCCATGGAACAACAATGCGCCGTGTTCTCCTTTTTTAATGATAAGATATTTAGGTCCCTTTTTACGAATAACCTCTGCAGCCTTTACCAGAGAGTATTCCTTACTTAGCTGTCGGGCCTCCTCTTCATTAACAATCAATAAATCTACTTTCTGTAATACTGCTTCCAGGGCATCCAACGCTATATCCATCCAGAAATTCATAGTATCCATAGCAATCAGCTTAGGGCGCTCCTTCATCTGATCAATAACTTTGGACTGGAGGGCAGGGTCTATATTACCCAGAATTAAAAATTCTGACGACTTAAACTTCTCCGGAAGGACCGGATCAAAATCAGCTAATACATTTAAATCCGTTGCAAGCGTATCTCTGCGGTTGAGGTCCAAATGGTATTTACCGCTCCAGAAGAAAGATTTCTCCCCTTCTTTTACCTGTATACCGTCTGTATCTGTACCCACAGACTGCAGATATTTTAGTTCGTTAGTGTCAAAATCATCGCCTATTACGCTGACTAACTGCATTTTATTGGTAAAATGTCTGGCAGAGTGACAGATATAGTTCCCGGAACCTCCGGTTATCCTGTCTACCTTACCAAAAGGGGTTTCGATGGCATCAAATGCTACGGTTCCGACAACTAAAAGACTCATAAATTATTTTTTACAAATATTGCATAATTATTTTTAATGGCCTACATTTGCTCTCCGAATTAACAGAAGCTTCCTTAGCTCAGTCGGTTAGAGCAACTGACTGTTAATCAGTAGGTCCCTGGTTCGAGCCCAGGAGGGAGCGCAAAAAAGAGAGATCAAGTGGTCTCTCTTTTTTTTTCTAAATATTGGTCAACTCTTTGATATAATATCTCGCCTAAGGCGTCCTCAAGAAATCTGCCGGTACTTGCATGCCTAATTGTTTGGCCTGTGCGATGTCTTTTTCTGCAGCCTGCATATTTCCCACTTTGGCATTCGCCTTACCTCTCCAGATATAATATATCGGCTGATCGCTTTTCAGATAAATCGCCTGATTGAAATCTTCCATCGCCGACAACGCATTACCTAAATTTAGCTTGCACATGGCTCGAAGATGAAATGCGTCAGAATTATAAGGATCTAACGCAATAAAACGATTCTGATCTTCTAGAGAAAGTGCCCACTTCCCCTGATTAAAATAAATAAATCCACGGTTCTTATAGCCATTGGTATTGTTCGGATTGATAGAAAGGCCTTTGCTCAAATCTGCAAGACAGCGATCCATATCGCCCAACACTGCATAAGCTACGCCTCTATTTACAATAGTTTCTCCCGATTGTTTTTTATCCGGCATGCCTGCAATAGAGTCTCTTCGTATAGACTCATTGTAACTAACCAGTGCCAATTGTACTAAATAATTTTGCTGTTTTTTAAAATCTATCGATGCAGGATCTAATTTAAAACACTGATCCATATAACATTTTGCCAGGCTGTTGTGTGTGTATAAATCTTTTGGATCCATGGCGATGACCTGCTTATAATTTTCTATTGCTCTGGCGTAATCCTGTTGCTCATCAAGGTAGTAGTTTCCGGCCTGTTGCCAAGCCAGCGGACTATTTGGAAAATATGCTTTAACTTTTTCCCATAGGGTTCCTCCATTCTGCCATACTTTCGTTTGCTGATAAGATAAATACCCCAATATAGATAGATAAGTGGCGATGAATCCGATTAAAAAAGGCTTATATCTTGGCCTTTGTACCATTAGCTGCTCTATCCCTTTTATGAAAATGAAAAACAAACCTATATAAGCGATATAAGTAAATCGGTCTGCCAGAAATCCTTGACCTGCGCCCACAATCTGTAATAAGAACATCACATTGAATGTGAAAAAGATAAAACCAAACAATAAATTGGTTTTTTGTTTTCGGATTGTCCAAACGAGAAACGCTATCACTAAAATGGGAACCACCACTAATGCAACATAGGCTACTACAGGAAGCTGTGGAGGATAAGGATAACAAGGTGACAGTTTGTATGGATATATCCATTTCAAAATATATGTGGCATAGGAATATGCACCTACTGCCAGGCGGTCTATAAAATTATAGTTGACTTTCGCAGTGTCTATGCTCAAAGATTTTTGTGCTCCTAAAAAATGAATATTCAAGAGTCCGAAAGCCAGCGATAATAACCACCAAGGTAGTTTTTCAAGGATTAAAATTTTTGGTGCATACCATGCTCTCCTTCTATAAAAATCAATGGCCACCATAGTAAGCGGCAAGGTTACTGCCTGTACTTTCGAAAAATAAGATAGAAGAGAAAAGAAAAGGATGAGCAGATACCATTTTACTTTATGTTGTGCAGATTTGAGATACGACAAATAACACACCAATGCGGCCATAAAAAACATCCCATACAGTACATCCTTGCGTTCGGTTATCCACGCTACAGATTCCACCCGCATAGGGTGTATGCCAAATAACAAGGCACCAATAAAGGCTGAGGGTTTGCTGACTTCCAATTGCACAAAAAACAAATACACCAAAAATGTACACATCATGTGCATCCATAAATTATCAAAATGAAAAACAAAAGGCGTCTTTACGGGATCAGGTGCGTAGAAATATTTTTCCAACGCAAAGGTAAAAATGGGCAGCGGGTTGTAGTTTCCAATTACGCCTGAGGTAAGTATCTTTTTTACCGCATCCCAATCCCAGCTGAAAGAAAATATTTTTAAGTTTTCGTTCTGCAATAAATTATATGGATCATCCCAGTTTACAAACTGTAGATATAATACTGGTCTTAGTACAACAAAAGTAATAACTAAGAGCAATAAAGCCCAAAGCCAATATTGACCATTTATAGGTATTGTTTTTACCTCCGCAGAGGCTATAGGCTTCGGAGTAGATTTATGAATAACACTTTTCTTTTTGCTCATAATTAACCTATATTATCTATTACCCACCGCAACCTAACAAACGATTAGGATTTTTTTTAACTAGCAATTCTAACTCAGGCATCAATGGCTCTTGTATTACAGTCGAAGTATCCTCTGCCTCCACATTCGGTGCAGGAAGTATTGGTTTATTAACTTGCTGTTTTGATTTATCCTTGATAAGTTTAGCCACAGCTAAATTTACGACTTTTTAAGTATCTCCAAAAACGATAATTCTAACAATTGTTATCTTCAGCCAGAAAGAAGATTTATATTTATACCAATGAAGTTCCTTCAGCGATATACCGGCTTCCTGCGCAATATCAGATTATTGCACTATATCTATAATCTGTTTCATTCAAAAGGATTACAACACAACCGACATCTTTATCCATTTTATGGCATCAGAAAATCTCTCTATGAATCTATTGCGCATAAAGACTTTAGCGATAAAAAAACCAAGGCTCCTTGGTTAGACGGAGTAGTAAGCGAGCGGGACATTCAAAATCATCCTTCTTTTTCAGGCTTTCCGGAACATGTAGAACAACAGTTGTTACATTGGAATAAAAATGGTTTTTTAATCTGGGGTCATTTTCTGGATACAGATACGGTTGATGCTATCAATCAAGAGATAGACGGATTGCTCGATAAAAAAGAGTTGATCTATAATTATACCGGACGAAAAATTGTGAATGCCTACAAACAATCTTATGTTATACGTAAGGTAATAAAAGATAAACGGCTTGTCCGATTACTCTCGTTTATTCTAGAAAAAAATGTGATACCCTTTCAGACTATAAATTTCTTAAAAGGTAGCGAACAATCACCTCATGCAGATTCCATTCATATGAGTACGCATCCTCAGGGATACCTGATTGCTGCATGGTTTGCCTTGGAAGACATCGGTCCGCTTCAAGGACCCTTGTCTTACTATGCTGGATCACAACACTTACCCTATATCTCGAATGAAGACTATGACAACACCTCTAGCAGCTTTTTAGTAGATGGTGATGCTAATAAAAAATATGAAGCTAAAATTGCCCGCGATTTAGCTACTCTTGGTTTTGGTAAATCCATCTTTCAGGCTAAAAAAGGAGATGTGCTCATCTGGCACGGCAACTTAGTGCATGGGGGAGAACCCGTTTTAAATCCGGAGTTAAGCAGAAAGAGTATGGTAGTGCACTATTTCGCGGAAGGGGTTATCTGCTATCATGAAATCAGCGAGCGACCAGCCATTTTTGACACAGATTTGGTAGGCGAAACCACACAAGAATTTTATAAAGGAGATCTGTAAATTACAACTACCATGATTCTTCTTCACTAATGTCTTCCGGCTTGGAAAAGTGAAACATCTTACGCGACTGCACCTTCTGTTGTTGACGATCAATAATAAGGTCTGCTATAATGGTTGCTGCATCTTCTCCTTTTTGAGTCTTTAACATGCTTCGCACCTTTTCCTCATGTACATCAATTCTATACAACAAATACAATAAGTGTTCGAAGTCGTTATTAATCCAATAATTTATTTTTTGAATAATGAACTTTCTAAACTCTTCGAAAGAGCTGAAGGTAACGTCTGCAGTTTCCAGTAACTGTAAGGTGTTTTTTTGAACCTGAAGTGCCTCTTCCATAAAACTGATTTCTCTATATCACTATTTTTTCTATACCCATTCCAAATAACGCAAAATCAAACCGTATCGGATCTTTAACATCTATTACTTTTAAGTTACTGCTTAATTCCAAAACTGTCAACCAGTCTGTTTGTTTTCTTTTTATCAACTTCAACTTTCGCGCATAATTTTCTACATGTACATCTAATGGACACAATAAGTTTTGCTGTGAGATATTATTCCAGATGCCGAAGTCTACTCCGTGCTTATCTTTTCTTACCATCCACCTTAAGTACATATTCAATCGCTTACAAGTAGATTTTCTTTCGGGCGTAGCCACATGTTTTTTAGTTCTTTGTGGGGCATCTTCCAGTGCGAAAAATGCATTATGATATTGTATTAATCCATGCTCTATGTCTTGCGCTACAAATAACTGCTCGAGAGAAGCGTGTTTTGTATAATGGCTTTTTAGAAATTCTATAAAATAAAGTACATCTGTGGCGTTAAATGTGCGATGCACAAATGTAGTGAGTGGCTTTAGCTCTCTGGCAGAATGATGCATAATAAAATCGTGTGGCTGATTATCCATCATCGATATCAAGCGGCTGCAGTTGTTCAAGATGGTTTTTCTTAAGCCCCACGAGAGTGTTGCAGCAAACAGTCCGGCAATCTCAATGTCTTGTTTTTTTGAAAAGCGATGAGGGATAGAAATCGGATCATCTTCAATGAAGTTGACACGATTATATTTATCGTGATAAAAATTTAAAATATCAATAGTTTTTTGACTCGGCAAGGTTACTCATTTGGGTGAAAAGGAGAATGATTATTAGACTGATTGAGAATATATCTAACGTTCTTAACACAAAAGTATAAGCCTATAAATGCCAGAAGGGATAACATAGGAATATTCTGCTGCATCAAAAGAAAATCATAAGCACCATGCAGTAGGATGGGATAAATTAGTGCTCTGCGCATGAGTTCATTGCGGTGAGTAAGATCAAACTTCGAAAGTCCGATATGAAAACCCATAGAGATAGCAAAAATGGCATGTGCCGGAACAGCTGTTACCATCCGCATCAAACCTACCGATGTTCCTCCATCGCTTACATATAAAATATTTTCGAAGGTAGCGAAGCCCATCCCTATCATAATGGCATATACTATGCCATCGTAGGGTTCGTTAAATTCTTTTCGTTTAAAAAAAATATAACGCAGAAAGAAAAATTTTGCGAACTCTTCACACAAGGCCACTACTAAAAAAGCATACAATCCTGTATTGATAAAACTCTCTGATATACTGAAGAACTGGCCTCCTATAAGCGTGCTTATAATTGCCGGAATAACGCTGAATGCCCCAAAAACAAAAGCCAGCAACACCAGCCACAATGGCTCTTTCTCATAGCGATCTTTATGAAAAATATACCAGCAAATAGCTAGCGCCGGCGAAACAGCCAATAGGATATGTGTCCAGCTCATATAGAATAATTTTACGTTAGTGATAATAGCTACAGACTATTGCAGTGCTTTTGCTAAATCATCGATGAGGTCATCTGCATCTTCTATGCCCACACTTAGTCTGATTAAAGAATCCAACACACCTGTTTTTCTCCTTTCCTCCAAAGGGATACTTGCGTGCGTCATCGTAGCCGGGTGTCCAATTAAAGATTCTACACCGCCCAGCGATTCAGCCAAAGAAAATAAATCAGTGCCTGATAATACTTTGTTGGCAGCATCTAGACTATCGTCTTTTAAAGAGAAAGAAACCATGGCGCCAAAATGCTTCATTTGTTGTTTTGCGATTTCGTGTCCCTTATGGGCTTTGAAACCAGGATAATTTACACTCGCCACCTTTGGGTGTGATTGAAGAAATGCAGCAATTTTTTGAGTATTCTCGCAGGCCCTTTCCATGCGGATATGTAGTGTCTTGATTCCGCGCAGAATTAGAAAACAATCCTGAGGGCCTGGCACCGCTCCGCAAGCATTTTGTATAAAGGCTAATCTGTCGGCTAAGTTTTTCTCTTTTACCACTACTGCTCCATGTATCACATCGCTGTGTCCGCCGAGGTATTTGGTTGCAGAATGCAATACAAAATCCGCACCCAAGTCTAAGGGTTGTTGTAGATATGGAGAAGCAAAGGTGTTGTCTACACATACCAGAATATTATGCTTTTTAGCTAGTTCACAAACCGCTTTGATGTCTACTATATTCAACATCGGGTTAGTAGGTGTTTCTATCCAGATGAGTTTGGTAGTAGGCTGTATTGCCTGTTCTATAGCCGACACGGTGGTCATGTCTACGAAAGAAAAATCAACCCCATATCGTTGAAAGACTTTGGTGAAAATTCTATAGGTTCCGCCATATAAATCATTACTGGAAATAATATGATCGCCTGGATCAAATAATTTTATAATCGCATCAGTTGCCGCCAGCCCGCTGGAGAAACAGATTCCATGATTTCCGTTTTCGAGAGCTGCCAGTTGATTTTGTAATACATTTCGTGTAGGATTTTGAGTGCGGGCATATTCATATCCTTTGTGAACGCCTGGTGCATCCTGTACATAGGTAGAGGTCTGAAATATTGGAGTCATGATGGCTCCGGAAGTAGCATCCGGTTTAATTCCTGCATGTATGGCTTTGGTAGCAAATTTCATAGTTAATCTTTTGTATGAATTCAAAAATAGCAAATTAAAAACCGGCTACAAACAATCGTAGCCGTTAAATGCTAGTGGTGTATATGATAATTTATTTAAGCGTCTTTCAATAGATTAATCACCAGACCTGTTTTAAGTTTAGGTTCGAACCAGGTGGATTTTGGAGGCATGATATTGCCTGTATCTGCTATATCCATGAGCTGCTCCAGTGTGACAGGGTAAAAGGCAAATGCCACTTTCATTTCTCCGGAATCTACGCGCTTTTGTAGTTCTGCCAAACCTCTAATGCCTCCTACAAAATCTATACGTTTGTCTATACGCTGATCTTTTATTCCCAACACTGGATCTAGCAGATAATTGCTTAAAATAGTAACGTCTAATACACCGATGGGGTCTCCTTCTTTATAGGTATTTGGCTTAGCTTGTAGTCTGTACCAGTGTCCATTGATGTACATAGAAAACTCATGTAATTGATGTGGCTTAAATAGTCCGCTTTCTATTTTCTCAATATAAAAACCTGCTGTGATCTGTTGTAAGAATTCATCTACAGTCAACCCGTTCAAATCTTTTACAACGCGATTATAATCCTGAATCTGTAACTGATTAGAAGGAAACAGGCAGGATAAAAAATAATTATACGGCTCATTACCGGTATGGTTGGCATCTTCTTCCTTGAGCTGCTTGCCTACTTTTGCAGCAGCAGCAGAACGATGATGACCATCTGCAATATAACTTGCTTCAACTTTTTCCTTAAATAATTCTGTGAGCTTGTGGATGATATTAGGATTATCGATTTTCCAAAGTTGATGTCTAACGTTTTGTGAATCTAGAAAATCATTCTCCGGAGTGTGGTGTTGTGTATAATGATCTATAATTACATCGATTTCCTCTACCGGCCTGTACGTAAGAAAAACCATACCCGGTTGTGCCATCTTTGTTTTCATATGGCGAATACGATCATTTTCTTTCGCTACCAAAGTGAGTTCGTGTTTTTTGATACGGCCCTGAAAATAATCCTCTACCCAACTGCCCGCCACAAGCCCCGTTTGTGTTCGATCCTCCATAGTTTGTGCATAGATGTACAAACATGGCATTTCATCTCGAACCAGAATTCCCTTTGCTATAAATTCTTCAAACTTTTCTTTTCCTTTTTCATATACTTCGTCCGCATACGGATCTATGTTGTTTTCAAAATTGATTTCTGGTTTGGAGATATGTAAAAAAGAATAAGGATTACCTCTGGCTTCTTCTTTGGCTTCTGAAGAATTTAAAACATCATAAGGCTTGCTGGCTACTTTATCCACCAGCTCTTTTTTCGGACGCAGTCCTCTGAATGCTTTAATCGTTATCATTTTTTTAGCTCCTTCTTTTTTTCCGGAGATACTTTCTTGCGATCAACAGGTGATGCCAATTC
>CANHGL010000051.1 GCA_947460245.1 Sphingobacteriales bacterium
CTTTGGAAGATGATGAACGGTTGGGTTTATGAAGGATTTGCTGTGACTTATAAAAATCTTGGCGTTACCTTCGACACGGTTTATTATGAATCTGAAACGTATTTGTTAGGAAAAGAAATTATTGAAGAAGGACTAAAAAGGGACATATTCTTTAAAAAAGAAGATGGAAGTGTTTGGATAGATTTAACTGCTGACGGACTTGACCAGAAACTGGTATTGCGCGCAGATGGGACCTCTGTTTATATTACACAAGACCTTGGCACTGCCGACCTGAAGTATAAAGACTTTAAAATGGACACCTCCATTTATGTTGTAGGCAATGAACAAGACTATCATTTCAAGGTACTAAAATTAATCCTACAGAAACTCAAAAGGCCCTATGCAGATGGTATTGAACATTTCTCCTATGGCATGGTAGATCTTCCAAGTGGCAAGATGAAATCCAGAGAGGGAACAGTTGTAGATGCAGATGACCTTATAGCAGATATGATTTCTGCCGCAAAAGAGCAGACCGAAGCATTGGGTAAAACAGATGACTTCAGCGAAGCAGAGAAGGTTGAATTATTTTATACTATTGGTCTAGGTGCTTTAAAATTCTTTTTACTAAGGGTGGATCCAAAGAAACGCATATTATTTGACCCGAAGGAAAGCATAGATCTTCATGGATATACCGGTCCGTTTGTACAATATACCTATGCACGAACAAGGAGTGTATTACGAAAAAACACCACCATTATCCTCCACAATGCAATAGATGATATACCAACCAGCTATAACCTTCATGCAACAGAACTGGAACTTATAAAACTACTCTATAAATATCCTATAATTCTGGAAGATGCCTGTAAGGAAATGAATCCCTCTAAGCTTATAGACTTTGCTTATGAGGCTGCAAAAACTTATAATAAATTCTATGCAGATTGTTCTATATTAGCCGCCGAAAAAGAGGAAGAGAAATTATTCCGAATTCACCTTACCGATCTAACAGGAAAGACCATTAAGAAATGCTTCTCCATATTAGGAATCGGTGTGCCGGAAAGAATGTAATGTATTAGCCAATTTATCTAAAAAAACTAACTATGGAATTATATATAAAGAAAGTAAGAAAAAAAGGCAGAGGCGTATTCTGCACAATAGACTTAAATGAGGGTGACGTTATTGAAGTATGCCCTGTTATTGTTTGTCCACCAAAAGACTGCAAGCACTTTGATAAAACAGTTTTGTATCACTACTACTTTCAATGGGGAAATGACGGGAAAAGCGCAGGTGTTGTTTTAGGGTATGGCGCTCTTTATAATCACTCCTATAACCCCAATGCGATTTATGAAACGCATTATGAAAAAGCTATCTTTATCGTAAAGGCCAGAAGATTTATCAAAGCAAACACAGAAATCAGTATCAATTACAATTTCTACCCAGACGATCAAACTAAAGTCTGGTTCGACCTATAATTTAACGCTCTCTATTCGTACTTTTATACATTATCTTGGGATGGATGTATAAATCACTTTTTAATTATTGTATATTATTATTTTTGTGTTTTGGCTGTGAATACTGCACAGCGCAAGGCATCTATACATTTAAGGGAAAACTGATTAGTACTAAATCTGGTGAAGCGATTCCATTTGGAAATATCTTTGATTCCTTACATCAGACACAAACCACTACAGATTCTAATGGATTCTTTGATTTAAAATTAGCTGCAGGAAATTACAGTTTTGAATTTAGCAGTGTTGGATATGAACCCATTATAAAAAATATTTTACTAAATAAAGACTTACAAGCAACCATAATACTTTCTTCTGATACGAGACTGGATGAGATAATAGTCACCACAGAGAAATTCAATAAAACAGTAGAGATGAATGCTTCCGGTATGAATACACTTACAAGTGCAAGTGTAGAAAGATTACCCTCTTTTGCTGGAGAAAAAGACATACTAAAAGCCGTTTTACTTACTCCCGGAATACAGAGTGGGCAGGAAGGTGCAAGAGGTGTTTTTGTTCGGGGGGGTAGCCCGGATCAGAACTTACTGCTCTTTCACAACGCCCCCGTTTATAATGTTGCACACATATACGGGTTCCTGTCTGTATTTACAGCAGAAGCCTTATCCAAGATGGATATACATAAAAATTATATTCCAGTGCAGTTCGGCGGCAGGCTATCATCTGTAATTAATATAGAACCCAACTTTGGAAATACAGAACAATGGAGAGGAGATTTTAGCGCAGGCGCCATCACTACAAAGTTTCATATCGAAGGACCTATAAAAAAAGATAAAACCTCTTTTAACTTCAGTATACGTGAATGCCACGTTGGCTTGTTTACCGGACCTATATCTCAAATGCAGTATAATAAAGCCGGAGAAGATGGATCCTTAAAATACTTCTTTTACGATATCAATGCGGCTATACGACACAAGATAAACGATAGAAATACAATCTCCTGGAGTATGTATACTGGTAATGATTTTTACAGCTTCGATGAATCCAGCATCTATGAAAAGAATAACCTTTATAGTAAGGATAAGACTTCAAAAAAGCTCAACTGGATGAACCTTACAAATAGTTTGGAATGGGTTATAAAACTTCCAAAGCTAACTATCAGCAATAACTATACTTACAGTTTTTATAAGCTTAATTCCAAACAACAACTATTAAGTATTTACCGAAATTATTCAAAGCTCACCAACAGTATCAACACTATATATTATAATAACCTTTCAAAAATTAGTGATAATGGGTGGCAGACGAATTTTGAACAGAAAATCACCTCCAATCACCTCCTAAATTATGGAATAAAAACCTCTGGACGAGGCTTCACCATCAACGAAGTAGATATTGCATTTAAAGACAGCACAGGCAGCCTGTATCTTCAAGACAAATTCACTAACCCCAAAGTACACAGCTTCGATGGTTACCTATACCTGGATTACCTATTTAGCTGGAGAAATAAAATTGATATTAAATCTGGCATACAGTTACTTACTTATTATGGGAAGGATAAAGTCTTCTTCTACCCACAGCCTAGAGTAGAGATTATATACCATCCCATTACCGGTATGAGCATGCGCACCTCTATACAACGTACTGTTCAAACCATGCATTTATTAACTAATAATACCGGAGATGTTCAGAATGATGTATGGGTGCCAGCCACATCAAAGGTAGAACCTGAAACAGGATGGCAATATTCAGGCGGGATTCAATTCGACCATCCCAAAGGCTATACTGCAAGCATTGACGGATATTACAAAACAATGCAGCATCTATCTGACTATAAATACAATACAAGATTTACGTTAGACAGAATTGCGTGGGATGAACAACTACTCAATAGCGGAGTAGGGAAAGCTTATGGTGTTGAATTCTTCGCAGCTAAAACAAAAGGGCAGTTTACCGCCTGGATGAAATATAATCTCAGCTGGAGTATACGGCAATTCCCTGAACTCAATGAAGGAAAACCTTTCTATTATAAATATGATAGACGTCACGACGTAGCTATCGTATTGCAGTATAAAATGAAGAAACATTTTGACTTCACACTTGCTTGGACATATGGAACCGGTTGGCGTATGACTACCGCTAATGCAAAATTTGCCAGTGATAATACTCTAAGTAATTATGACAATGCCGATGCACCACTCACCGGCAACCAAAACCTAAGTACCTACTGGGATAAAAAAAATAATTATATCCTGCCTGCATATCACCACTTAGATATCGGAATGAACTACGTAAAGACAAGCAAACGAGTTACACACCAGCTGAATATTAGTATTTATAATGTATATAACAACTTTAATGTTTTCTCCGTTTTCAGAAAAGATCAAAGGGATGCTGAAGGCAACCAGTATAAAAAATACGTACAATTAAGTCTCTTTCCCATTCTGCCATCAATAGGATATACCCTTAAATTTGAAAAGAAGCCATAGCATGATTCTTATAAAAAGCATATCGAAAGTTTTCCCTACCAATCGGCTTCATTTGCTAATTGGCCTTTTTATATTATTATTCTTTTCCTGCCAAAAAAATTTGAAAATAAAATATAACGCAGCAGCAATCAAACAAGTAATCATTGCAAATCTGAGACCAAACGAATACCTGCTTATCAATATCAGTAAGAGCAAAGAGCCAAACGATTTTAGTTCAGTCGAATTTGAAAATAACTGCCAGGTATCTCTTTTTGAAAATGATATACTCCTGGAAACCTTGCCCTTTGTTCTAAAAGATACATTATCCGGGTTTGGCTACTACACGTCTACCATTAAATTATCTCCAAATAAAGTATATAGGATTGTTTCTTCCAGTGCCACCCTTGGCACTGCTGAGGCATCAGAATACCTGCCACCAATTCCAAACGCACTTGGATTCCTTATTCAACATGCCGATAGTAACCGACAAAATACCATAGGGAAATATGGTATACTCATTCAGGATAGTGCAGCATATAGTAATTATTACTTTGTTCGGGCATTTTATAAAGTACTAAAACCTGTTTCTGATTCCATTGGAAATATTACCTATAAATACGATTATATCAATAATATTCCTTCATCATCTGCTGACATCCCAAACCCAGCAGATTATCCATTATCTTTTTTTACGGATCAGGGTTTTGACGGACAAACCAAATCGGCAACTTTCGATTTTGCCAGCCAATATAACAACCTCTATAAGGAAATTATATTTATCATTGAAGTATCAAATACAGGAAAGAATTTTTACGAATGGAATACTCAAAAGATTAACTACGGTATAGATTTTTTAAATGAAGGCCAACAAGAGCGAAGTAATTTAAAAAGTAATATTATCAATGGTTATGGACATTTTACAGCTAATAGCAGTAGCTATTTCCCAATAATCATTAAATAAAAAAGCCGCATCAAAATGCGGCTTTTTTAAAATATTACAGACGATTTAATATTCATCTTCATTAAATAAAAAATCTTCTTTGGTAGGATACTCCGGCCAAATATCCTCAATGCTTTCATACAACTCTTCATCATCATCCAGCTCCTGAAGGTTCTCAATTACTTCCAACGGCGCACCTGTACGAATTGCAAAGTCAATCAATTCATCTTTTGAAGCAGGCCATGGTGCTTCCTCTAAATAAGATGCTAATTCTAAAGTCCAATACATACGAAAAAATTTAAATTCATATAGAAATACATCTTCTATATGACTGCAAATATATACCTAAAATTCAGAAATCAAAATAAAATATTATATACTTGTAAAAGTATGATTATCAATATTATATAATATAAAAAGACCCTGAATTAATACCTGCTCCAACTATTATCTACCCTTCCAGACTACCTCAGGATCATTCGCATCATATGCAAATTTCCTCGCAAGCACAAATAAGAAATCCGAAAGTCGATTAAGATAGGACAAGATTACCACATCTAATTTTTCAATATCAGCCAAACGCACCACACAACGTTCTGCCCTACGACAAATAGTGCGCGCAATATGGCAAGTAGCAGCTGCCTTATTTCCTCCGGGAAGTATAAAAAACTTCAGTTCAGGTAACACCTCATTCATCTTATCAATATACTCCTCCAGTAGCTCAATTTTAGTAGAAGATATTTCGGGCAGTACAAGATTCTGTTTACCGGGCTCTGCTGCAAGATGAGTTCCGATATCGAATAAACGACTTTGGATATCTACCATTAAATCCATGTACTCCTTCTCTTCTATAAAGGTAGCCACCAAGCCCAGGAAAGAGTTTAGCTCATCTACAGAACCATAAGCCTCTATTCTCAACTCACCTTTCGATAAGCGTAATCCACCATACAAAGCAGTAGTTCCCGCATCACCTGTTTTAGTATATATTTTCATTATTTTAATTGATTTCTAAATGTACTAACAAAGCAAGATATGATATAGTTTTACAAATAAAAAAGTTCTCCCAAGGGAGAACTTTTTACTATAAGAGGTAAAGGCTTTTTTACTTTCCTTGCTTCTTCATTGCCTCCTGAATCATTTTCTGTAGCTCTGCGTTATTGGAGCCATCTTTCTGAGGCTGACTTTTCTCTATACCCAGTAATTCTACTTCAAATACCAATGTTTCATTCGGACCTATACCCGCCTGTTGTTGGCCTTGCACACCGTAAGCTAACTTACCTGGGATATAGAATTTATATTTTGAACCTACTGTCATCAACTGTAAACCTTCAGACCAACCTGGAATTACCCCATTTAACGGGAATGTAGCAGGCTCACCTCTCTTTACCGAACTATCAAATATTGTTCCGTCTAATAAAGTACCTGTATAATCTACCTTAACAACATCCGTAATAGAAGGATGTGCTCCAGTGCCCTCAGAAATAACTTCATATTGCAAACCACTCGCAGTAGATTTTATACCGGTTTTTTTTGCATTCTCCTGGAAGAATTTTTTCTGTTTATCATCGTTCGCCTTCATCATGGAATACATTTCAGGATTGAAATGTTTCATTAATATATTTGTCACAGTATCACCTCCAAATAATTGTGGTTTGCTATTCAATACCTCATAAATTCCACGCGCAAGAATATCCACATTGATGGTACTATCTAGGCCATTCGCCTTAAGGTTTTGTCCCATCTGCAAACCTATTGCATAGGAAACGGAATCCATCTCTTTCTTGGGTGTTGATTTAACATAACCGCCTTTTGAATTACATGCAGTCATAAATGCTACTGCGCCAATAATCATTAATTTGAAAATAGTGTTCTTGTTCATACTGTTTTATTTATTCTTTAATAATGGTAATTATTATTCTCCGCTTTGACCCATATTACTTGGGGCTTTGGGAACCTGAGGAGCTGGTTTTTCAATACCCAATAGCTCTACTTCAAATACTAAGGTTTCATTAGGACCAATACCCGCCTGAGGAACACCTTTATCGCCATAAGCTATATTTCCTGGAATATAAAATTTATACTTTGACCCCACTGACATATACTGTAAACCTTCCGTCCAGCCCGGGATTACCTGGTTTAAAGGAAATGTTGCAGGCTGACCGCCTTCTGTACTGTCAAAAACCTTTCCATCCAAGAGTGTTCCCTTATAGTTTACTTTTACTACATCAGTAGCCAAAGGCTTATCACCCTCTGCAACTTTCAATACTTCATACTGCAAACCACTTGCAGTAGTCTTAACACCTGCACGTTTGCCGTTGTCGTCAAAGAATTTCTTACTTTTTAAAGAAGCCTCTGCAGCTTTCTGCGTTGCTTTCTGTGTAAAATAAATCTGCGCACAAGCCGATGCAGCCTGAGGATCTACAAGCGAAGGCAGTCCTTTCAAGGCATCCTCTAATCCTTTTGATAGCATATTTATACTCACACCTTCAGCGCCGTTTTTCAACATATCATTTCCAATCTGTACACCAATGAAGTAAGATATTGTATCAATCGTACTTTTAAGCAGCACGGATGACTTAGCAGGTGTAACTGCAGCAACAGAGGTGCTGGATTTTACATTTTTTGACTTGCTGTCTTGTGCAAACGTAAGTGTGCCAAACAAAAGCAAGGTAACGGCAAATAGTTGTTTCATTATTTAAATTTTAGAATGGTGAAAATACGCTATTTGAGTATATAAAATAACTAATTAACTAATTTTAATGTTCTCATTAAACCCCAAAATTTATACTATTGAGTTAAAAGCACCCGCTACTTCTGAGTCCTTATCGTAATATTGTAACAGATGCCTAAATTGAGATGAACGTTATTAAACATCGTTTTTTGGGTAACATTTCGCTGAAAAATATCGTTATACTGACTCCTCTTGTAACGAAGAAAATCATAATCTACGCCTAGGCTAAATCCAAACTTACGCTTTATCAGATATCTGACTCTGCAATCTATCCCAAAATAAAATTTACGACCGGTACCCTTATCATAATAATCATCAGCTGAGTACCCTCCTAATCTTATAGAAGGATGTAACTGAAGTGATTTATTCTTTAAAAATTCGAATACATAACCCACATTAGCGGACACTAAAAAAAACATGGTATTCACCTTTGACAAAAG
>CANHGL010000052.1 GCA_947460245.1 Sphingobacteriales bacterium
AGGGATATCTTTAGTGCCTGTAAGTCTTTTGGTTAATTCTTTTACCTTGTCCATCTTAATTCATTTGAGTGTGCAAAGATAGGTAGTTTTTTGATAAAATCAATGTTATTTAATCGTTTTCTAATAAATCAGGACGTCGTTTTCTAGTTCTTTCCACAGATTGCTCATACCGCCATTCCTCAATTAGCTTATCGTTGCCCGAAAGGAGGATATCCGGTATTTTCCAGCCTTTATAGTCGGCCGGACGGGTATAAACGGGCGGTGCAAGTAACTTATCCTGGAAGGAATCCGTAAGAGCAGAGGTCTCATCGCCCAAAACTCCTGGTATTAGTCGGCCTATGGCATCCACCAGAACTGCAGCTGGTAACTCCCCGCCAGATAACACATAACTGCCTATGGATAACTCTTTGGTAACTATGTGTTCGCGCAATCGTTCATCAATGCCCTTATAATGGCCACAAAGGATGATAAGATTTTCCTTTAAGGAAAGGGTATTTACGGTTTTTTGTTCTAAAAGCGCTCCATCCGGAGTCATGTATATAATTTCATCGTAGGATCGTTGCTGCTGCAACATCTCTATACAAGCTAAAATTGGTTCTATCATCATTACCATCCCAGCACCACCACCAAATTGGTAGTCATCTATCTGTTTATGTTTGTTGGTAGCATAATCCCGGATATTATGTAAATGAATTTCGAGTATACCTTTATCTTTTGCCCGCTGCAAGATGGAATGCTCAAAGAAACTTTGCATCAGGCTTGGAACGGCAGAAAGGATATCAATACGCATGGGGCTTAAAAGTTAGTGGGGTTAAAAAATATCAAGCAGGCCTTCAGGAAGCTGAGTGAACACTATTTTTTTTCGATCATCTATTTTCTGAATAAAGGTGTCGTTGAGGGGAACGAGTATTTCTTTCCCCTCCTTTAGTATTTGTGCTATATATTGCTGTGGCATCTCCAATATTTCTACTATCTCGCCAATTTTACCAATTTGTTGATCCTCCATAGTATATCCAATAAGTTCTTTATATGGATCTTCTTCGAGGATTTCGCTGAGTTCTTCTTCCTTGGCATAGATGTCTTTTCCCTGGAGTAAAAAGGCACGTTCCTTAGAGTTAATGTCTTCTAAGGAAATGATTGCTTGTGATTCAGAGTTAATATCCTTGGCTAGAATAAAATAGGGAAGTTGCTCAATGAAAATAGCCTTCATTGCTTTGAAATCATCCATATAGAATTCATCGATAAAAATTCTCAGATGACCTTTAAAGCCATGTGTTTTCAATGCTTTTCCAATTTTTATCAATTCCATAAGATACGCTTGGGTATAAAAAAAATCCCGACATAAAAGTCGGGATTAAAATTATATTTTTTTACAAAAATTATTCTGGACTTTCTGTAGATTCCGCTGTTGCATCAACACTCTCTGTAGTCTCTGTAACTTCTGCAGTTGCAGCCGTTTCTGTATCTGTGTTTACAACTGCTTCCGCTTCTGCTGCCACTTCTTCTACTACCTCAGGAGCTTCTTCCACTACCGGAACTTCTTTTACTTTAGCAGGTGTTTTCACCGCAGCATCAATCTTAGCTTTCTTAACTTGTTCAGCCTTAGCTTTATGATCTAGAGCCTTTTCTTCTCTTGTCTTTATCCACTCAGCAAATTTAGCTTCTATATCTTCTGCTTTTACTACGCCTAACTGAACACCACGCAATAGATGTTTTTTATACATAGCACCTTTATAAGAAAGGATAGCTTTAACAGTATCTGAAGGTTCAGCACCGCTTTGTAACCACTTAACGGACTTATCTACATCCAGAAGGATAGTAGCCGGAATAGTGGTTGGATTATACGTACCCAATTGCTCGATGTAACGTCCATCTCTTTTAGAACGGCTGTCTGCCGCAACGATTTTGTAGAAAGGTGCACCCTTTGAACCGTGTCTTTGTAGTCTTAATCTTGTTGCCATATAGAAATATGTTTTAATTTTTTAATTCCGGTTGGCCAAAAATGACGTCCGGGGTTTGAAATTGGATGGCGAAGATAGGTATTTATCAGGGAATTGAGAAGATTACAGCTAAAAAATTCATTGTATTAGACACCAAACGGTTATTGACAAATGTAACTTATTAATAATTAGTGTATTAGATTAAATTTATTTCAAGAAAGGGCAGCGTGGGATGGCAATTACGAAGTAATCTTGAACATTTTTACCAAATAACGCTATTCAAAAAACACGTTGCAAAGCGTTGGCTTTAGCGTAGAACGATTGTTTTGCCTTGTCTTTTTTGGTTACTTTTTTTGACAAGAAAAAAAGTAACAAAGGTTTTAATAGTTTTGGGATAAAATTGTTTGTTATTGCATCACTGACTAATGGAATTATCAATATTCACCTCCTTCGGTAAAAACTTAGAAACATCCCCATTACCCAATATAATTTCCCTCACGATAGTAGAGGATATAGCGGATAATTCAGGAGACGAAAGGATAAGAAAGGTATCAATCTCGGGTACCATCATGTGGTTGAGCTGGGCAATGGTTTTCTCGTATTCAAAATCTGCGGAAGACCGAATACCACGTATAATATACTTTGCTTCCCGTTGTTTGCAGTAGTTTACAGTCAATCCCTGGTAGGATTCCACTTTCACTCTTGGTTCATCTTTAAAGACCTTGGCAATCCATTCCATACGTTGTTCTAAGGAGAACAGCGATTTCTTTTGCGTATTTACACCAATAGCAATAACTACTTCGTCAAATACCGGAAGTGCACGCATTACGATATCAACGTGTCCTACAGTGATGGGATCAAAAGAGCCCGGAAAGATAGCCGTCTTTTTCATGCAATAAAGGTAAACGGAATGATTGTATTTTAATAAAAAATATTGGATTTACTGCTTTCATGAAATGTTGATTTATATGAATTTACCCGGCTGTTAATACTATTTGTATTTACATATCACTTGAAATAGCATATATTTGTTTTTATAAAAACTATATATTATGAAAAAATTAGCAAATCTATCTTTGTTACTAGCGGTACTTCTATATACTACTAATACTTTTGGAGAAGAGTTGGGCTTTGTTAAGCACGCTGCAACTAAAGCAAAAGGCAAATCATCCGGTGGTGGAATTGAGAAAGGTTTAATCCAAATGGACTTAAGTTTAAATTTAGGGAGTAATGGACCTGTTTTTGTGGGTAATAGATTTATAAGAGGTGCATCAGCTGGTGTAGGTTTTAGGCCTGGCTTTACTTTTAATGTAGATGGTGCAGTACATAAATATGTGAGTGTTGGTGGTTATTTTGGAATAGATGGAGGTGTCGGTTTTGGTGCTGGCACATTAGGTATCGGATTTGGAGGCAGAGGCGTATTTCATATTTATCAGTTGATTGCTGATAAGGCGAATACTAAGGTAGATGCAGGGAAACTTGATTTTTATATGCCTTTGCATTTAGGTGGAATTGTCTATGTGGGAACAGGGGGTAGTACTGGTTCCATTGGTGGTATTTCAGTAGGCGCCGGTCTGGGAGTGCGTTATTATTTTACAGACAGGTTTGGTGTAATGGGAGAGTTAGGCTGGAATGAAATGACGGTTTTTAAAGCTGGGTTAGCAGTTAAATTGTAAAATATTACTTAGTTGATAAATATTTTAAAAGCCCCGATAAATCGGGGCTTTTCTGCATTTAGTAGGGAAAAGTATAATAACATAGTTGTATTCTGATGAATTATATTATTTTTGTATTTGTAATTTCATTATTCAATAATTAACACAAATCAACATTTATGAGAAAGACTTTACTAATAATTATCTTATCTATATTAACACACAGTATCAATGCTGCGGATGTTTATATCGGACCTAAAATCGGTTTAAATGCTTCTACATTTAAATTGTCAAATGTTAGTGCTGCTGATCAGGTATATTTTAAAGAGTACAAAAAATTCTATGTTGGACCAAATGTTGGATTAGATTTTTTATTTAAAATAAATAATTACGTGGCATTGCAGACAGAGTTGAATTTTACAATGAAAGGCATAAAATATAAATACAAGGACAATTATTCGTTTGATAGATATATGCAGTTAGATGTGCCGATTATATGCAAAGGCGGATATGGTAAAGATAATTGGTTTGTATATGGTAGTTTTGGTACTGATGTGTCCGTTAATCTTATACATGATTATGTTGAGAAAGTAGCGAGTAATCCAAGAACAAAAGAAAGAATTGGTTTTAAATATACTTCGAGAGTTGATTTTGGTATTGCTATGGGTGTAGGGGGTATGTACAAATTAGGAAAGGGTTCACTAGATGTTGAATTGAGAGGTAATATAGGTTTGATTAATCAAGATAAATTTCCTGGTGAAACTAGTAAGCTGAAATGGAGATCACTTTCTTTTAATGTAGCCTATTTGCTTCCATTGTGGAATAAATAATTTTAATCTAAGAATTAATTATATTTCAAGAGTTAATTCAGTTATTAGATATGGTTATCGGTGAGTTTTAATTGTTAAAGGATAACATTTGGCTGGTATTTATATATTAAGCTTTTTTCTATTTTTTTTAAAAACTTTGATATGAGATTTTATTTTTTTATAATATTTATATTCTTTAACTTTTTATCTTATTGTCAAAATAGCTTAGAGGATGTTGTTTACCTTAAAGATGGTAGTATAATAAGAGGTGTTATAGTAGAGCAAGTGCCTAATGAAATGATTAAAATAGAGACCAGAATAGGAAATGTTTTGGCTTACAAATTTTCTGAAATAGATAAAATAACTAAAGAAAATTCTGGAGGTGCTAAAAGTAACAACACAGTTAAAAATGGAAATAACACAATTGTGTTATCAGGTAAATCTTCTGGTAGAAAACATTCAAAGTCATCAAACAATAATACTTCTGTTTTACCTGTAAGTCAAAATAATGAGCAAACTGCTAAGGATGACAATAAATTTTATGCCGTTTCTGACGTTGATGGGAATGTTTATAAGACAGTTTTAATTGGAAATCAAGAGTGGATGACTGAGAATCTTAAAGTAGATCACTTTAATGATGGAATACCTATTCCAATGGTAAATAATAATAATGAGTGGAAGTCTATTACAGTACCTGCTTATTGCTTTTACGAAGATAACCCTACGTACAATAATCAATATGGTAAATTGTATAATTGGTATGTAGTGTCTACATCACATAATATCTGTCCATCAGGTTGGCATGTTCCCAATAATGATGACTGGAAAATGCTTTTGGATTATCTAGGTGGTGATAGTATTGCGGGAAACCTATTGAAAAGCACGAAGTATTGGAACGAAAATAGAAACGGAGATAATAGTACAGGATTTAATGCCTTGCCAGCTGGTTTGCATAGGAAGAATGGTCTTTATCAGACCAAAGGGGAAGATGCGTTTTTTTGGAGTGCTACTCAAAAATCTGATGCAATAGCATGGTGTTATCTTTTATACTTTAACGATAATTATTTATACAAGGATGGTACCAGTAAAAATGATGGATTGTCGATTAGGTGTGTAAAAGATTAAGGTCTAATTTTATAACTATTAATATTTAAATCTATGAAAAAAATTTTTTTTACAAGTATTATTTTGATGCTGACCGTTATGGTATTCGGACAAGGTAATCTAGAAGAAGTGGTGTACCTTAAAAATGGAGGTATAACAAGGGGTGTTATTGTGGAGCAAATTCCCAATAAAACGCTAAAAATTCAGACCAGAGATGGGAATGTTTTTGTCTACTCGTTTAATGACATTGAAAAAATTACAAAAGAGTCTCCTGTATTTGCTAATAAAAAAGAGATAAGTAAAGATTATTCTAAGAAGGATGTCGAGATTACTCAAAATATGAGACGTAGTAAGTCATCTGGGATTGCACTTACTACAACTGCAGGAGCATTCGTAATTATTGGTGGTTCATTGTTAGGCACTTCAGGCAGAACATACTACTCATCCTATTATGGTTACGATTCTTATATTGATGCAGGTAGTTTTATATCGGGTATTACTTTTCTTTGTGCATCTTTTCCTTTACTTATTGCAGGACCTGTAATGTTAGCAAAGTATGGTAGGCTAAAGAATGAGGCAGAAAGTGATAAAGGCGTTTCATTTGCACCCAGTATAAAAACACATAATTTTGATGGAATTTCTAAAGTGCCTTCAGCAACATCTTATGGAATGTCTATGAGGTTTACTTTTTAAACGAACTTCCATTTTGATATACCAAGCCCCCGATTATCGTGGGCTTTTTTATATCCTCTTTTGAGCTTCTCTTATTGCATTGCAATGCTTAAATTTGTAGATATCCATATGGTATGAAAAAGCTATTTATTTTAGGGTGTTTATTGTTTTTGCTTCCCGATTCCACTTTCGTATTTGCACAGCAGGCATTACAGCAGTCAACTGTAAAAAAAGAAAAGCGTCAGCAGCAAAAAACAGAACATACCTTTGATGGTGCATCTACAAAGGGAAAATTCGTTATACAGCCTGCCCTGAATTTTGGACATCACCTCGGGCTTGGTAATATAAACTATGGTAGTGCTTCCTACGGCAGCGGTCTGGTGCCGGGGGTTACCTTAAATCTGGATTATAATGTGCATCATTATGTAAGCATCGGGGTATATTATGCCGCAGCATTCAGAAACTATAAAACAGCAGATGTTTTTTACTTAGCACATGTATTTGGTGCAAGAACTGCTTTTCACTGGTGGCAATTATTAGATGACAAACTAGATGCTGATTTATTTTCTAATAAACTAGATATAGATGTACATGCTCATTTGGGTGCTTACTTACTTACGCTCAATGATAGAGCCATAGCCTATAAATATAAAACTAACGGGTTTAATGCCGGAGGCGGAATAGCCC
>CANHGL010000053.1 GCA_947460245.1 Sphingobacteriales bacterium
GCTCCAGCTAAGAAAGCTCCAGCTAAGAAAGCTCCAGCTAAGAAAGCTCCAGCTAAGAAAAAGTAATCGTTTTTTAACGACGAAAACAATAAACCCGATGTCTTTTGACATCGGGTTTTGCTTTTTTAAAAACTAACGCATGTTATAGAAACTTCAGATCGCTTATTTTTTCTGACTCTTCCCAAAGCCGGTCTTGCAGATCTTTATCATATGAAATAACAGAGGAGGGTTTTGGCTTACAATCAAAAAAGTACTGACCGCTAATTGCCGCAGCACCTTCAGCGGTAGAAAGAAAAAGATGAGTATTCACTCCTTTTTCTACAGTTCTTCCAAAAAGCCGCGAGGCCGTATCCCAAACGAAAGAAAAGAATTTATTACCACCCTTGGTGCCAATTGGAGTATAGACAAAGCCAGGATGTAGTGCATTAACGACAATACCAAGGTCTTTAGTTTTCTCTGCAAGCTTATAAGTAAACAATACATTGGCTAATTTAGACTGCTCATATGCACGCAGAACAAAATAGCGCTTCTTTGTAAAGAAACGCTCGAAATCAATGGTCTTTGCACTGTAATGAGAATCACTGGCAACATTAATAATACGACTTCCTTTCGTAGCCTTGAGTAGATCCAATAAATAATAGGTACACCAGAAATAATTAAAATGATTGGTAGCAATAGTCATTTCTAAGCCAGCATCTGAAAGCTCAAAATCCGCAAAAACTCCACCCGCGTTATTTAGTAAAACATCTAAGTGCTTAAAGTCAGACTTAATCTGTTCTGCAGCTGCACTAATGGATACTTGAGAGGAAAGATTGGCGGTATATAAATGAATGGAAGTGTTTCCGGAGGCAGATTGTATATCTCTTACTGCTTTCTCTCCCCGCTCTTTATCTCTGCACAGTAGAATAATTTCGTGTTGCAGTCTCGCCAACTGTAAAGCCGCCTCGTAACCCAAGCCAGAGCTGGCACCGGTAATTAATATAGTTTTTTTCATGTTTGTATATTTATCCTAAAAGCTTCTGTAGCTTAAATAATTCGTCTCTTAGTCGAGCGGCCTCCATGTAGTCCATTTGAAGGGAAGCTCTTTGCATGGCTTTTTTTAATTGTTCTATTTTTTTGCTTAATGCAGCACCGGAAAGGTATTGATTTTCCTCTTCCGCAGCAAGGCTCATCTTTTCCATCTCTTCTTTTGCTTTTCGCTCATCTCGAGTTTCCGGACTGCGTATATCCAGTATAGATGCACGTTGCAAAATATCTTCTTTGCTCTTAAAGATAGTTTTCGGTGTTATATGGTGTTGAATATTGTAGGTAATTTGTTTTTCTCTTCGCCTGTTAGTTTCTTCTATGGTTTGTTTCATCGATCGCGTTAATATATCCCCATAAAAAATAACCCGACCATTGGCATTTCGCGCTGCACGTCCTGCTGTTTGTGTCAGCGCGCGGGTGTTGCGCAAAAAGCCTTCTTTATCCGCATCCAGAATGGCAACCAGGCTTACTTCCGGAATATCCAAGCCCTCTCTCAACAAATTCACACCAATTAAAACATCAAAATCCCCCAATCGCAAACCTTTAATAATTTCTACCCGCTCCATGGTATCAATCTCGCTGTGGATGTACTTACATTTAATTTGCAGCCTAGATAAATACTTGGAGAGCTCTTCTGCCATCCGCTTGGTAAGTGTGGTTACCAAGACGCGCTCATTGGCTTTTATGCGCAGATGAATTTCTGCTAAAAGGTCGTCCACCTGATTAATGCTTGGACGAACATCAATAGGAGGCTCTAATAAACCAGTTGGGCGCACTACTTGTTCTATAAACAAACCCTCTGTTTGCATCATCTCATAATCACCAGGTGTTGCAGAAACATAAATAGCCTGGTTCACCAACGACTCAAATTCATTGAAATTTAAAGGTCTGTTATCCAGGGCAGAAGGTAAACGAAATCCATATTCTACGAGGTTTTGTTTTCGGCTTCTATCACCGCCATACATACCACCCACCTGAGGTATGGTAACATGGCTTTCATCTACAACCAATAAGAAGTCGTTCGGGAAATAATCCAGTAAACAGAAAGGCCTGTCTCCGGGGTTACGCCTATCGAAAAAACGTGAATAATTCTCAATACCGCTGCAATAACCCAGCTCTCTAATCATCTCTAAATCAAAATTTACGCGCTCTTCCAGTCTTTTTGCCTCAGGCTGTTTTCCGGTAGAGGAATAATAATCTATCTGAGCTTTTAATTCATCTTGAATCTCATGGATAATAGTAGGAAGTAAATTTTTAGGAGCAATGTAGATATTTGCAGGAAATATAGCGACATCTTTCATTTGCTCCAACCGCTTTCCATTTTCCGGATCAAATGCTTCTAAAGATTCAATATCGTCACCCCAAAAGGTTATACGATAAGCATGATTTGCATAAGCAAGAAAAACCTCTATACAGTCGCCTACTACCCTAAAATTACCCCGCTGAAAATTGTCTGTAGTTCTGGCATATAAAACAGAAACAAGATCGAATAAAAGCGTATTTCTACTTACTCGCTGTCCGACGGAAAGGCGGATAATTTGATTTTTATATTCCGCAGGGTTTCCTAACCCATAAATACAGGAAACAGAGGCCACCACAATAACATCTCTTCTTCCGCTCATCAGAGAAGTGGTCGTACTCAGTCTTAATTTTTCAATTTCGGCATTTATAGAAAGATCTTTTTCTATATAAGTATCAGTTACCGGCACGTAGGCTTCCGGTTGGTAATAATCATAATATGATACAAAATATTCTACCTTATTTTCCGGGAAGAATTCTTTGAACTCTGCATAAAGTTGCGCTACCAAAGTCTTATTGTGTGTCAGCACCAGTGTTGGTCGCTGTGTTTGCTCAATAACATTAGCAATGGTAAATGTTTTTCCGGAACCTGTTACCCCCAAAAGAGTTTGATATTTTTCCTGCTTAAGTACTCCTTCCGTTAATAATTGAATGGCATTCGGCTGATCACCGCTGGGCTCAAAAGGAGAATGGAGTTGAAAGCGCATTTTACCCATCAAATATAGAGAAAAGAAAAACAACCCAAGTACAGCCCAACCAAAGGAAATAAACGAGAAACAATGTATTTTAGCAGAAATAAGCAGGTATGAAAAAGTTATTAAACGTCTTGTTCCTACTTTTCTTTCTCTCCACCCAACTACAAGCAGCCAATTGTTTTGGCGGAAGGTATATAGATTCTGTATTTCAAAAGGCAGATGTTACACGCGGAATAACTTATGCGAGAAAGCAACAGAGTGATGGCTTTTACATAGATCTAAAATATGATGTATATGAGCCACAAGGCGATACGCTTGCACAACGACCGGTGATGTTTCTTATCCATGGAGGGGCGTATTTAAAACTCCTGGATCAAAGCAGTCCTGATATAGTGTTGCTATGTAATTATTTTGTAAAGAGAGGATATGTGGCGGTATCTATCGACTATCGACAGGAGCCCAACCCATTGAGCTTACTGTCAGAGGAGCAGATGGTAAAAGCAGTCTCCCGGGCATTATTGGACACGAAGGAGGCAGTAGATCATTTAGTAAGAACCTATCAGAATGGGAACCCTTATCGCATAGACACCTCAAGGGCATTTTTAGGAGGAGTTTCTGCAGGTGCTGTTTCTTCTATGTTTATCGGTTTTTTAGACAGCCTGACACAACTTTCCCCACAGTATCAAAACTGGATTATTCAGGCTAATGGACCCGAATCAGATTCTATTTTACGGCACCGATTTGATTTGGTAAAACCTAAAGCGATTATCAGTATTTCTGGGGCGCTATTGGATACCTCCTGGATAAACACAAGAAACATAGACATATTATTAGTGCACGGTTCACAGGATGAAATTGTTCCTTATAATTTCGGGCACCCATTAAATATACAAGCATTGCCAATGTTGTATGGAGGCAAGGCGATGTATCCAAGGTTAATCAGCCAGGATATACGAACAGAATTTGACGATTGGATAGGAAGGGGTCATGTTCCTTTTCTGAACTTAGATCAGGGATTGAATTTAATTAACTACCCAATACTAGATAGCACAGAAAGACATATCGCGCGCTTTTGCTATCCATTGCTTGGATGTGATAATCTTTCGGCTATTGTTGAACAAGCAGCAGTGGCCTCACTGACGATTTTTCCAAATCCATCTAATGGTCATTTGAAATTATTATTGCCTAAATATAATTCTAAAAACAAGTGGAGCCTCATAGTATATGATATAAATGGAAAAGAGCAATACAAGAATGAAATTCCAGGAGGAGGTTTAGAATTTTTTATCCCACAAAAACTTTCACAAGGCACATATTATTTTATACTTCAAGAGATGGAAGAAACAACCAACATAAAATATATCGGTACCGCGGTAATAATGTGATAAATGGAATGAGGAAGATTTCCGTACAATCCCGCAACAAATACGTACTTTTACACCATAACAATACAACCTATGGATTTTAGAGAAATTATTGCCGTTACTGCTGTTTCAGGATTGAAAAGATTAGTAGCCAACAGAAACGATGGCTTAATATTAAGCGACCTCAATGGAGAAAACAAGAAGTTTTATTCCAATCGTCAGCATATGTTTTCACCCTTAGAAAATATTGCAATATATACAGATGAAGATACCGTGCCATTGTTTGATGTGATGTTGGCAATGAGGCAACAAAAAACAACAACACCTCCTGTGGCGCCCAATGCTTCCAACGACGAACTGCGTAATTATCTTGCTGCTATCTTGCCGAATTACGATAAGGAAAGAGTAAACGTATCTGACATCAAAAAACTCGTAAAGTGGTTTCTTATACTAGACGAGACGGAGGCTCTAGAGGTTAAAGAGGACCAGGAAGAAGTCGCAGAACCAGCTGAATAACGACAATAACGATAATCTTATGACAATACCGATAACAAGAGAAAAAAGAACTTTTCTTGACGATCATTTGCTGGTAAAAACCTGGCAGGACATAGAGCCTTATTTTACTCAATTGACCGAAAGAAAAATTGACAGCAAAGAAGATTTACTGAAGTGGATGGCCGATAGGTCTGAAACGGATGCAGTAGTAGATGAGGAGTATCGGTGGAGGTATGTTCGCCAAACCTGCGACACAGAAAATGAAGCATACACTAAGGCGTATGAGGATTTTATACAAACTATCATGCCCAACTGGCTTTCTATAACCAATAAGCTCAATAAAAAAATTGCAGAAAGCCCATATATGAACGAGCTCGACGCTCAACGATTTTTTGTGTACCTGCGCAATTTAAAAACCCAGTTACGAATCTTCCGCGAAGAAAACATCCCTCTGTCTCAACAAGTACAACTTAAATCGCAGGAGTATGGCAGCATCATTGGCGCCATGACAATAGAGCACGAAGAAAAAGAATATACCTTACCTCAGGCTGCAGTATTTCTTCAAAATGAAGATAGGGTTTTAAGAAAAACGATTTACGAGAAGATTAGCAAGAGAAGATTAAAAGACAGGGTTCAATTAAACAATTTATTTTCAGAGTTGCTCAAGTTGCGCCACGAGATGGCGCTCAATGCAGGATTTGAAAATTTTAGAGACTACATGTTTGCAGAGTTGGGGCGTTTTGATTATGATGTGAGCGCTTGTGAGCAATTCCATGAAGCCATAAAATCAGAAGTGATTCCGTTGGTAAAAGAAATTCATCGGCAGCGGAAACTTCAATTAAATACAGAGACGCTTTTTCCGTATGACTTAGATGTAGATCCACAGAACAGACCACCCCTTAAGCCTTTTGCAACTCAAGAGGAGTTAATTGAAAAATCTAAAGCCTGTTTACAAACAGCAGATCCTTATTTTGCAGAGTGTATTGAGATAATGCAAAAAATGGGATATCTGGATTTAAATTCACGTAAAGGAAAAGCACCCGGGGGGTATAACATGACCTTGCCGGAGATAGGCGTGCCATTTATTTTTATGAATGCAGCAGGCACACAGCGGGATGTGGAAACAATGGTACACGAAGCAGGACACGCAGTGCATTCTTTTCAGATGCGAACACTATCCTACAATTTCGACCAGGAGATTCCATCAGAAACTGCAGAGCTTGCCTCTATGAGCATGGAGCTGATGACGTTTGATGGGCTGGATGCTTTTTACAACAAAGAGGATAAGGCGCGTGCCATCCAAACCCACCTGGAAGGAATTATAACAATGCTTCCGTGGATTGCCCTAATTGATAAATTTCAACATTGGATATATACAAACCCTAATCACACTTCTGAAGAACGGGAAAATAAATGGCAAGAGTTGCATATCGAATTAACGAGTGGTGAGGTAGACTGGTCTGGATATGAAGACTTCAGAAAAACAATGTGGCATAAGCAGTTGCATATTTTTGAAGTACCGTTTTATTATATAGAATACGGAATTGCTCAACTCGGTGCAATAGCAGTATGGCGTAATTTCAAGAAGGATAAGCAAAAAGCTATTCAACAATATAAAGGAGCACTGGCATTGGGTCATACTCGTCCGATACCGGAAATGTACAAAACAGCAGGCGTTGAGTTTAATTTCTCAGCAGCATACGTAAGAGAGCTAATGCAATTTTTAAAGGCTGAATTGAATATGGCATAGTGCCTATAGGAAAGGAAGCTTAATGACTTTTGCCTTTAATAATTTTCCGCGTA
>CANHGL010000054.1 GCA_947460245.1 Sphingobacteriales bacterium
CAAAGGCAAAATCTACTAATCAGATTGCTGAAAAACAAATGGCAAGCGTAATGAGTGCAGCAGCAGTTGCACCCATCTATGAAAGCGTTGCAGGCGCACAGCAAGAAATTTTTGCTAGCCCAGTTGCCTCAGCGCCAGAGAAAAGCATAGAAGAAAGAGCAGCAGACTTTGGTATGACCGTGGAAGAATTCGTACAAGCACAAAAAGTATGTTCGCTGGAGAATCCGGGAGAATGCGAAATGTGTGGAAGCTAAATCACCATCAACTCTCTAATACTTATCCCGGACCTACAGTCCGGGATTTTTTTATCCTAAAAACATTACTATATTTATCCTATAAACTAAATAGACTATGGAATTTCTTCAAGATCCCTTTCCCTGGTATATCGCCGGTCCTTTAATTGCTATCAACCTTTTTCTGCTCTTCTATATGGGAGAGCGATTCGGATTATCGAGAAGTTTTAGAACTGCTTGTTCCATAGCAGGGGCCGGAAAAAAATTTCCTTTTTTTAATTATGAGTGGAAGAAGGAAATCTGGTTAATGATATATCTATTAGGAAGTGCTATTGGAGGGTTTATCGCGTTTCAATTTTTGAATGCGGGGGCTCCGGTAATAGTTTCTGCAAAAACTACGATAGCGCTACAACAATTAAATATTACCCCTAACCAATCATTTGAGCCTCAGGAAATCTTCTCCTACGTACATCTGTTTACTCCTAAAAACTTTATCCTGCTTTTATCTGGAGGAATATTAATAGGATTTGGCACACGCTGGGCCGGGGGTTGTACTTCGGGACATGCCATCAGCGGACTAAGCGATTTACAACTGTCTTCTTTAATTGCAGTGATTGGCTTCTTCACAGGAGGACTTATTATGACACATCTATTCATACCACTGATATTTAAATAGTTTACTTATGCGTAGAAATAGTATCTTCTTATTACTAGGTGTCTTCTTTGGCATCGTATTAACAAAGGCTCAGGTGATATCCTGGTTCCGTATTTATGAAATGTTCAGATTCGAATCCTTTCATATGTATGGTATTATCGGTAGTGCTGTGTTATTGGGTATTATCATTGTACAACTCATCAAACGAAAAAAGCTAAAAACAATTGACGGAGATATTATACAAATTAGTCCAAAGGCCAATACCTATAAAGCAAGTATATTTGGTGGAACTATATTTGGACTAGGGTGGGCATTAGTAGGTGCATGTCCGGGACCTATTTATATCCTTTTAGGAGCAGGATATGCTGCACTTATAATAGTATGGATAGGGGCTTTATTGGGGACATTTCTATATGGAGTGATTAAAGAAAAATTACCACATTAAATTCATTCATCATATGGATAAGCGAATTATCTAATAACGTACCTTTAAACTTTAAATACCTTTTAAAAATCTATAAAAATAACGTTATGTCATACGAAGAATTAGATCCCAAAGAGTTTATTGAAGCTTATAAAAACACAGAAAATACTTCAATACTGTTGGATGTTCGTACCGCAGCGGAGATTGAAGAAGCCAGTATTGATGGCCATATCGCTATAGACATAATGCAACCCAGATTTACGGAGAAAGTAGGCTTATTGGATAAGAATAATGCCTATTTTATCTACTGCAGAAGTGGTAACCGAAGCGGACAGGCTTGCAGGTATATGGAAACACAGGGATTTACCAAGTTGTACAATCTTAGAGGCGGTATGCTAGCCTGGTCTGATACTGATTTCGAGTAATTTATAATACAGCTGTGGTTGTATTTTTTCATGTTCATCCCCCTGTGTCCCCCTTGGTAAGGGGGAAGGGTAATATTGAGAAACAAAACTATCACCTATATCTCACCCTTGGCAAGTGGTTGGAGAGACAAATCTACTCATAGCCTTTTGCAAAAAGTCTAAATCTCCCCCTTATCAAGGGGGCTGGGGGGATGTTTAAAATCTGATGTTAATTTGGCAATTTTCCCCTCTCTCCTAACTCTATCAATTCCATCTTTTGAGGTTTATTATCCTCTATAGAAAAACGAATAATAGTTCTGACCTTATGGAATCCATGAACCCCTGCCGCACCAGGATTGATATGCAGGAAGCCATATTTAGGATCTTTCATCACTTTCACAATATGTGAATGACCACATACTAATATGTCCGGCCGTTCTCTAGACATTAGTGATTGTACGTGTGCATTGTATTTGCCTACAGCACCTGCAATGTGCGTAATCAAGATCTTGCAATTCTCTACTTTGATGAGTTGATCCTGCGGAAACTCTGCACGCAGTTCATGTCCATCTATATTTCCATGCACTGCTATCAAGGGCTTAAATGCTTTCAACTTATCCGTAAGCTCATTCGTACCTATATCTCCTGCATGCCAAATCATGTCAACATCTTTGAAATAATCAAATATGGCCTCATCCAGGAAACCGTGTGTATCTGATAATATTCCTATTCTTGTCATTGGCTTAGCACTAAATTTCAAATATAAATATTAAGCAGATAAGTCTTCTAAAACAATTTAATTGCGGATTAAACGGGCGTACAAAATTGCGGAGAGCACGCTTAAGAAAACTACTATCATCCATAAATAATTGAAGCCGAGATACTGAGCCACCACAGCTCCAAAAAAAGGAGCCGTGCTTTGTGCTATTGCCCAAGACATCGTCCAGATACCTGCATATTGTCCGCGGTTATAGTCATTAGTACGTGTCATCCAGAAAGAAACCAATACCGAGAAGGCAAACATCTCACTTAATGTCACTAAAGTAATCATCAGGAACGCGAGTGTTGCATTCATATTAAAAACCACGAGCAGAAGGTATGCCAATGCATGCAGAAGCACTCCAATAATTACGGATTTCCGTTTAGTCCAGTGACGCTCTATCCAGAATACCAATACCATCTCCACGAGCACAATCAAGGTTCCATTCCATGCCAACAATAACCCAATATAACGCTCCGAGAAATGCAAGTCTCTTTTGAAATAGGCAGAAAGATTAGTAAATAACTGCATGAAACAACCAGTAAAAAGAAGTGTTATCCCTACAAACAACATGAAAACTTTATCCTTGTAAGCAGGGATATTTTTGTGATGAATTTCCTGTGCTTCCGGTTTTCTATATCCTGAATGAGCACGTAATAATTTCCATAGTAACAGGGCAGCAAGAATATTGGTTACGCCATCTATCCAAAAAAGGAAGTGATAAGAATAACTGGCAATCAAGCCTCCTAACCCTCCACCAAAAGCCCAGCCCATATTGAAGGATAAACGCATCAGAGAGAAAGAACGCATACGGTTTTCCTCATTACTGAAGATGGCAATAGCGGAGGAGTTGGCGGGGCGAAACGCTTCATTTATACAACCCAGTAAAAAGGTAACCATACAAATGGCATAATAACTCTTCAGCTGACCTAAGACCAAGAAAGTACATCCACCTAATAATAAAGTGATGACTTGTACTTTATAAAATCCAAACTTATCGGAAAGCATACCACCCGATAAACTGCCAATGATAGCTCCTATTCCGTAGATGGCCATAACGACACCTGCCTGGCTCAGAGAACAGCCAATTTGTGAAGTAAGGTAGAGCATCATGAATGCAAATACCATGCTACCACTTCTGTTGATGAAGTTAACAAAAGAGAGTAGCCAGATTTCTCTGGACAACCCTTTGAAGGAATCAAAATAATATCGTATCGCGGTGGTGATCACAAGTCGCAAATGGATAAATAAACGTTGTTGGAAAGAAGCATAGTTATTTTATCAGATCATCAACATAACGAATGATCTCAGGAATTTGTTCCGGCCTAAACCATACAAAAGATTTATCTTTTCGAAACCATGTAAGTTGACGCTTAGCATAATTACGTGTATGCTGCTTGATTTTGTCAATAGCCTCTTCTAAAGTCAGCTGTCCTTCAAAATAATCAGACAACTCCTTATACCCAACAGTTTGCAAAGCATTAATATGTTTAAACTCAGAAACTGATCTAGCTTCTTCTACAAGACCCGTCTGAATCATTTGGTCGACGCGGAGGTGTATATTGTTGTATAACTCCTCTCTGTCTTTATCCAGACAAATCTTTATGGCGATAAAATTACGCTGTGCTTTTCTATTTTCTTTGAATGAGGAAAAAGACTTACCCGTTCCTATACAAACCTCCAATGCCCGAATAACACGTTGTGTATTTTGGATATCCATAGAAGTATAGGTAGCCATATCCAACTCCTTTAGCTGTGCCTGCAAAGAAGATAATCCCTCTTCTTCCAGCCTTCTATTCAATGTGTATCTGATATGCTCCTCTACTTCCGGAATTTCATCAAAACCTTCACATACGGCATTTATATAAAGACCAGTACCGCCACACATAACAACAATATCCTGTTTTATAAATAGCTCCGCCAGATTTTGAATCACTTCTCTTTCATACTGTCCGGCAGAGTAATATTCATGAATACTTTTGTGCGCAATACAGTGATGCTGCACCTCAGATAATTCTTGCACCGAAGGACGTGCCACACCGATATTTAACTCTTTAAATACTTGTCGGGAATCTGCTGAGATGATCTCTGTTTGGAAATGTTTCGCTATCTGGATAGCCGCTTTTGTCTTCCCTACTGCTGTAGGACCCGCAATAATAATTAGGAATTTCTGCTTAGTAGCGGATGAGTGTACACTATTTCCTTCCATATTACCGCATTAATGATTAGGCGTTAAACCAAGCTCTTTTCCTTTATCCAACATCAATGCAAACGCCGCATCATAATCATTAGTAATGATGCCATCCAGAATAGCATCTTTGATAACCGTTTTAATAATCCCAACTTCACGACATGGTCCTATGGAAAACGTCTGCATAATCAATGCCCCATCAATAGGCGGTTGCCAGTTTCGTATATGATCTCTCTCTTCTACTTCCTTTATCTTTTCCTTTACGAGTATAAGATTAGCCTTATAGCGTTTAACTTTCTCCTCGTTTTTTGAAGTGATGTCTGCCTCGCAGAGCATCAACAGGCTTTCCAGATCATCACCGGCATCAAATAAAATTCTACGGATGGCTGAATCTGTAATATTATCTTTAGTAAGCGAGATAGGACGAAGATGTAAAAGCACCATTTGCTGCACAAATCTCATTCGCTCATCCAATGGTAATTTTAGATGCGTAAATATTTTCGGAACCATTCTGGCGCCTACTACTTCATGGCCATGGAATGTCCATCCGTGCCCTTCTTCAAAGCGTTGTGTATTGGGTTTTGCAATATCATGTAATATGGCAGCCCAACGGAGATATAAATCATTCGTATGCTCCGATATATTATCCAATACTTTTAGGGTATGATAAAAATTATCTTTGTGTCCATAATTATCCTGAAGAGAAACACCTTGCAATCGAACCATCTCTGGAAAAAACTGATGCAATAATTTTGTATCAAAAAGAAGCTTGAATCCTACAGATGGTTTTTTGGATAAAATTATTTTATTGAGCTCATCAATAATCCGTTCTTTAGAAATAATTTTAAGTCGTGGTGCAAGTGGCTCGATAGCATTATATGTGTGCTCTTCTATTTTAAAGCCCAACTGTGATGCGAAGCGAATGGCCCGCAGCATACGCAACGGATCATCATCGAAGGTGATACTAGGATCTAAGGGAGTACGAATAATGCCCTCTTTTAAATCCTTCAAACCATTAAATGAATCTACGATATCACCAAACCCATCTTTAGATAGTCGAATGGCAAGTGCATTAATCGTAAAGTCGCGACGATCCTGATCGTCTTTCAAGGATCCATCCTCCACGATGGGCTTCCTGCTATCTCTACGGTAAGACTCTTTTCTCGCTCCAACAAATTCAATATCCCAGTCGTGTAGTTTCACCTGAGCTGTTCCAAAATTCTTAAAATAGCTAACCGAAGACTTTAGCCCTTTTGACTGGAGAAGAGCCGCAAACTTAATGGCTAATTCAATTCCACTGCCTACGCAGACAATATCAATATCCTTACACTCCCTGCCCAGAAGTTTATCACGAACAAACCCTCCTACCAAAAAGGCCTCTACGTTCAGTACTGCTGAACTTTCAGCCACCAACTGCAGCAACTCCTGTTCTCTATCCGTAAAATGTAAAGACATGACACAAAGATACATAAGTGCAACGTGTTGCTGAACTTGTTTTAATACTTTTTCTGAGGGCTGACCGGCAGATATCAGGAAAGATCATCTTAAATACTCCAAAGAGCCATCAGGAAGTATTCTGATTAAACGGGAAGCTTGTTTATACTCGGAGGTATCAAATTCCTTAGATACTATACAATCTACATTAGCTTTAATCTCTTCAGAGATATCTTCAAAAACAGCCGGTGATTTTTCGCCGGATATATTCGCCGAAGTACTCACGATGGGTTTGCCAAAGGATTTAATTAATGACTTACAAAAATCATGGGATGGAATTCGAATA
>CANHGL010000055.1 GCA_947460245.1 Sphingobacteriales bacterium
AAATATACTAAGGTGAAATTGATTATTCAGGAGCTGAAAACAGAAGAGATACTAATGAAGCTAAATAAAGATGAACTGGATTTGGGCATTCTTGCTACTCCAACGCACGAGCCCAATCTTACAGAGGAGCCCTTATATTATGAGGAGATAAAAGTTTTTGCACATTATAATCACCCGCTCACTAAAAAAAGAAACTTAGACCATACAGATATCATGCGCGATGATATTTGGATGCTCTCTAAGGGCAACTGTTTCAGAAATCAGGTAATCAATATATGTACCAACCCAATTCGCATGAACGAGCAGTTGAACTATGAAAGCGGATCTATAGAGACCTTAAAAAAAATGGTAGAAATGGAAGGTGGATTTACGCTGATTCCGGAACTTGCAGTATTAGAGTTGCCCGCAAAAAAACAAAATCAGATAGCCACTTTTATAAACCCAAAACCTATACGGGAGATAAGTATCGTGTATGTGCGCAGTATAGCCAAGAAGAAACTCGTAGAGGCCTTAAAGCAGCAGATTATAAAAAATATTCCGGAAGAATTATTAAATAAAAAAAGAGGCTCAGTGGTAGAGTGGAAATAACGTGTAGGCATTAGCCTTTATTAGCCAATTGTCCGCAAGCGGCATCGATATCTTTTCCCCTGCTTTTGCGCACATTCGCAATAACCCTGTTTCTTGATAAGTAATCAATAAACTTTTCTCGTTTCTCCACGGTAGATTTTACAAAGGCTGCCTGGTCGATTTTATTGTACTCAATAACATTAATTTTCACATCTTCCAATCGCTGGCAGATTTCTACTAGTTTTTTAGCATCTTCTATGGTATCATTTACGTTATCCAGTAGAATGTATTCGAAGGTTACCTCTCCTTTACATTTAGATTGAAAATAAATTAAAGCTTCCACTAATGCCTCAATAGTGTTGTGCTCATTTATGGGCATTATGGTATTGCGCTTTTCATCATCTGCGGCATGTAGTGAAAGTGCCAGATTAAATTTTACCCCATCATCGGCAAGTTTCTTTATCATCTTCGCAATACCAGCTGTGGAAACAGTAATGCGCTTAGCCGCCATATTTAGACCTTCTTCGGAGGTTATTTTTTCAATAGCATCTAATACATTACTATAGTTTAGCAGTGGCTCTCCCATGCCCATAAAAACAATATTAGACAAGCCCCTGCCAACACTTTCATGTGCTTGACGGTTAAGTAAAACTACCTGATCGTATATTTCGTCTGCATTCAGATTGCGTTCCCTCTTTAAAAAACCCGTAGCACAAAAAGAACAGGTTAAACTACAGCCCACCTGAGAAGATACACATGCCGTTGCCCGGTCTTCCGTAGGAATCAAAACACCTTCAATAATATGTTTGTCGTACAATTGAAAAACAGACTTTACGGTACCATCGTTGGAGCGTTGCACCTTGTATACGGTAATCGGGTGAATAACAAAATGTGCTTTTAGTTTTTCTCGTAATGATTTGGAAAGATTAGTCATCTCTTCAAAATCTACTGCAGATTTTTTCCAAATCCACTCATAGATTTGCTTCGCCCTAAAGGGTTGCTCTTCCAATGCTGTTAGCTTTGTAATCAATTCATCCTTAGACAAGGCGCGTATGTCTGTGGTGTTCGACATGTGTTACAAAGATACTTCCATTTTTTTCTGTTTGCTTATCTATTTAATCTTTCCCCTTTCATTGATTTCCTACAAATCACTTCCTATCTTTGAGTATGCACAGAAAGATCACTGCTGATTATGTTTGTCCGGTTTCATCAGCGCCCATAGCAGAAGGCGTGGTGATAACTGATGCATCCGGCGAGATAATAGAAATAGGCACCCGCGATCAATTTGATGCAACAGAACTGGAAATATTTAAGGGAATTATTGTACCTGGTTTTATCAATACGCACTGTCACCTCGAACTGTCGCATATGCTTGGAAAGTGTCCAACAGGTGTTGGCCTGATTCCGTTTATCAGCCATGTTATTACACAAAGGGATTCCACCTACGAGCAAATTCAATATTCGATACAGCAGGCAGAACAGCAGATGCTGGATTGCGGTATTGTAGCTGTGGGTGATATCTCCAATACCACAGATTCTTTTGCACAAAAACAAAAAGGAAATTTACACTACTATACTTTTGTAGAGTATTTTGATTTATTTCAAGAAGCGAATACAGCAAAAGAAACAGAAAAGTATGATGCAGTTTTTAATACTTTACAGGAGAGCGCAACGCATAAAAAATCTAAAGTTCCTCATGCTCCGTATTCTGTCTCTCCGCAACTGTTTGAACAACTAAAAGACAACGTCGGTACGAAAACTATTTCTATTCATAACCAGGAGACGCTTGCAGAGAACCAGCTTTTTGAGAAAAAGTCGGGTGGCTTTATGGATTTCTATCAACGACTGAATTTGGATACTTCCGGCATTCCGGATATCCGCAGAACTTCCATACACTATGCTCTTCAGTATTTGCAAAAATGCCACAGGACACTCTTTGTACACAATACACTGACGACCAAAGAAGATATTGAAACCGCCCAAGATCTACTGGGAAAGGAAAATGTTTTCTGGGCAACCTGTCCTAATGCAAATCTGTACATAGAAAATCAGTTGCCTCTTTATCAGCATTTTTTAGACATGCACGCACAGGTAACTATTGGAACCGACAGCCTTACTTCAAATTGGCAGCTTAATATCCTGGAAGAGATGAAGACAATTCTGAAATTTCAATCGTATCTTGATTTTCCTACGGTATTGAGCTGGGCTACTATTAACGGCGCGAAGGCGCTGGGTTTTGACCAACACCTTGGCTCTATTGAAAAGGGTAAAAAACCAGGATTAGTACTATTGGAGCATATTGAAAACTGGAAGCTTAGTCGGGCTACTTCTGCCAAACGCATTATTTAAAAAAAACAGATTAGCGAGAAACGATCCATGAACGTAGCGATAGATATAGGTAATACCCGCACAAAAATTGGCCTGTTTAACGGACCAGAGATAGTGTCGTCAACAGCTTTTGAAATGGCAGATCTTCAGTCTGTGCTGCAATGGGTGGAGCAACAGCAACCCGCGGCTGTAATTCTTTCTTCCACGGTAGATATACCTAAAGAGTTGCTTGCTGCGGTATCGAGAATTCCTCGGTATATTATATTGGACCAATACACCAGCCTGCCTTTCTCTAATCACTATAAATCTAAAGACACCTTAGGAAAAGACAGGATTGCGCTTGTGGCGGCAGCTAACTCCCGCTTCCCCCATCAGAATAATTTGGTAATCGGCTGTGGCACCTGTATCACCTTTAATTTCATCAATGCCAGCAATGAGTTTTTGGGAGGAAGCATACACCCCGGACTGAAGATGCGACTTAAGGCGATGCATCATTTTACAGGAAAACTTCCGGATGTAGAATTATCAGAAAGCGCAGACCTTATAGGGACAGACACTTTCTCCAATATGATGACCGGTACACTTTACGCAGCAGCAAGGGAAATCGACGGAATGATCAATGAATATTTAGTTAAATTTCCCCAAATGAATATAATAATTACAGGCGGCGATGCGGATTTGTTGGTTTCTAGGCTTAAAAATGAGATATTTGCAAATCCCGATTGCACGTTGATTGGGTTAAATCATATACTGCAACATAATGCGCAATAGTTTACTACTCTTAGTTCTGGTTTTCGGAATACAATTCGTTAAAGCACAGGAACACACCCCATACTCCCGCTACGGGTTAGGTTTTGTATACGATAATAACACCGCACAATCGGCACAGATGGGGGGCTTAGGAGCTGCTTTTCGCTCCGGAGAGACCGTAAACTATCTGAATCCCGCCTCTTATTCTGCTTTACAACTTACCACGTTCGACGGAGGATTCTCCGGAAACTTTGGCAAACTCAAAACGAATAAAATAAAAGAAAAGCAAAACAGCTTCAGCTTAAACTACCTTTCTTTATTTTTTCCTGTTAATAAATATTGGACTACCGGATTGGCGATGTTACCGTTTTCTGCAAAAGATTACCTTATCTCCCAATATCAGTCATTTGACACCTCTAACGCAGTAAAATTCGAATACGAGGGCTCTGGTACACTCTATAATATGTCGTGGGGAAATGGATTTAAATACAAAGGATTCTCCGTAGGGTTTAATCTCGGTTACCTCTTCGGAAAAGTGAATAACAATACCTTTGCCTACCCAATGGATAAATCTGGGGTATTTGATAATACTGCCTATACCACCTGGACATTCACCAATACCAAGGTGAGTAGCTTCATCTGGAATGCAGGCGGGCAATACAGCCTGGACATTAAGAGCAAAAAAGATACCAGCAAGACCTATAACATCGTATTTGGGTTATCGGGCTCTGCACCAATAAAATTTGGTAAGGGGACCTATACCGATAAAGGTATTTACACCTTCAGGTCAGGCTATCAAACGTATAGAACTCCAGATGCAGGACTTAATGATTTCATTGAAGAGTATATTAAGCCTCGCACCAGCACTGCGAGCATATTAGATACGCTTTCAGAAAACTTCAACCAGCGTTCGGATATTCGTATACCAGCAACATTGCAATTCGGTATAGTAGCATCCAGGGGAATTAAGTGGAGAGCAGGGTTTGATTTTAAATTTCAGCCTTGGAGTAAATATAAAGGATATGAAGATAATGCAGCTTCCAGGCTGAGCAATAGTTGGAGAATAGGCTTTGGGGGGGAATTTCTCCCTAACGATAAGAACTTCTCCAAGTTCTTTACCCGTATCAAGTATAGGGCAGGATTTAATTATACCCGCACTAATGTCACCATCAACAATCAGTCGATTAATGAGTTTGGCATGAACTTTGGGTTAGGTATTCCATTAATCATTACCACCTCTAGTGAAGAAGGAATGTTGCAAAAAGTATATGTATATGCTTTTAACGTTGGTTTGGAAGCAGGAATCAGGGGTACCACCAAAAGTAACCTGGTTCAGGAAAACTTCGTGCGACTTCGCTTTGGCATCACACTGAACGACAGGTGGTTTGTAAAAAGAAAATACTATTAATTAATTATTTTTAGGACGATGAAGAAGATCATTTCAATGGTATGTATCGCGCTTGCTTTGCTCACTTCAGCAACCGCACAAAATTGCCCTCGTTATATAGGAGGGGATAGTACGAAAACGACTCCTGCGTATTCTATTTATAGGGAATTTTTTAAAAAGAATTTATTTGCGGATGCTTTGCCACAATGGAAGAATATGTACAGCAATGCACCATCGTTTCGCAAGCAAACATTTTATGACGGCGCAGATATGTATATTTCTTTTATCAGAAATGAGAAAGACAGAGAGCAAGCCAATGCTTTTGCAGATACACTATTTCAGATTTACGATAAGTATATCCAGTGCTTTGGAGAAGATGTATACATGTTGGGAAGATATGGTACAGACCTTTTATTGTATGGCAGAAATAAAGATGCTAATATTCCTAAAGCACGCAGGTTATTAGAAAAAAATATTCAGCTAAGTGGTGATAACACCTTCTATCGTTACCTGCAGGTATATTTTAAACTATTAGCAAACCAGGTTGGTAGTGATGGTATTACTGCAGAGTTTGTAAAACAAAAGTACACAGAGCTTTCCGGGATCATTGACAGAAATTTAGCAAAGGTTAGCGGACAGCAGGCAGATCAGTTTAAGGAAGTAAGATCTAATATCGATGACCTTTATTCCAAAGCTTTTGTAGACAAAAGTGATCCGGCAGATTGCGCCAAGTTGATGGAAATTTACAGAAAGAAGTACGACTCTAATCCAAACGATTTAGAAACGCTGAAGTTGGTGTATAATAGAACTAAGGGTTGTGCGGATAGCTTATTCAATATAGAATTATTGAAGAAATTAAATGCTATGGATCCGGGTTATAGCTATGCTTTCCGCTTGGGGAGTATATATATGAAGAATAACCAGATGGACTCTGCCTATATGCTTTACGAGAATGCATCTGCAAAAGAACCAGACTCCAGTAAGCGTGCAGATTTATATTTTGTCATGGCTAATATCAAAGCAGATAAAAACGACTATCCCGCTGCGAGAGAATTTGCTAAGCAGGCGCTGATATACAATCCCAAGATGGGCAAAGCCTATTATTTTATTGCTAGTCTATACGTCGGTAGTGGAAAATTATGTGGTCCTGGTACAGGCTTTCAAAGTCAAATTGTTTTATGGCCTGCATTTGATTACTTAAGGAAGGCCATCGAGGTGGGTACAGATGAGGTGAAAGAAGATGC
>CANHGL010000056.1 GCA_947460245.1 Sphingobacteriales bacterium
CCCCTTTTTAAGTCTTATGAAACCAGTGACATTCTCTAAAATAAAAACTTCAGGATTTAGATCCTTTATAAATTTGACACAATGAAAAAATAAGTCTCCATCTTTTCCCTTAAATCCATTTTGTAATCCTGATAATGAAAATGGTTGACATGGAAAACCTCCTACTAAGAGATTTGGAGCTGGTACACTACTTGTTTCTATGTCTCTTATGTCACCACAGTAAATATGGTCTCCAATATTTAATTTATAAGTATTTGCAGCATCTGTATCAATCTCATTTGCCCAAATACCTTTAAATCCTGCTTGTTTTAATCCTAAGCTCAAGCCACCACAACCTGCAAATAAGTCTATATAAGTATAATTATTCATCGAGTTAATTTGATTTCATTATATTTCATTTAATGTAATTCCCTTTTTTGCATCTAACTTGTTTATAGGTCTGACAATATCAGACCTATACAGCTAACAGTAGTATGTATTGGTCTGTTAATTAGCATTCTTTTTAAATATATGATTCTTAAAAATACAATAAAAATTTTATAAATCATCAAAAGGGCTTTTGATTTGTTGAATATTCTTTGTGCTCACATGGGTATAGATTTCTGTGGTCTTACTGCTATTGTGCCCCAGTAATTCTTGTATATACCTCAAATCAGTGCCACTCTCAAGTAAGTGCGTGGCATAACTATGTCTTAACCAATGTAATGTTACAGGTTTTTTTATTCTTGCTTTTTCTAATGCCTGCTTTAATACTGATTGCAAACTCTTTTCAGAGTATTGCTCTCCGGGCGTTTGCCCTTCAAAAAGCCATACCTTTGGTTTGTAAACAATAAAATAAGCTCTAAGCACACTCAGTATTTTTGTACTCAATGGAACAATTCTATCTTTTTTACCCTTTCCTTTTCTTATCAATACCAAATTTCGCCTTGAGTCAATATCAAGCAGTGTCAGGCTCAATAATTCACTGCGACGCAAACCACAACTATATATCAATGATAACATTGCCTTGTGTTTTATATTTCCATGTGCGTTTAAAATCTGCTTGACTTCTTCTTTACTCAATACATTTGGCAATAGTTTTTCTCTCTTTGGTCGGTGTATTAACTCTTCCTGCATCAACTTGTTTTCAATTGTCCTGAAAAATAATTTCACTGCATTCACCAGCTGATTCTGGTAGGACGCAGAAAGTTGATTTTTTAAGATGTAGTCGTTGTTGTAAGTGATAATATCTTCATTCGTCATTTCCTCCACCGGTTTAGTATTGTAATACAGTAAAAAGGACTTCAACGCATCCGAATAGGTCTTTATAGTATTGTCGCTATACCGCTTGGATTTCAGCCAGCGGCTGAACTGTTGCACTTTCTCTATTTTTTCAGCCCTCAAAACAGTATTTTCCAACTTAAATCGCTTTCGGTTTTCTTCATTGTCAGGCACATGCCAAGCACCCAAGCTGTAACTCCACCTGGCATCTTTCAGCTTTTTGATGCGTAGTATCAGCTCGGGATTCTTTTCAAAATAAACGGCAATCCTTTCTTGCTCTTTATAGCGTACTCTTTTTGCGCTCCATTCCATAGCCTTTTATGCTTTAGATGCCAAAATCTGGTAAATTCCATAAAATCCAAGGGTATAAATTGCAGGTATTGCTTATTGCCAGACATATTTTCCTCCTAAAGCAGCTGTTTTTTAGCCTTTAATTCGTATCTTCGCAGTCCATTTTTTGGCTAAAGCCGAGAAAAGGAGAGAAAAATCAATTTTTAACCTTTAAAACAGTCAATTTTGACACAAGAACAAGACTTACCGGCAATAGATGCTCAAGACGACATTATTCCGGTGCACAAAGAGAAAGAAGTAATTGAACAAGAAACGGTAGAGCTTGCTATACCGGTGCTGAAAGCAGATGACTTCGATTGGAACGTCAGCAAACGTGGTGCTAACCAATACACTAAAGAAAAGATTGCTGAATTAGAAACCTTGTATGACCAAACGTTCAGACAAGTAGAAGACAATGAAATTGTTAAGGCAATAGTTACGGCTATCACCCATACAGACGTAATCTTAAACATAGGATTCAAATCCGATGGTATGATTGCGCGTTCAGAGTTTAAAGATATGGCCGACTTAAAAGTGGGCGATGAGGTAGATGTTTATGTAGAAAATAAGGAAAACAAGAAAGGGCAGCTTATCTTATCTCGTAAGAAAGCTAAACTCACCAAGGCTTGGGATTATATCTGCGAAGCACATCAGAATGATACTATCGTTAAGGGTAGAATAATCAGTAAAACAAAGGGTGGATTAATCGTAGACCTTTACGGAATGGAAACATTCTTACCAGGTTCTCAAATCGATGTGAAGCCAATTACAGATTATGATCAGTTTGTTGGTAAGACTATGGAATTTAAGGTGGTTAAGGTTAACGAAATCATTAAGAATGCTGTAGTTTCTCACAAAGCATTAATTGAAAGTGATCTAGAGTCACAACGTCAGGAAATCATTGGTAAGTTGGAGAAAGGACAAGTGTTAGAAGGTACTATCAAGAATATTACTGACTTCGGTGCATTCATAGACTTAGGTGGTGTTGATGGATTATTATACATCACAGATATCTCTTGGGGACGTATCAACCATCCTAGCGAAGTGCTGAAGATGGATCAAAAGTTACAAGTGGTTGTAATCGATTACGATGATAACAAGAAACGTATTTCATTAGGTTTGAAGCAATTACAGCCTCATCCTTGGGATAGCCTTCCTGGTGGTATCGAATTAGGTGCTAAGGTGAAAGGTAAAATCGTTAATATCGAAGATTACGGTGCTTTCTTGGAAATCGTACCGGGTGTAGAAGGTTTAATTCACGTTTCTGAAGTTACCTGGAGCAATCAGCCAATAAACTCACGCGACTTCTTCAGATTGGGAGATGACTATGAGGCAGTAGTGGTAACGTTGGATAAAGAAGAACGTAAGATGTCACTCAGTTTAAAACAAATGACTGAAGATCCTTGGAAGCATATTTCTGAAAAATATCCGGTTGGAACCAAACTAAAAGGATTAGTTAAGAACATTACACCTTATGGTGTATTTGTGGAATTGGATGATGTTGTAGGTGGTATGATTCATATCTCAGATCTTTCCTGGACTAAACGCTACAATCACCCAAGTGAATTTACCAAAATTGGTAGTGAACTTGATGTGATGGTATTGGAAATTGATGTAGATAACAGAAAGATTGTATTGGGTCATAAACAGTTGGAAGAAGATCCTTGGGATACTTTTGAAAACTTATTCCCAATCGGTTCAACGCATGAGGCTACTGTCTTAAGGCGCGAAGACAAAGGTGCCTTGGTACAATTGCCATACGGAATTGAAGCATTTGCACCTACTCGTCATATCAAGAAAGAAGACGGAAAATTGGCAGATGTGGATGAGGTATTGCCATTCAAGGTATTGGAATTCGACAGAGATGATAAGCGTATTATCGTTTCTCATACACGTGTTAATGAAGACCAAAAGTCGGATGACAAGAAACATGTTGATGGCGAAAGAAAGAAAGAGGCTAAGAAAACGAAAGATGCCGTTACGGTTGCGAACAGTAAAGTAGAGAAATCTACACTGGGCGATATCGACGCACTTTCCGATTTGAAGGCTAAAATGGAAGGAGACGCTAAAGAATAATAGCTCTTATCTGTTCATTTATAAAAGGCCCCGATTAATCGGGGCCTTTTTCATTAACAAAGCGCTTACTTTTCAACATTGGCGGACCCCTGACTATAACATCAAGTCAAATTTCCTTAAATTTGGTTTCCTTAATCCAAAAAACAAAAAGATGAGTGATCATGGTGTTAAGAGCTCCGAAAAGGAAGCTGGAATGCTTAATTTTTTACTAAACAGAGCAAAGTGGAATTCTTCCAGAGAGGAGCTTATACAGCTTACCCTGGATAAGAATTTAGGGGTGTTGAATGATACGGGGGCTTTGTGTATCAGTACCGGAGAATTCACCGGTCGTTCGCCTAAAGACAAGTTTACTGTCTTTGATGCTGTAACGGAGGATGCAGTAAACTGGAATGCTATCAATCAGCCTATCTCCACCGAGAATTTTGATAAACTAGAGCAAGAAATATTGGCTTATTTTGATAAGCTGAACGAAGTATATGTAAGAGATTTGTTTGCTTGTGCAGATCCTACCTATCGTTTAAGTATCCGAGTAGTAACAGAAACGCCATGGGCGGGATTATTTGCAGATAATATGTTTATTCGTCCGGAAAAAGATCAGTTACAAAATTTTGATCCGGAATGGACCATTTTATGTGCACCCGGTTTTTATGCTAAATCTGAAATTCATGGCACACGCCAGCATAACTTTTCTATTATCAACTTTAGCAAGAAAGTTATATTGATTGGTGGTAGTGGATATACCGGAGAAATCAAGAAAGGGATTTTTACAGTTTTAAATTTTGTGTTGCCGCATCAAAGAAAGGTGCTAAGTATGCACTGTTCTGCTAATATCGGAACGGAAGGTGATACCGCATTATTCTTTGGATTATCAGGAACCGGTAAAACTACCTTGTCGGCAGATCCTAACAGGAAATTAATTGGCGATGATGAGCATGGCTGGAGTGATAATGGAGTCTTTAATTTTGAGGGAGGTTGTTATGCTAAGTGTATTGATCTTACAGAAGAAAAAGAACCGGATATTTATCATGCGATAAAGCCCGGTGCTATTTTAGAAAATATTCATTTCTTTGAAGACACCAACAAGGTGAACTTTACAGATGTGCAAACCACAGAAAACACGCGTGTTTCTTATCCCTTATACCATATCAATAATATTGCAGTTCCATCAGTAGGTGGCACACCAAAGAATATCTTCTTTTTGTCGTACGATGCTTTTGGTGTTCTGCCTCCAATTTCCAGATTGACGGAGGCGCAAGCAATGTATTTGTTTATTTCCGGATATACCTCAAAGGTAGCAGGAACAGAGGCTGGTGTTACAGAACCTCAGACTACTTTCTCTGCATGTTTCGGGGCAGCCTTCCTTCCTTTGCATCCTGCAAAGTATGCGGAGATGTTAGGGGCTAAGCTGAAGGAAAGTGGTGCGAATGTTTGGTTAATCAATACAGGGATGACAGGTGGTGTTTATGGTGTTGGTCAACGTATGAGTCTGAAAGTAACCCGTGCGCTTATTACTGCGGCATTGGAAGGTGAGTTAAATAAAGTAGAATTTGAGACCTTGCCTGTATTTAATTTCCAGATTCCTACAGCTTGTCCTGGTGTTCCAGGGGAGGTGTTGAATCCAAGAAATACATGGGCAGACAAAGCAGCATATGACATCAAGGCCGCAGAGCTGGCAGATAAATTCAATCAGAATTTCGAGAACTACGCAGACCAGGCGACAGCGGAGATTCTGGCAGCAGCTCCAAAAGCATAATTCCTTGTAATAAAAGTGAGTGGGCGCATTTGGTGCGCCCTTTTTTATTTAGTTTTGTAAACTATTTGAATAACGTTTAATCTATTCATCTTAACTGCCTTGATAACCTTCGACACTACAAAATATATTCCCATAATGGAGCACTTTTATACGCTTCAGGGAGAGGGGTTTTATACAGGCCATCCTGCGTATTTCATAAGACTGGCAGGCTGTGATGTGGGTTGCGTGTGGTGTGATGTGAAAGCGTCTTGGACAGTGGAGGAAAAACAGTTAATGCTTATCAATGATTTAGTGGAAGAGGCGCTGAAATTTCCGGCAAGATTAATTGTGATTACGGGAGGTGAACCTTTAATGTATGACTTAAATTCACTTACAGAAGCATTCAAGGCTAAAGGCTTTCAGATAAATATAGAGACTTCAGGAGCTTATCCGATTTCAGGATCTCTGGATTGGGTTTGTGTCTCGCCGAAAAAATTTAAGCCGGTGTTGAAAGATGTTCTTATTCATGCTGATGAATTGAAGTGCATTATCTATAATAAAAGAGATTTTGAATTTGCAGAATTAAATTCTGAATTGGTGGGCTCGGATTGTAAGTTGTACTTACAGGTAGAATGGAGTAAGCAACAAGAGTTACTGCCCCTGGTAATTGAGTATGTAAAACAACACCCTGCATGGAAAATCTCCATACAGACACACAAATATTTACAAATCCCTTGATGCAGTTACAGCTTTCCAAAGAATGGCTCGTATTTTGATAAAATAAATAAAGATGATAAATAAAGGCTTATTGATATTGTCTTGTTGTCTGTTTTTTGTACTTGCAAACTCTTTTGC
>CANHGL010000057.1 GCA_947460245.1 Sphingobacteriales bacterium
CCAGATCAGGTTTTTGGGGCTTAGGTATTCTATTGCCTTCAAAATCGAATAATTTTATTTCCCTTACTACATTCCATGCCAAATCCAGACATAAGATATAATTCACATCATCTCCGATAACATATAAAATCCCATTTGAATATTCAATGGCAGAAGCTGAAGAATATACTATAAGGTCATTTCTTAAGAGATGTATTTTCATAAATAGTTATTGATAATATACTTACATCCTTTCTATCGCAGATATTTCATAATTTCGCTTATCGCTATATGTCATACTCACAGAAAATTGATAAGAAAGATAACATTATTCCATATAATATAAACGCCTCTGTGCTTTTTTATGTGGTGATAATTCTCCTTGCAGCGTTCAAGCAACTATATGGCGTTCGTCATCATTTAGACATTCCCTTCTTTGACGAAACAGAATATCTTCAAAAGGGAATTGGATTAGCTACCCATGCCTATAATAACTGGGGGCCATCCTATAACCTGTGGTATTATTTATTATCTCTTATCTGTCCGGACAGCGTGAATGTATTTTATCTGAATTACTGCCTGTTAATGATCATCATTCCGGTATTACTATTCCTATTGCTAATTTCATTTTCATTAAATAAAAATATCGCGCTAATAGCAACACTTTCTTTCTTGACACAACCACTATTGGTATCTAATTTTACTTTTGTCAGTCATTTCTGCTTAACAATTATTTTATTGGCATTTCTATTTATCAACCTTGTCATAAATAAAGAAACCAAAGTTTTAATCGCGATTACAGCGTCCTGGATATGTATGTATGCGCGACAGGAATTTTTACTAGTAGTAGCAACACTTCTAATTATATGGGTCATATTAATAGCCAAACAGAAGAAGGTAGGCTTCAATCCGATGTATGCTATATTTATTCTATGCACCACAGGCTTATACTCTATATTCGGATTTATTTCATTCAGAGCACAAGGCATAGATCGCAGTCTATTTGCATTCAAGCAACACTTTTACACCAATTATATCTTCTGGACAAAAAGACCATTAACGCTGGATCAATATGATGCATTAGATATCTTTCATGGAAGTAAGACTATGCTTCAATGTCTTCTTAGTAACCCTACTATGTTTTTAAAGCATGTTGGAACCAATATGCTGAACTATGTCATCAACCTCTATAAATATATGGAGAATTGGCTATTACCTCCGCAGATATTTCATTATTTAGGTAAAGGAAAACATATTCTATTTCTAATATTCATCGCTACACTCTTATGGCTTATACTCAAGAAAAAAACCTACAGAAACATTATTGAATCGCTAGGAAAAAATAAGTTTACAAGTCTGATAATTGCATCTTATTTCATTTGGAGCTTCTTTTCTATTTTTATGATATTCCCGGAAAGACATTATATCATCCTTCAATTTGTATGGTGGGTGCTCTTGCTGCTCATTCTGCTTAAGAACCATATCTCATGGCTTGAAAAGAGTATGCCATTTTATGTGATAGTTATTCTATTGCTTTTGCTTACTCCCACCTCTAAGTCTGTAGGCTATTACCACAATATGTTATCCGATAGCAACAAGCAACCCAATTTAAAAACGATTGAATACCTCAAAAAAAATAACACTTCAGCAAACAGCGTACTATTCACCAGTGAACGTGGTTTTAATGCCTACTTACCTGACAATTATAAAGAACTCTTCCTTGAACAAGATGATGTTCGACCATATATAAATAATGGCTCTGTAGATATTTTAGCCTTTTTCAAGGATAAGAAAGTAAATATTATCTTTATGAATGAGAAGATGCAGAAACTTTTCGTACAGACATTAGGAAACACAGGAATGCTTCTGCTGAACGAGCCCGAAAAAGTAGGCTTTCGAAAACAACTCATTGCTAAAAATCTAAAGGCATATTTGCTAATTAAAATATGAATACTAACGAGAAGGCATTAAAAGGAAAACATTTCTTTCCAAATCTATTGGGATTTCGATTTTGGATGGCCAACACCATTATTTTTGGTCATTTGCGAGAAATTATGACCATCAGAAATTTACTGCCATTAGATTTACAGAAAGAAAGGATGACGCACTCGTTAGGTTTCTATCCCGTATTGATGTTCTTTACCATGAGTGGGTTTCTGATTACCTACCAACTAGAGGTTGAAAAATACAATACACAAAATATATCTATAAAAAAGTTTTATAAAAACAGAATATTCAGGATATGGCCAGTATTTTATTTATCTATGTTTGTATACTGGATACTCCTTCCTCTTCTACTTCCTGAATACACCTCCTCCATCTTTTTTAAGACATTACCGTGGCTGAAAGAGGCTGCCTCTTTTGGGATTTATGATGTACCCAAATGGATACTTTTCTTATTAAGTGTATTTCTATTACCCCACATAGCCCTTCTAATTGCCTACGTTAATAATGGAGTTTGGATCTATGGGGTTCACCACTGGACCATAGGTGTAGAAGAAATTTTTTATGTCTTCTGGCCAATGTTATGGAAGAAATTTAAAAACTTCAAAGGCTTTATTCTAAAATGTTTTGCAGGGTACTATATTGCACTCGGAATTTCTATAGTTATTTATCTCTTCTGCAGAAAGGTATTTCACACTAAAGAAGCCATGTATGTATCTAACCTTATCTTTTTCATCACCCTCTTTTCTTATGCCTATTGCTTCTTCATAGGAGCTACTGCTATATATGCTTTCTTATACCGACAGGATCTGGTTCAAAAATATATCACCAAGGGGTTAACCATATTCTCTATAGTCGTAATGTTTATCCTGATGATTAGCGGCTTTGAATTCCCCTTCTTTATCAACGAAATATTCTGTTCCTGCTTTGCCATATTCATGCTTTACCTGGTAAAAGACAACAAACGTTATATAATTTTTGAACATCCTGTAATTGTTTATCTTGGAAAAATCACTTACAGCGTTTATTTATTCCACTTTATCTCCATCATCGTAGTGATGTATGTGCTGGAGCAATTACATATTCCTCAGAAGAGCATGATTTTATTTAATATCCTACAATACCTGTTTACCTGGATATTAAGCTTTGGGATAGCGGCACTTGTGTTTGAAAAGTTTGAGAAGAAGATACTGGCAATGCGCTAAAATCTATTCAAGATATTTAGCAACAATAGGCAACCTTCTGCCAGACCCGAAGGACTTTTTAGAGATACGTAAGATAGGCGGTGTTTGATGGCGCTTAAATTCATTCCTATTGACCATGCGAAGAATCCGCGTAACCAGAGACTCATCAAAACCAAGTGCTACAATTTCATCAGGACCTAGGTGCTCCTCGATATATTTATACAAGACTTTATCCAAAATAGCATAATCAGGGAGAGAGTCTGCATCTTTTTGCCCCTCCCGTAATTCAGCACTTGGCGCTTTAGAAAGAATATTTTCGGGGATAAGCACTCCGTCTTTATTTATGTGTCTACAAAGTTCATAGACCTCTGTTTTATATACGTCAGCAATTACTGCCAGACCACCACACATATCACCATATAAGGTTCCATATCCAACAGCAGCCTCACTTTTATTGGTGGTATTCAATAAAATATATCCAAACTTATTACTCAATGCCATTAGGTAATTTCCACGAATTCGTGCTTGCAAATTCTCCTCAGTTACATCAAAAGGCTTCCCTTCAAAATGAGGAGAAAGAGTTTGTGTATAAGAATCGAATATCTCCTTAATAGGAATTATTTTATAAGGCGAACCTAAAGATTTCAGTAATGCTAAACTATCGTCTATGGAATGTTCAGAAGAAAATTTGGAAGGCATTAGCACGCTCCACACATTCTCTTTTCCTAAGGCACGTACAGCCAAAGCTAATACCAGCGCAGAATCTATTCCTCCAGAAAGACCGAGTATAGCCTTTTGAAATCCTAACTTTTTAAAATAATCTCTAATGCCACATACTAAGGCATCATGGATCAATGATATCTTGTCCTTATCCTGTATTAGCTTATCATGCCCAAACAATATACTCGGTCGAATACCCGAATCATCAATATCGTAGAAGCGAATGCATTCCTCAAAATAGGGCATCTCTTCTATGATCTCCCCATCTGCCGAAACCACCATACTACCCCCGTCAAAAATAAGCTCTGTTTGCGCCCCTACAGTATTACAATAAAATACAGGTAAATGAAATTGCACAGCATTCTTCTGAACAACTTCCATCCTTGTCTTTGCCTGTATATAAGAAAATGGAGAAGCCGATAGATTCACTAAGAAATCCGGTTGATATTTTTTCAACTCCGCAACAGGCTTAATTCGGTAAAGAGGGTTTACGTCCTCAATATCCCATATATCCTCGCAAATGGTGATTGCTATTTTCTTACCCTTGAATTCTACTACATTAAACTCATTGCCCGGCTCGAAATAGCGATATTCATCGAAGACATCATAGGTTGGCAGCAGTGCCTTATTGGCGATATATTTTATTTTTCCATGCTCTATAAAATATGCAGAATTAAATAAATCCTTACCCTCTTTCTTTGGGTTGACAGATGGGGCTCCTACAATAATTGCTATCTCATTCCCGGCAATGGCTGCCAGTTGACTTACTATACTTTCACATTGCTGAATAAAATGCTTGAATTCAAGAAAATCTCTTGGAGGATAACCACAAACACACAATTCACTAAATAACAATAAATCGGCATTTGCCTCTATCCCCTGCTCAATAGCAAACTTCATCTTTTCAAAGTTACCCTTGAAATCTCCTATCATGTAATTCTGCTGAGCGAGCCCAATTCTCATGTCTTGTATTGAATGTTCAAAAATACGATTATTTGTCTGTATAATAATTAAATCTACTTAATGATTATTAATGTTCAGAATATCTATTTTTACAACCATAAAGCATCCCTTATGAAACACCATTTGCATCTTCTGATCCCTATTTTTTGCTGTCTAATACTTAGCTCGTGTACATGCAATCGGAATGGACAATTACCCAAGAAAGAAAAAACAGTAGAAGCCTCAGACATTAAAGTTGACATAATAGAATTCCAGAAAGAACTTTTTGCCTGTCACCCAGAGATGCTGGAAAATGAACTGACTGCTCTACAGCAAAAACATCCCACCTTCTCTAATGTATACTTTAATCAGGTACTTAACCTTCCAGAAGCTGGAGATAAGTCGATGCAGTTAAAGGTTATGAAAGAATTTATTTCTAAACCTGCTATGAAAGGTTTATATGATAGCGTTCAGTATAAATTTTCTAATCTTGATTTTTTGAAAAAAGACTTAAAGGTTTTATTCGCTAATTATAAAAGTTACTTCCCGGAAAAACCTACCCCCAAGGTATATACCTGTATCTCTGAATTTTCGTACTCTGTCTTTACTGCAACAGACTCTATACTTGCAATTTCATTAGATAAATATTTAGGCTCTAACTATATATTCTATGCCAGCCTGTTCCAGCAATACACGTTCATGCTTCGCACCTTTGACCAGAAGTATATAAGCATTGACTGTGCTAATGTACTTGTTGCCAACTTAATCCCTCCACCGGGAGACAAATCTACTTTGCTGGATAAAATGATAGCAGAAGGCAAGATACTCTATGCGATTCATAGCTTGCTACCTGATAAGAAGAACTATGATATTATTAAGTATACAGAGAAGAATTGGGAATGGTGTAAGAAGAATGAGCCTCGAATCTGGGCATTTTTTCTGGAAGAAAATCTACTCTATAATACCCGCTTCGAAGAGTATAAATATGTAAAAGATGGTCCAAATACTTATGGAATGCCGAGCGATAGTCCCGGAAGAGTGGGCGCGTGGGTAGGATTACAGATTGTTGAAGCATATATGAGAGAATATCCTCAGACAACATTAAAGGAATTAATTGCTATCAAAGACGGACAAAAGATGCTCACAGGATCTAAATATAAACCTAGCTTCTAAAGTTTTAA
>CANHGL010000058.1 GCA_947460245.1 Sphingobacteriales bacterium
GAGAGCAGTGTACGCTGCAGCAACATAACCCAACCCAACGCCATACCCTAATGTAGGCGACTGAGTTCCTGAAGTTACCCTTCCAATAGTATTTCCGGTGGCATCTTTTATCACATAATCATGACGCGGAATACCTCTGTCAACCATAGTAAAGCCTACTAATTTTTGTTGTAACCCATCGGCCTTTTGCTGTAGTAAAATATCCTTGGCAATAAAATCTTTATTGAACTTGGTTACCCAGCTTAATCCCGCTTCTAAAGGAGATGTGGTGTCGTCGATATCATTACCATACAAACAAAAGCCTTTTTCCAAACGCAGTGTATCGCGGGCACCAAGACCGATAGGCTGTAACCCAAATGGCTTACCAGCTTCCAGTATTTTATTCCAAATCTCTTCAGCATGTTCTTTTCGGAAATACAATTCAAAGCCTCCTGCACCAGTGTATCCCGTAGCAGAGATCAACACATTGTCTACGCCGGCAAACGTACCTTTCGTAAATCGGTAATAGGGAATATCCTTCAATGTAATATCAGTAAGCGATTGTAGAGCTTCTGCTGCCTTCGGTCCCTGTATAGCCAATAAAGCAGTTTGCTCGGATATGTTATGCATTTCTACTCCTTCGGTATTATGCTTATTAAACCAACTCCAGTCTTTTTCTATATTGCCGGCATTCACTACGCACATGTAATTACCGTCTTCTAAATGATACACCAAAAGATCATCTACAATACCACCGTGTTCATTCGGCAAATAGGCATATTGCGCTTGTCCCCTTTCTAACTTAGATACATCATTAGAAACTATCTTTTGTAAAAGATCCAAAGCCTTGTCTCCTTTTAATAAAAACTCTCCCATGTGTGATACATCAAACATACCTACAGCATTGCGAACACAATGGTGTTCTTCAAGGTCAGAAGAATATCTTACAGGCATATAAAAGCCAGCGAAGTCGACCATCTTTGCACCTAAAGCAATATGTATATCGGAGAGTGGAGTAGTTTTCATAAGAGGAGGTATTTGTTAGTAAAAGTAAAAAAGTAAATTCAGAATAATTCATTTATCCTAAACAACCTGAAACAATCTAAATACGAATACAAAGCATCATCCAAAGACATGTGTATCAATATCATTAAAAATAGCTTGTGTCTGATGCATATTGGTAACATTATCATACACCAAAATTAAACTACTTCCGCTTTGTTTTAGGTTGCATTTCCTTTTAGCGCCTTGTATATACTCCATTACCCTTGGAAAATAAGCGCTCTCATAATAGGGTGATTTTGGGTTGTCTAAAAAATAACAACGAAGCTTTCCATGTTTAAGAATAATTCTTTCAAAGCCAATCTTTTTACCTATCCATCGAATACGAAGTCCGTCAAATAATTCATGGACCTGTTTAGGGATTTTCCCAAATCGGTCTTCCAGTCTTTTTGCAAAAGCACTTAGGTTTTCTTCATTCTCTATAGCATCCAGTTCGGAATATAAACGTAAACGCTCTTCAGTGTTCTGAATATATTCTGGAGGGAATAACATCTCACAGTCGGTATCAATAGTGCATTCGTAAACAAATTGTTTTTGTTCTTCTATCTGTTCTCGGAATACATCTTTAAAGTCGGTATACTTTAATTCCTGTATCGCTTCATCCAGAATTTTATGATACATTTCAAACCCGATATCTGCAATGAATCCGCTCTGTTCGCCACCTAATAAATTGCCCGCACCGCGGATATCCATATCACGAAGGGCTATTTGAAATCCAGAACCAAGATCGGAGAACTCTTCTAGAGTTTGTAAACGACGCCTGGCTTCATCGGTTAAGCTTCCTTTCGGGGGCGCTAATAAAAAACAATATGCTTTTTTATTAGACCTTCCTACTCTGCCTCTGAGCTGATGCAAGTCGCTCAACCCGAACTGATGTGCATTGTTAATGATGATTGTATTGGCATTTGGAATATCCAATCCACTTTCTACAATATTAGTACTCAATAGTACGTCGAAGTCTCCATTGATAAACTGCAACATAATTTCTTCCAGCTCATCTCCCTCTAATTGACCGTGTGCGGTGCGCATGCTTACAGTAGGCAGCACCCTTCGTAAAACGATTTCCAGCTCCTGTAAATCTTTCACGCGGTTATGTACAAAGAAAACTTGTCCCCCACGAAAAACTTCATTCTCTATGGCTTCTTTAATAAAATCTATATCGAAGGTATGCACTTCAGTAGTAATAGGAATACGGTTGGTGGGGGGGGTCATTATGTTTGATAAATCTCTGGCCCCCATTAAAGAAAATTTAAGGGTACGCGGAATAGGCGTTGCTGTTAATGTCAACGTATCTACATGTGCAGCGAGGTGTCGTAATTTTTCTTTAGCGCCCACGCCAAACTTCTGTTCCTCATCAATCACCAACAATCCAAGATCTTTAAACTTAAGCTCTTTATTTAAAAGCGCATGAGTACCTATCAGGATATCGACTTTTCCTTCTTTGGTTTTTTCCAGTGTCTCTTTTTTCTCTTTAGAAGATTTAAATCGGTTTAGAAAATCTACAGTACACCCCAAGCCTTCAAGTCTTGCCGAAAATGTTTTATAATGTTGCCACGCCAGAATAGTAGTGGGCACAAGAATCGCTACTTGTTTTCTATCTGTGACCGCCTTGTATGCAGCCCTAATAGCGATTTCAGTTTTACCGAACCCTACGTCTCCACAAATTAACCTATCCATGGGGTGGGGTTTTTCCATATCTATTTTTACATCTAGGGTTGCCTTTACTTGATCAGGAGTGTCTTCATATATAAAGCTAGCCTCCAACTCGTCTTGCAAAAAAGTATCTCTACTAAAAGCAAAACCAGGTTGTAACTTTCGCTGTGCATATAGTTTTATCAATTCAACAGCAATATCTTTTACTTTCTTTTTTGTTTTATTTTTTAGATTCGTCCATGCATCACTTCCAAGTTTGTTTATCTTGGGTATGTGACCCTCTTTTCCAGTATACTTTGAAATTTTATGTAGAGAGTTAATATTGACATATAAAAGATCATTGTCTTTATAAACCAGCCGCACCATCTCTTGTGCTTGTCCGCCTACTACCACTTTTTCTAAACCAGAGAAGGTGCCTACACCATGGTCAATGTGTGTAACGTAATCACCGGGGTTCAAATCTCTCAACTGCCTTATGGTGATCGCTTTGGTTCGATTAAAACCTACCTTGGTTTTATACTTATGGTACCGATCAAATATCTGATGATCTGTATAGCAGGCAACTTTTAAATCGCTATCTATGAAACCACCAGAAAGATCAATATAGCAAGGGTTAAAATGTATACCTGCTTTCTTGTCTTCGAAGATGTGCCTGAAGCGTTCAATTTGTCTCGTATTTTCAGAAAAAATAAAAGTCTCAAACCCGGAAGTTTGTAGTGATTTCAAATCCTGAATCAATAAATCAAAGTTTCTACCAAAAGAGGACTGAGGTTTTTGTTTGTAGGATATAATGTTGGTAGTAGTAGGATTTATCAAAGAGACATTCCCAAGCTCTACAATTTTATAGTGTTCTGTTTTTTTTATCAATACCTCCGGCGCAACCAATACTTCGGTCATCAATTTTTCTAAGAATGGATGCTCTTTTGTTTTTCCCGTCTTCAGCTTTTCAAACTCATCGCATGCTTTTTCGTATTGCTTTTGAAGGAGATCTTTAAATAAGGCATAATCACGAAACCAGATAACGGTATTTTCTGGCAAGAAGTCGAATATCGTTGCAAGTGTTTCTTTAGTAAAATGCGTGTTGACATTTGGTATGATAGTTAGTTCTGAAATTTTCCGTTGCGATAATTGTGTTTCTGGATCGAAGGTGCGCAAGCTCTCTACTTGATTATTAAACAACTCTACGCGGTAAGGATATTCGTTACCAAAAGAAAATATGTCTATGATACCCCCTCGAATAGAAAACTCCCCCGGCTCATATACAAAATCTGTTCTGCTAAAGCCATATTCGAGTAAAAGGTCGAGCATAAAATCAATATCGAGTTGCTCTCCCGTTTTTAGGAACAGGGTGTTTTTTTTCAACTGCTCTTTGTGAACTACCAACTCCTGCAAAGCATCTGGTGTGGTAACTATTATCTCCCCCCCTTTTTTTGCTCCGGCAAGCGCATTCATAGTTTGTGCACGTAAAAGAATAGCATGATTGTTAAGCTCTGAAAATACGTGCTGTTTTTTATAAGATGATGGAAGGAATAAAACCTCTTTTTTCTCTAGTAAGCCCTGTAGGTCATCTTTTATATATTGTGCATCGTCTTCATCCTTGGCAACAATAAGATGTGAAAACTCAGATTGTAAGAATAGAGAAGCAACGGTAAAACCTAGAGAGGAGCCAATAGAACCCTGCAGCAATACAGGGGATTGCGACGTTTGTAAATATTGTAAGAGCTCCTGCGTTCGCTTGTTGTCGCGAAACAGGAAGAGAAGATCCTGCAATTCCATGCTACACTAAACTGACGACAAATATAATGCTTTGCTACAATAAAAAGCCCCGGATTAACCGGGGCGTAAAAGTATAAAAATAGAAGACTAATTATTTTTCGTCCTTCTTCATGCAGCATTCTTTTTTTGTTGCAGTTTTTTCTTTACTGCAAGACATTGTTGTTGCATCACCAGTAACGATACATTTTTTCTCTCTTATGGTTTGACCCTGAGCATCTGTATAGGTCGTATCCAAAATGGAAGTACAGTTTTTACCTTCTTCACAATTTTTCATTGACCCAGCAGCACACTGCATTTCCATCTTATTTGCAGCGCTACCAGCAGCCTTCGGATCCATGGTAAATCCTTTTCCAGCGATATACGGAGCTATAACCAGTGATACAATAGACATTAATTTTATCAGGATGTTCATAGACGGACCAGAGGTGTCTTTGAACGGATCACCAACGGTGTCTCCGGTTACGGCAGCCTTATGCGGCTCGGATTTCTTATAAAAAGTTTCCCCATTAATTACAGCGCCTTTTTCAAAAGACTTCTTTGCGTTGTCCCAAGCTCCACCTGCATTAGATTGGAACATTCCCATCAATACTCCTGAAACTGTAACACCAGCCAATAGACCCCCTAAAACTTCAGGTCCGAAAATAAATCCAATTACTACTGGAGTAATTAATGCGATTAGGCCAGGAGCCACCATCTCTTTTAGAGATGCTTTAGTGGAGATAGCTACACACTTTTCATACTCTGGTTTTGCCTGGTATTCCATAATACCCGGAATTTCTCGGAACTGTCTACGTACTTCTTCTACCATAGCCATGGCAGCTCTTCCAACGGCAGAAATAGCAAGGGCAGAGAAAATAAAAGGAATCATACCCCCAACAAATAATCCAGCCAAAACATCAGCCTTATAAATATCAATTGCAGAAATTCCTGAAACTCCAACGAAGGCAGCGAAGAGCGCCAACGAAGTCAAGGCAGCGGAAGCAATTGCAAATCCTTTTCCGGTTGCTGCTGTGGTATTTCCTACAGCATCTAATATATCTGTACGGCCACGCACTTCTTCTGGAAGCTGACTCATCTCTGCAATGCCACCCGCATTATCAGCAATAGGACCGAATGCATCAATAGCTAATTGCATAGCTGTGGTTGCCATCATACCTGCGGCAGCAATTGCCACGCCATACAATCCAGCAAAATAATAGGAACCAAAAATTCCACCAGCTAATACTAGTATTGGAAGCACAGTACTTTCCATTCCAACAGCTAAGCCACCAATGATATTTGTAGCATGTCCTGTAGAAGACTGACGAACGATAGACATAACAGGCCTTTTTCCCATGGCGGTATAATACTCTGTAATCATAGACATCAAGGCGCCTACAACCAATCCCACCATAATAGC
>CANHGL010000059.1 GCA_947460245.1 Sphingobacteriales bacterium
CTAGAATAGAAGCCATTCAACGAGAGTTGTTTTTAAAGAAGCAACGCAATAAAAGTTTTTACAAGAAACTTAGTGGCCTATAGTCGCGGGGTTCCCCCGAGCACTCGGGGCGTCCGGACCGCAAAAAAAGGCTCCATTAGGAGCCTTTTTTTAATAAAAGTAGAATTGATTTTTTGATGTTCGTTGTTTACTTATTATATAGCACGAAATTCGATAGTTTTTATATAGGTCATACAAATGACTTAAAAAGAAGATTGGAGGAACACAATAGTGGTAAAACACGCTCAACAAGTGGAAAAGCACCATGGGTTGTTGCATATACAGAAAAATTTAAGACTAGAATAGAAGCCATTCAACGAGAGTTGTTTTTAAAGAAGCAACGCAATAAAAGTTTTTACAAGAAACTTAGTGGCCTATAGTCGCGGGGTTCCCCCGAGCACTCGGGGCGTCCGGACCGCAAAAAAAAGGCTCCATTAGGAGCCTTTTTTAATTTAGTTGAATTGACTTTGATGTTTGAGGTTTACCTATTGTATAGTATAAAATTTGATAGTTTTTACATAGGTCATACTATTGACTTAAAAAGAAGATTGGAGGAACACAATAGTGGTAAAACACGCTCAACAGGTGGAAAAGCACCATGGGTTGTTGCATATACAGAAAAATTTAAGACCAGAATAGAAGCCATTCAACGAGAGTTGTTTTTAAAGAAGCAACGCAATAAAAGTTTTTACAAGAAACTTAGTGGCCTATAGTCGCGGGGTTCCCCCGAGCACTCGGGGCGTCCGGACCGCAAAAATCCCTTGCATCGCAAGGGATTTTGCTTTTCTATGTTGCTTGCATTTTAGCTCTACAGTTTAGTATTTTCTCATTGAATGATTATCTTCTGATTGTCGATAATCTTGCCTGCTGATAATAATTGAAGGTGGTATAATCCTGAACTTAAGGAAGAGGTGTTTATAGTACTATGAGCTTGTTGTATGAAATTTTGACTGATTAATTCACCTAGTAGGTTGTAGAGCTTGTACTGTATATTTTGATAATTATTTTCCAGACCTAATTGTATATGAATCTCATCTTCAGCAGGATTAGGATATGTTTTTACTGTATTTTTTATTGAAGAAGAATTAATATGGGTGATACTTGTGTTTTTTAAGTTTAGCGTGTATTTGCCCATTGATAGTGCCGGGAGTAATAGTGAATCTAATTGTGTTAGACTGTCAGCATAAACACGGTAATCATTTTCATTCATATTTTGCTGTAGATAGCTGCAATCGGTATAGTTGGTAGATGTAAAACTAGTTGCCTGTAAAATATAACTATTGGCAGATTGTATACTCAGTAATTGATTATTATTTACCAGGGTACTATTGGATAGTGATAAAGTATGTGGTATTGAATCTGTATTGACAAACTGCACATAAATTTCATCCTTAGTATTGTTTACAAAAACATCAGTTATTAAATCAGGTGAAGTTGGCCATATGCTATCATTTATTTTTTTTACGTTTTTATTGATGGTGCTACTCCAAATATAAAAAGGTTCAAAGGTGATTTGCTTTTGTGCTTTGTATTGTCGGGAAGATGTGTCGTATCCTGATTTTATAATTGGCCATGGATAATATGCTCCTGCCAATAAATGATACATCCAGCTCTGAACCAGCGTAGGCTTTTGTTCATAGATTTCAACTGCTTTTCGTATAAAGTGATAAATGTATAAAGCATGTAGAAATGTTCCGGTTGCATACGATTTATCAGTAAAATTCCATTCGGTTACCCATAACGGTTTCTTGTTGGCAATGGTAGATATGGTTTGGAGGTTATATAGAATACTATTATCACAATATGCTTTAATAAATTTTTCTGTTAGTTTGTGAATAGCATATTTTTCTGGTATTGCAGCATAATCATCACATGGAATAAACTTCTGAAAATATAAGTGGGGGATCATAGCCTGAATGTTGGGCTGCAAGCCAAAATAGCTATTCCAGAGGTCCTTCAGCTTTGCCGGCAGGCTGTAGGGTTTTATAAAAACTGGATTATAGTTACTGTCGGGTTGCAGGTAATTGAAGCGCATAGCAGCGGGTATACCACAAGGAATATTGTAACGCGCCTTAATACTGTCTGCATACAAAGAAGCAACAATATAGTTTTTAAGCAAACCTTCAAAGAAATATTTAATGGGGAAATTAGCCAGGTTAGAATCTATGGCAGTATTGGTATTACAGTCATAGCTGGAATAGGAGAGGTCGTCATCATAAATAATATATTCTGCATCTGTTTCATTGCCAATCTCTACGCGCAATAGTGGAATAGTTTTAGATTTTAAATACTCCATTGCATCCATATTTTCTTTGAACCTTAATGCAAATCCGGGGGTTCGTACCAGTTTATCTTTTATCCTTTTAAATAGTGCATTCTGTTGAATGTTATAGAGTGCAAGCGCATAAAATCCTATATTGGTACTATCCAGAAAAAAATCTCCATTTGAATTCAGTAGCGCTATATTATTATTGGTATAAACGTTGATAATATATTGTATTGAATCACTGAAAGAGATTAGGTCTCCTTTGTAAAAATGTGTGTGAGAGTTTAGTCTGAAAGTTACACCTACATTTTCTCCGTTATTTTTGTATGCCTGAATTTCTTCCGTAAAATATTCAATGAGATTCTTTGTTGCCCTTTTGTCGAAACGTAGATAATTATTTAACCATGGGTACCCAATTCTGCCTGGTGCACAATTGATTTCACTGGTATCTATTCCATATCCCTTTCCATAATAGTGATAGAAATTTCCAATGGTACCACCCGGAAATCTGAAGTCTTTGATGCCAATTGACTTCGATAGTTGATATATGGTATCGCTGAACTGAGATGAAATGGTTTCACCAGTAGCAGACGTATCGTATAAAACCTGATCATTCAGGCTCATACTGCTCATTCCATTAAATATAGATGGATAGGCAGCGGGTAATACCGTTTGATTAATATTTAAAGTATCAGCAGCAGCTACAACACTATTAAAAAAAATAAAGAGTATAGCTGCCGTAATACATTTCATGAGGATAAATGTAAGGAATTAACCAGAAATCCTGACGATTTATAGTTCACCAGTATAAAGGCTAGTATTTGGAATTTTTTGGAATCCTATAGCTATTATTTTAACTGCGCGGCCATTTGCAGAAACCTCTATTCGCATCCAGCCATAGTGTTTAAAGTGAGCAGTAGCCGGATTTATGCTATGTGCACGGAAAGCAATGTATTTATCGCCCTTTCCTGCAAGATTTCCTTTTATAGCATCTGGATGAGCTATATAATCATAAGATATAATGCCATCATTTATTCCGCTCCAATTTCCTGCAAGCGTGGAGTCTAAGGTAATGCCTGAATCAAATGCTTTAACAAATCCATCATTATCTAATAAGATATCTCCATCTTGATTATTGAAATGCAGATAGATACCATGATATGCTGGTGAAGTATTCCAGTTGATAAAGAGGGTAAAGCTGGAAGCGATATTTAAAGGGTCCTGATTAAAATTCCAGTTATAGATAGTTGCTGAAGTAGAGGAGGTATCAGGCTGAGGGTAAAAGCTTCTCAAAGAAGAATCTATCTGTACAGAAAAAATATTTGGATTGTCTATAATCAACTCATTTTCTTTTTTACAAGATAGGAGGGTAGAAAGAATAGAAATTACTAAGGTTGTGATAATGATCTTTTTCATGATGTGTTTGTTGGATGTCCTAAAGATAAAATTATTTATAAACTAGAACTAAAAAGCGCCTTCATCAGAAGGCGCTTTTTATATTTTTATAGTCGACTATTTATTACAAGGATTTAGGCATCCATATTTTCTTAGAAAGAACATTTTCCCCTTGGCTATTGGAAACTCTAACGATGCAAACTGCATTAGGAATCTTCTTATTAGTATTCAGCATACAGATAGAGGATCCTTTTTCTAATTTCTTAGTTTCACCAAATACTTTGCTGCCATTCATGTCAAATACTTCAATAGTATAGATATCTGTTGAATTTAATTGCGCCTGAATAGTAATTTCCTGTGAAGAGGAAGCATAAATACTAAAGGTGTTTTTAGTTTCAGTAGTACCACAATTTGAAGCAATAATATTTGAATACTCAAAAGTGCCATCTAAATCCACTGTCTTTAATCGATAGTATGTTTTATCACTCTTCTGTTGTTTATCCAGATAAGTGTAGTTATGAACCGCAGTAGTTGTACCCGCTGCAGCAAGAGTAGCTATAGTTTCAAATTGTACTCCGTTTGAAGAACTCTCCACCAAAAACTCTTTACTATTCAATTCACTGGCGGTTGACCAGCTGATAGCAGTATTGCCATCGGTACAAGCTGCATTAAAATAAGCCAACTCTACCGGTAAAACATTTGGAGATCCACCGCCAAATCCGAAGTTGGAGAATCCACTTATAAGACTTCTGGAAACAGTAGGCATAGAGGTAGTACCTGTAGGAGCTAATTGCGAACCTGGTGCTGCCCATGGACTTCCATTCACACGTTTTAATAGAGTGAGCTGACATATATCGGTAATCGTAACTAAATCTTGTCCGGTTAAAGACAAGGTATAATTTCCACTTTGTCCTATAGTTCCACCTTGTGGTGTTGCTATCCAATATCCCTGATCTGCAGTTGTGGTTACATCAAATGTAGTACCACCTACACAAGTATTAGGGATGCCTACAATAGGTAATCCGCTAAAATACATACGCTCATTCATGAAGTTTATATCCAGGTAACCACCTGTTGTTGGTGCAGAGGAGAACTCAATTAGATAATGCCTGTTTTTTAAGCTGCTTAATACTTCTTGGCCGATAGGGAATAAACCGGTAGTAGTTCCACTATTGGTTCCATTAAACCATCTGCGCATCTTTCCAACTACATAACCTGAAGTATAGCTCAAGGTACCCAGCGTTGAAGTGCTTGTACCCAGTTCTATTAAGTTAGTACCGGTGTAAATATTTCCCTTAGTCATTGTTAAGGTGTTTTGCACGCTTGGACTATTAGAAAGGGTTACTTTGTCTGTGGCATTTGTTGTATTTAGAGCAAGGTTGTAAAAAGCAGGGGCATTGGTACCGCTAATAGTTTGATTGATAGCACCATTAAATAGTACCGTTCCATTATTATGCGTGAAGGTGCCATTGTTTGTTAGGTTTCCTGCAAGGCTTAAATTTCCTGAAGTTGCAGTCAATGCACCGGCACTGATGGTTAGATCCTTTAAGGTAACTGCATTTGCGCCAAAAGCTAAAGTTCCTGCACCAGCTTTGGTTAAGCTTAATGTATTGTGGTTAATACTGCCGCCTGCAGTAAGCGTACTTGCAGAAGTAGTTATTTGTCGCGATGCGTTGATGGTTACGGTTCCCGTACCCATGTTTAATGCATTGGTGCCAATGAAAGTAAAGTCACTATTCCAATTTTGTGTATTGTTGTTAGAAAGTGTAATACTGCTTCCGCTGGTATTATCTATGCTGCCTCCTGCAATGGTAAAAGTGCCAGTTCCTAAAGCAGTTGCATGATTGATGTTTAATTGCCCTGCACTTAACGAAGTACCTCCGCTAAAAGTATTTGCACCGGCGAGTGTAAGCGTACCTGTTCCTAATTTTGTTAGGCTGAAATTACTACCTGAAATAATACCACCTAGTGTAAGCGTACTTGCAGAAGTAGTAATTTGTCGCGATGCGTTCATCGTTACAGCTCCCGTA
>CANHGL010000060.1 GCA_947460245.1 Sphingobacteriales bacterium
GCTGCTATTGTGTATCACAATACCCCTAATGCTGTCTGCACAGACATCAAAAGAGATACCGTTTACATTGGCGAAAGGATATTTTGTAAAAAACACTTTCAGCAAAAAAGAACTGCGAAATCCAAAAATTACGGATCAAAATACATTTGATCACATATTTGGTATGGCAACAGTAATGGGCGAAGATGGAAAATCCACACCCATTGATTTCCATAAAATATTCGTCATTGCCGTAATTGAAGCAGAAACAGACCTCAACACCTCTATCACCCCGCTTTCGCTAAAGAAAATAAAAAAACACACATTACTTTTCTCTTATAAATTGAAAACTGGTATACCGCTTAGTTATACTATCAGACCCTGTCTCCTAATATTGGTAGATAAATCATATCAGGATAAAAAGATCATTTTAGAAAAGCACCTCCACACCCTCCTCAGTGAAATAGAACCTTAGTATTGGAATTATCCACCACATGTGTCTTTTGTATAAAACCTTTAAAAGCCTGATCTGCTAAAATCTATATCTTGCAAGGGTAATGTTTTACATCAAATAGTTAGAATGGCCATTAGCGAAACACATTATCATTTTCCCAAACAAAAGAGTTTCTACAAAGGAAAAGTCAGAGATGTATACAATATCAATGATCAATACTTAGTAATGGTAGTGACAGATAGGATATCTGCTTTTGATGTGGTATTACCCAAACCTATCCCATTTAAAGGACAAGTGCTGAATCAGATTGCTTCTGCCTTTTTGGAAGCTACCAAAGATATTGTTCCCAACTGGGTAATACAGGTCCCCGACCCAAATGTTACCATTGGAAAATACTGCGAACCTATCCGCGTAGAGATGGTAATTCGTGGTTATCTGGCAGGTTCTGCCTGGAGAGCATACAAGAGCGGCATTCGGGAAATTTGCGGAGTAGTATTGCCCGATGGACTTATAGAAAACCAAAAACTGACACAACCCATCATTACACCTACTACAAAAGCAACTGTCGGACATGATGAGGAAATATCTAAAATAGAAATTATAGCACGCGGCATCGTAACTGCTGAAGATTACGAGCAACTGGAAACTATTACGCATAAGATATTCCAGCGCGGTACAGAGATGGCTGCACAGCGTGGATTGATATTGGTAGATACTAAATATGAATTTGGAAAAGTGGGTGACACTATCTATCTCATTGATGAAATTCACACACCAGATTCTTCACGCTATTTCTTTGAAGAAGGCTACGAGGATAGACTTAAAAAGGGAGAACCTCAGAAACAACTTTCTAAAGAGTTTGTAAGAGAATGGCTGATGGAAAATAATTTCCAGGGAAAGGAAGGTCAAACCATTCCGGAGATGACCGAAAAAATAGTAAATGATATCTCTGAACGCTATATAGAACTGTACGAGCATCTACTCGGAAAGCCTTTTATAAAAAGTGACATGACAGATGTAGAAGAGAGAATCAAAAAGAATATATTAACTGCATTAGAGCAACTAAATGTCTAGTTACATTATAATCCCTTATATTGGAGCTCTCTATAAACATATGCTCTTTTTATAACTAATTAATACTAAAAATAAAATCTAATAAATATGAACTGCATACAAGTTATCTTAACTATTGACACTGATAATCTTCCGGAAAATTTTTCGGAAATACTAAAACACGAACAAAAAATCGTTGCAGAATGGAAAGCAGAAGGTATTCTGGAACATTTATTCTTAAGAGAAGCAAAGAATGGCGCAGTGCTTATCTTCAAAAATCTTGATGAAGAAAAGGTAAAGGAACTAGTTATGAGTTTACCATTCTATCAACTTAAAAAAAGTGTAGAATATTTCAACCTGATGAAACAGTTTTAAGGAGCTTTTTTATTCCTGGACTTTATTCTCTTTTATCAATAAGAGCATAAATTAAAAAACTATATCTCCACTCAAAATATCCATAGCATTTATTTTCGTGGAGTGGCTTAGATTAGCTAAATTTACAGTATGATTCAGAGACCACGCAGGAATAGGGCTTCAGCAGCTATACGCTCGCTCGTTCAGGAGACAAGATTACATCCCAACCATTTGGTGCAGCCACTTTTTTTAGTGGATGGCAAGAATAAAAGAAATGCTATTAAATCCTTGCCAGGCATCGCTCAATTAAGTACTGACCAGGCATTCAAAGAAATAGAAAGCTGCCTAAAGCTTGGAGTAAATAGTTTTATCCTATTCCCTGCCGTTGAAAATGCACTAAAAAATAAGAAGGCTACCTACAGTTATTCCTCTAAAAACTTTTACCTGAAGGCTATTGCTGAGTTTAAGAAGAAATTCCCAGAATGTTGCCTTATCAGTGATGTTGCTATGGATCCTTACAGCAGCGACGGGCATGATGGCTATGTGGATGGCGGAAAGATTCTTAATGATGTCACTTTACCTATATTAGCTAAAATGGCTTTAGCACAAGCAGAGGCAGGAATAGATATTTTAGGCCCAAGTGATATGATGGATGGAAGAGTTGGATATTTAAGAATGGCACTTGACGAGAAGGGATTTAGCGAAACGGCTATCATGTCTTATACGGCAAAATATGCCAGTGCTTTCTATGGTCCATTTCGTGATGCTTTAGACTCAGCTCCAAAATCAGGCGACAAAAAAACCTATCAGATGAATCCCGCTAACTCAAGGGAGGCATTACTGGAGGCAGAGCTCGACTTCAGCGAAGGTGCCGATTACTTAATGGTAAAGCCGGCTACTGTATATTTGGACATCATACAACAATTAAAACAACACTTCACAATTCCTATTGCAGCTTATCATGTAAGCGGTGAATACGCTATGCTGCAGGCAGCAGCAAAAAATGGCTGGCTGGATTACCAGAAATGCCTGGAAGAAACTTTATTGAGCATCAGAAGAGCAGGTGCTGATGTTATTATCAGCTATGGCGCTAAAGATTATGCAACTCATTTTTCTAGGTAATTTCTTATGCGCTTATTATATAAAAAGGGGAAAGCTTAAGCTTTCCCCTTTTTATTATCTTATAAGTAAACTGCTATTTATTTTGCCTTCGCCTTTGTTTTAGCAGGCTCTTCTACGTCTGTAATACGTTTAGGTTTCTCTTCTGATTGTTTCTTTCCAAAAGAGTAGATATAACCTACACCTACCATCAACTTAGAATTTGTCAACTTCACATTTTGAGGATCCTTGAAGTAATCAGGAGTTCCATCTTTAAATGTTTTGATTACCCCTAAATCATAATTTACATCAAAGGTAACAGAACTGGAAAGTGATTTTCCTACATATATCTGTAAGCCTGCACCCATTCTAACTCCTGCATCAATTTTATTGTAATTGTATGGTCCACCAGCAACTACTGCTTCGCTACCACTAACTGTTTCAGTAAGTTTATCTGTTGAGCTAAGGATGTAACCAAAGTAACCTCCAACATTACCAAAAACTCTCAAACGCTCATTTCCCCAGCCTACCATAGCTGTTAGAGGAACAGTTACCTGATTGTCTTTATGTACTTGTTTTAAGAATACAGAATTACCTTGTCCTGTGTATCTGGTGAAGGTATTTCCACCCATATTGAACTCACCGGCTAAGTTTAATCCTACATATTTATTAAACCAAACTCGCGCCTGGATTCCTGCATGCACACCAAATTGATAGTTCAAGGTTCCACCTGCAGAAGCAAATTTGCTGCTAAAGTATTGGTTTTTCCATCTTCCTAAATTTGGACCTGCTGATATACCTACACCCACTTGCACCTTAGCTATGGATTCGCTTACAAACAAGCCAGTTAACAATACAATCAGTAATAATTTTCTCATATTTTTAATTTTTGATTAGTGTTGACTTTATTAAAATCGGGTTAAAATTACTAAAATCCTTCTAAAATCCCTTACTTTTGGGCAAAATTATAACCCAAAAACACAAAGCATGCAACTTTGGAACAGGGTGGATAAGCGCATCTTAGAGAAAAGTCTGCTGGAAAGCGACGAAAAGCGTATCACCATTTCATTTTACAAATATACCCGAATAGACCAACCTATAGCATGGCGGGATGAATTATACCTTGTATGGGATCAACTTCAGGTGTTAGGCAGAATTTATGTTGCGCAGGAAGGAATTAATGCCCAATTATCCATTCCTGAAAAAAATAAGCATGCATTTATTGAACACCTCTACGCCTATCCCTTTCTCAAAGATATTCGTTTGAATTACGCCATTGACGATAATGGAAAATCCTTTAGCAAGCTTAAGATTCTAATTCGAAAGAAAATAGTGGCAGATGGCCTCAACGATGACACCTTTGATTCCAGTAATTCTGGTATCCATCTGGATGCAGCATCCTTCAATTCACTCACAGATAAAGAAGACACTCTGGTAGTGGATATGCGTAATCATTATGAGAGTGAGATTGGACACTTTGAGAATGCCATCACCCCTGATGTAGACACCTTCAGAGAACAACTACCATTAGTTGTAGATATGCTTCATGAAGACAAAGATAAAACGGTAGTCATGTATTGCACAGGAGGCATACGTTGTGAAAAAGCAAGTGCCTGGTTGAAGCATAACGGCTTTAAGAATGTCTATCAATTAAATGGTGGTATTATTGAATACGCCAGACAAGTCGAACAGCAAGGCCTGAAAAATAAGTTCAGAGGTAAAAATTTTGTATTTGACCGTCGCTTAGGTGAGAAAATCACCCATGAAGTGATTGCACAATGCCATCAATGCGGCGAGCCTGCCGACACACATACCAACTGTAAAAATGAAGGATGCCATTTGCTATTTATACAATGTAATAAGTGCGCTGAACAATATACCGGTTGTTGCTGTGAAGAATGTATGAGTATTACTGCACTCCCGGAGGAAGAACAAAAAGAGTTGCGCAAGGGTATTGATCCAGGCAGAAAGGTGTTTAAGAAAGGGCGAGGAGAACAACTTCTCTTTAAAAAGCAAGCCTCTGAAATACGTTCATCTAAGATGGAGTAGTTAGAGACAAGACATTAGAAATGAGCTAAAATCCAGTTGACGAATATTCTCTTTAGTAATCTGACGAATTTTGAGTAGTCAGACCAATTCCAGGTAACAAATTATCAAATCACCAAGTTGCTAAATCAAGCTACTAATACTTGGAGAATCTGGTAGTATGCACTATGCCTTTGGCATCTTTAAAATGTAGCATATACACTCCACTTGAAAGATGAGCACAGTTTATCTTCAGCGTATTCAGTCCTTTATCTATCCATTTAGATTCTGCAACTACAACATTACCCATCATATCATACACCGATAAAAAGGCATTACACAATTGCGTTGAATGAATCTCCATATTTAAAAAGCTAGTTGCCGGATTTGGGAATAAGCTCACTATATCATCCATCAATGCATCGAGCCGCTTCACATTAACCACATTACTATACGCAAACACACCATCAAAATCTATTTGCTTTAAGCGGTAATAATTATTACCAGCTACAGGATTAAAATCTATAATGTTATAAGTAAGTAATTGCGTAGAATTTCCTGCAGCTGCTTGCTCTCCAATATATATCCAGTTAACTCCATCTGTACTTCGTTGTACTTCAAACTTACGGGCATTTTTTTCAGATGCTGTTGACCATTCCAATTTATTGACACCCTCCTCGTTTCTACCCACGAAAGAAATCATCTCTACCGGCAACACCCCAGATGTAGGACCTACAGTTATTATCGTTGAATTATCAGCCA
>CANHGL010000061.1 GCA_947460245.1 Sphingobacteriales bacterium
AAAAAAAGACTATATTTGCAGTCCAATTCTTGGTCGGTTGGCCGAGTGGCTAGGCAGAGCTCTGCAAAAGCTCGTACGGCGGTTCGAATCCGCCATCGACCTCAAAGGCATCTTCGGATGCCTTTTTTTATTTTACTAATCAGATGTGAAGCAGTGGTCAGCCGACTCAAAGCCGTCAGACCACTTAAAATCTTTTGCCTAAAGGTGTGTTCTTTTACGGAGATTAAATTATTTATTCTCCGTAAAAATGCGGAGAATATTTTGTATATTTACCGCAAGTAATATTCAGGATGCCTCGTTATATCTATCATCAAAAACATTGGCCGGCTTTTATCTGGAACAGTGATGCTTTACTACCATTACTTTCGGTTATCAGGCATAAACAAGGGTATTTAAAAGGATATCTAGAAATGTTGGGCTTGGGTACCAGGCAAGAAAACACATTACATACATTAACAACAGAGGTATTAAAATCATCGGAGATAGAGGGAGAATTTTTAAACCCTGATCAGGTGCGTTCTTCTGTTGCAAGACATTTGGGAATGGATATCGGAGGGTTGATTCCTGCCGACAAAAAGACAGATGGTGTGGTGGAGATGATACTGGATGCGACGCAGTTATATCAGCAGCGACTTACCAAAGACAGGTTGATGGGTTGGCATGCTGCTTTATTTCCAACCGGCAGAAGTGGAATGCATAAAATACATGTAGGTAAATGGCGAACCGATAAAAATGGTCCCATGCAAGTGGTCTCTGGAGCAATGGGTAAGGAGATGGTACATTTCGAAGCTCCACCTGCAGCAGCATTGAACGAAGAGATGAAAGCTTTTCTACGTTGGTTTAATGATCCTGTTGCTATAGATCCTGTGCTGAAATCTGCAATTGCACATCTTTGGTTTGTTACTATACATCCGTTCGACGACGGAAATGGTCGTATAGCCAGAGCTATAGCAGATATGCAACTTGCCAGATCTGATCAGGAAGCCCAGCGCTTTTATAGTATGTCGGCCCAGATAAGGTTGGAAAGAAAGGCATATTATGTCATTCTCGAGAAAACGCAAAAAGGAAATTTAGATATTACGGAATGGTTGCAATGGTATTTGCAATGTTTAGATCGTGCTTTAGATATAACAGATCAGCGGTTACAAAAGGTGTTGCATATAACCAGATTTTGGGATAGTCATGCAAATACACCAATCAATGAGCGTCAGCGATTAATGATTAACAAATGGTTTGATGGTTTTGAAGGAAAGCTTACTTCTTCTAAATGGGCAAAAATAGCAAAATGCTCTCCAGATACAGCCTTGCGAGACATACACGACTTGATAACGAAGGGAGTATTACACAAAGAAGAAGCAGGGGGAAGAAGCACCAGTTATGTAATGATATGAAGCAGTGGTCAGACGACTCCAAGTCGTCAGACCACTAAATACTTCTTATATCGCAACCAAATAGCAGGATGCTTGTTATATACATATGAAGAAGGTTTTTAAATGGGTATCGATAAGCAGTGTTTTATTGGTACTTTTCATCGCATTTACTATACATTACAGCATGGGAAAGACTCCACAACAGCCGTATAAAGAAATCCTCACAAAGGAAGGTATAGAGTTTCGTTACTATCCGGCAGCGGTAATGGCTACCGTGCGCAGCAAGGGCAATACCTACACCGGTAACTCCAGTAACTATTTTCGTGCCTTGGCGGGCTATATTTTCGGCAATAATGAAAAGCAGGATAAGATTGCGATGACCGCACCCGTGCACATGACTAAAGAAGACGGACAATCTGCGATGAGTTTTGTGATGCCGGAAGGATATACCTTGCAGAACCTGCCTAAGCCCAACAGCAAGGCAGTAGAATTGCATACTGCTCCGGAAGAATATATTGCCGCAATACGTTTTGGTGGCTATGCATCCGATAGTGAGATAGAAGAAAAAAAGAAAAAGTTGAAGTCAGCATTGGATGCGCTGCATATTACTTACGATAACAACTTTCGTTTTTTAGGCTACAATGCGCCCTGGGATTTTCTGTTCCGCAGAAATGAAGTCATCGTCAGCATCAGCAAAGATGATGCACTGAAGCTGAAGTAAATTTGACTCTATTTGGCAGGATAGTTTGCATTGTTTTACAGGTATCTTAAATTACTAGTAGAAGGATTTTCTTTTAATGATTTATCTCATTCCAATCTGGTTACATTTATTTTAGTATGTATAAAAAATCTATTATATTAGAATAGATTTTAATTTCAAAAAAATAAGATATGAAAACAGAAAATACTGTCTTAATGCAGGAAGCCAGAGCATCTCTAAGCGGGAAATGGGGTTTGGCGATTGGTACTATGCTGGTCTTTATTTTAATACTTGGAGTTATTCAGGCAGTTCCTAAGATGGGACCGTTTATTTCACTATTTGTTACAGGTGCCTTTAGTTTAGGTATTGCCACATTTGCCCTCAACATTGCGAGAAATAAAGAGGCCAGACTGGAAGATATTTTTTCCGGATTCCAGAATTTCGGAACGGCCCTGGGGGCGTATTTACTGATGATTATTTATATTCTTCTTTGGACACTGTTATTAATCATCCCAGGCATCATTGCGGCACTAGCGTATTCTATGACTTTTTATATTTTGGCGGATGATAGAAGCATTAGTGCCACTGAAGCTTTAGCGAAAAGTAAAAAGATGATGGAGGGGTACAAGTGGAAGTACTTCCGAATGGGATTGCGATTTTTAGGATTGTCTTTGCTTTGTTTGTTAACTTTAGGAATAGCCTTCTTCTGGCTGATGCCTTTTATGCAGGTTACTATGGCAAAATTTTACGACGATATTAAAACCGATGCCTCCGAGGTGATCGTGATGTAGACTAGATGAAAGGCGACGAGATAATAGTGGTCAGACGACTTCAGTTCGTCCGACCACTACCTATAAAATCATTATACTTTATTGCCGTTATTCTTTCCATTCCTTAAATGGATGCTCAGCTAAATAGCTGTTGAAATACCTTGGGTCATCGCTTACTTCTTTGTCTACCCAGTTGGGAAGGACGACGATTTCGTCCTCGCTTTGCAGTTCTATTTCTGATACAATCAGCCCTTCGTTGTTGCCCTGAAAAACATCTACCTCCCAGGCTTTTCCATCGTGTTCTAATGTGTGTCGTATTTTATGGATGACAGATTCACAAAACTGTTGCAATAAATCCTGTGCATCCTGCAAGGGAATATCGTATTCAAACTCTGTTCGGGTGATGCCGCTCACAGGACCTTTGATGGTGATGAAGCCTTTGCTTCCTGCCGTTCTCACTCGAACTATTTTTTCGGCAGTATTGAGCAGATAGCCTTGTTGGTAGGGGATGCCGCTTCCTTTAAGGTGGGCATCCCAGCGGTCTTGATGCACCAGGTATTTGCGTTCTATTTCTTTACCCATGATTATTGTTTTCTTTGAACTCAAATTTACTACAGGTATGCTTAAAAGAGGGCAGAAGTTTTGGAATTCCTCTTTCGTTCTTATCCATACTACAACGGATACCCATTCCAATGGCAATCGCTCTTATGAAGTGTTTGCAATGGGCACAAATTTTATTATTGGAATTTATAGTGTTCATCAGGATACGATTTGATCTATGGAAATAGTACCATCTGCATCAGGCAGTCCAGCTTTTCCGCTATCCCTTTGCTTTGCTGGATTCGGTATTGTTGGTCTGGTATTTAGCACAATTATAGGCTTACTGAATAGCGCCTCTATATTTTTCAGGAACTCTGGATCGATATTCCTCTTGCTGTTGAATTCGTCTATCATTTGTTGTTCTTTCTTTAAATCTCTCATAAATTATTTTTTATCTTTTTGAATGATCAGTTATTGTTTTTATGAAAATTTACCCGAACAAAGACCTGGCCTACTTTATCTAAACTTGGTCCTTGAGCTTTTAGTTTATCGAGCATTTTTTTGCCGGCACTGCGTATTTCAGCGTCGCGTGCCGGGTTATTTTCTTTTTTAGTTTCAGATGCTTGCTGTGTGTTATTATTTTCCATAAATAGTTTATTTGTTGGTGGAAGAAGGTGTTATTGATTCGGATGCTTCTGGCTTCGCTTCTGTAGGTATTTTGGTATTCACTACAATGACAGGTCTGTTGAACAAGTCTTTGATTTCCTGAAGGAATTCCGGATTTCTCTTGAACTTACTATTGTACTCGTCTATCATTTGTTTCATTTTTTGTGCTTCGTTCATGCGTTTGGGTTTTGAGGGTGATTGGATGATGTTGACGACTCGGATGACTCCGGTTTCTGGGAAACAATGGGTCTGGTGTTGACCACAATAATGGGCTTGCTGAAAAGCTCCTTTATCTCTTTCAGGAACTCGGGATTGACTTGCCGTTGGCTGTTGAATTGTCTGATTTCTTCCTGGATTTCCAGCGCTGTTTTAGCCGGTTTTTTTTCAGGTGGGGTAGTACCCTGGCTTTCGTTTTTTTCGAAGGTGCTCATAATGATGTATTTTTTTTGGTTAAAAAATTACATCAAGAAAAAATAAAGAGGATGTGGTACAGTTTATTTTGACCTTTGCGTCCTCATCGTTTTACCACCGTGGAGTTGTTGGCTCTCGGTTGGTATTCCTTTCGGAATTCTTGATGATGGTGTAAAGGTAGAAAGAGTTTTTAATTTTCCAACTCTATTTTTTCGTCCTGACTTTATTTGACAGAATATTTTTTTGCTTGATGCAGGTTCAATACATCTAAAATCGTAATTTAGTACTTAATCTATTTTATATGAGTACACTAAAAATAGTAATCAAATCAGAGCCCTTTGAGGATATAGCTGCCGGCATAAAAAAAATAGAATATCGAGAAGTAAAGCCATTCTGGGAGTCCAGACTCTACGAAGGTAATAAAACCAAAAGAGCCTATAAGTATATTGAGTTTATCAATGGCTATAATCCTGATGCGCGAAGAATGCTTGTTGTATATGAAGGTTTTCAGAAGAAAGGAGGTTACTTTAATATTCTATTAGGTAAAATTGTAAAAAAACCACATCGCTTATGAAATTTGGCTTTCGCATACCCTCTATTGCAAAACGTATAGCGGCTCGTACTTCACCGGCGCGCTTTGTACGTCAAAACCTTGGACTCAAAGCTCCCCGTGGATGGGGATGGCTCACCAATCCAAAGAAGGCACTCTACAACAGAATCTATAACCGCACCACTAAGGATCTTTTTTCTGTTGTGTTTGCATTGATAGTCCCTGCTACTTTATTTCTGGGAAGTCGTATTTATTTCTTCGCATGAATATTAAGAACATATTTTATTTTTTAGGAACATGCCTTTTAGTTTCCTGCAGCAGTGGATATGAGGATAGTTCTTCTTCTGGTTCTGCCAGAGAGTCGACTTATGTTAGCGGATATACTGACAAAAGGGGGCGTTATCACAAAGGTTATGTTCGGAAGGGGGTAAGTACGAACCCTTCTGCTGCGCGCAATAATTTACGCTCCAGGTATTATTATCAAACAAAAGGGAAATACAGGCGCAGAAGGTAATTAGGCGGGTTTTTGTATCAGCTTCTTTATATAGCTCTCGAATGCTTTTGAACCTAACACTTCTACCTCTGGTGTGAAGCCCAGCACAAAACGCCCAGGCGCTTTAAAACTCTGAACTTTTGCTTTGAAATGAAATTGTTTACTGCCCGGTATTTCCTTAAGCAAAGCAGCACT
>CANHGL010000062.1 GCA_947460245.1 Sphingobacteriales bacterium
GAAGTTACCGCCAATGTCACTGCTATATCCAAAGAGGGATTCTATGCAGATCATAAAAAACAAGGAGAAGTTTTTGTTTATGGCAGACAAGTAGATGATTTCCGGACTGTAGATTATGAAGCACTTTCCATGCTGAATATTTCTGCTACTCAGGAACTCTATAAAGAAATTGAAAAACTTAAAAAAGAAAATGAAAGCATGAAAGTTGCTCTACAGAGAGTAGATGTGTTAGAAGGAAAAATTGATGCGCTGTTAGAGAAAACTACTATTGGTAACACTGCGTATTCAAAAACGGGAAAGTAAATAAAAAATGATTTTCTTTGAGGAGTGAAATCTAAAATAACATTCCTCTGTATTGTATGCTGTTATCTTTTCAGCTTTAAGCAATATGCCAACTACAACGGCTTCTTAAAGGGCGGTGGAGATGCATGGGGCTATTATGCCTACCTGCCGGCAAGTTTTATCTATAAGGATATAGATAACTTACAGCGCACGATACAACAACGAGCCGTCTATAATCCAAACAGCGTTACGAAAACAAGGGATGGGCAGTTGCAGATTGAAGAAGCACATGCTTATCAAAAGCACGTAATTATAAAATATACCTATGGCGTGGCATTACTTTCTGCTCCATTCTTTTTTATTGCACATAGTTTTTGCACGCTAACACATTTATATCCTGCAGATGGATATGCTGCTCCCTATAACTGGTTCATTGGCCTCTCTACTTTATTCTATAGCCTACTTGGTTTGTGGATTTTAAAACGATTATTATCTAACTATTTCTCCGACACTATTACGGCTGTTACACTAATAATCATCGCACTGGGTACTAATTTATATTTCTTTTCTGTGTTGAATGTGGGCATGTCGCACCCCTACTTATTTGCTTTGTATGCCCTATGCATCTATGCTACAGATAAATTCTATGCAACAAAGCAGTTAAAATATGCCATACTCCTTGGGTGCAGCACCGGAATGATTACACTCATTCGTCCGAATGAAATCATTATTCTACTCTTTCCATTATTATGGAATATTTTTTCTTTTCAAGACATCAAAAACCGATTTCAATTCTTTAAAGAATACTGTTGGCACTATGTTATAATGATGACAGTTTTTTTAGCTGTCCTACTGCCGCAGCTGATCTACTGGAAACTACTCAGCGGCAAACTACTCTTCTACAGCTACACAAAGGAAGGATTCGATTTTCTGCATCCACATCTTATCGGTGGGTTATTCGGATTTTCTAATGGCTGGCTGGTATATACGCCTGCTATGTTATTTTCCTTAGTAGGATTATTTTATCTGCCGCGTTATTTCCGAAAATCTGCTTTAGCCACCTATATCTTCTTGCCTCTATACCTCTACATTATCTACAGTTGGTGGTGCTGGCAATATGTAAACGGATTCGGCTCCCGACCTATGATAGAGACCTATGCATTGCTCGCCTTTCCATTGGCCAGCTTTCTTACGTATATGGAAGATAAAAAAATTAAAAAAATACTATCCGGAATAATGCTCTGCTGTTTCTTATTGCTCAATCTCTTTCAAACCTGGCAGTTTAACAAAGGACTTATCTGGACAGAAGATGCCAACCTCGCATTTTACACCTCTATTTTCTTAAAAACAAAATGCGATGCTAAAACCCTAACTGCTTATGATTGCGGAGAGATACAACCCGATTTGAATAATCTTAAGCAAGTGAAATTATTGCAAATACAAACCTTCGAAGACTCCTTAAATATAGATTACACACACACAATTGTGCACGAAGGCAAGTATGCCTATCAGCCGAATTCCGGAACAACGCCTGTAATTACTATACCTGCAGCAAATTCCGGAATACAAAGTGGTGATTACATAAAAGCTTCCTGCTGGGTATACTGTAGCGAGCCGGAATATAATCATTACCGACAAGCTGTTTTAGCGATGGAGTTTAAACACGAAGGCAGGCAGATACGCTGGCGGGGCATTCGTTTGCAGAATAAGATTGGGAACGTAACACATTCTATCTGGCATGCAGGCAATACGCATCAATGGCAGTATGTATCCTTCTATGTACGTGTTCCGCATCGGTTTAAAACCAAAGACGATACGCTAAGTGTGCTGGTATGGAATCCGGGAAACACCGCAGTATGTATAGATGATATACGTATAGAGTGGTGGAAAGAGAAGTCCAAAGCTACATGGTAGTGCTACTTCTGCCACATGCCAGCGAAGCCAAACAAGGTTCCACTATACAGTCCGCTGTTTAATCCAATTTGTGTAGCAGCATATGCGCTGTTATATTTCAGATCATCGCCTAATGGATATTCAAAAACTGTTTGTCCAGTTGACCAGTTCATCGCCGTGAAATTCCATACACCGTTTTTTTGTCCCATACAATACGCCATATTGGTGGCTGCACTCATACAAGGAATTCCACTCGGCAAACTTACCGTCTTATTTACCCATACAGATTCCAGCGCTCTGCGGACCGGGTTCCACTCAAATTTTTCTGCACCATACGGTGCATTCTGCGGAATTCCGGATAGTAAAATGTTGGCTGTTTTATTATCAGAAGAATTTTTTAATTCGTTATTCACCACGAGTGCTCCATAGCCTCGTACACATACTGATTGCTCAGATAGTGATTTTGTGGCAGATGGATTTCCAAATCGCACTGGTACCTGCGCAGCAATACGCCTGCTCCTTGTGCCCGGAAGCTGCTGCCAGTCGTTGGGAATTTTATCTCTCCAAAAGAGAACCAGGTGCATCAGATCTTGTCCGTCGGTAATCACTATAAATCTATCTTGCGCACCAAACCCCATCACCGTTGGCGTTGAACCCGAACCCACTCCAAGCCTTATGCCGGAGGCAGCGCTACCTGTTTCATATACTGATGCCCAGCCTCCATCGTTCTCGTTAATACTTAATCTGGCACCCGTCCACTGTACCCTGTACATCTTGGCAGAAGTAACCACATAAATACCATTATCATTATCACAGGCAATAGAGTTAGACACTTCTTCATTGTTAAACTTATACGTATGCACCTCTGAAAAATCACGACTTACCACACCGACCAAACCCAGACTGGTAGCAAAGGCAATATAGCCATCAAACGTCATCGTAGTGCCTACGATGCGCTCATTGGCAGCAGTTAAATTAGCCGGTATCGTAAATGTTCTGAGCAATTCAATTCCGGAAAACGGATTTCCTGTCTCAGCATCCCCATATGCATAAATAGATGTGCCTCTTGGGGAATAAAATATATTGTCCTTATCGATTAACGTGTAAGCACCGCTGGTGCCCGACTCCAGGGAAAACAAGGAAGAGAGTGTAGCGCCTTCTTTATCTTTCATGGCAATAATAGTTAATCCGGTATCAGTATCCATAAGCTTTGCCACGTGCGAAGCATTACCACCCCATAAAACACGATTGCCATCCGGATATACTCCTGAAATAACCATAGTAATTAAACCAGGAGTGCTATTCTTAAAGTCCTTACGATTCGTTGTAGATAAAAAGGAAGGCCCAGGATAGGGAGAAGATGCCTGTGCATAGCAGTTACGATGCGTAGACGACCAGGGCGAGTTGGCCAAATAAGGATTAGCAGGTGGCTCATCCAGAAAAGGATCATATACAGTTGCTTGCTGCTCCTTTCTGCAGGCAATAATAAAGACTGTACAACACAGTAAAAAAATATATTTTTTGGAACTGATGAAAGGTAATGACAACATAAGATATGAAGATAAAAAAATTAGCTTACAGTTTTTGCCGGGACTTACGTACTTTTATTATTACTAATCTGCGGCATGAGATATCTCCTCCAAGAAAGTAAGTTGTGCATACCAGACAAATGGCATATCACTTTTCTTTCCATATTTCTGCAAAATGTATCCCCTAAAAATATGTTACATGATTTGGAAAAATCTACGGCGTGCTGCTAAAATGATAAACGATATGAAAAAAATACTTACCATCCTGTTGTTGCTCAGTATTACGGTTTGTAAAGCACAACAAAATAAAGATTACAGAACCTTAGAAGATGGGGTGAGTCAATTAGTGAACAATGCCGATTTTATTGACAGAGTAGGCCGTATGAAGGGCGATGAACTTGCGCAGCTGACGCTGCAGCAATTGTTTACAGAGTATGTGCCTGACTATAGTGATTTCAAGGCAGACCCATCCAAAAAAATAGATCTTAAAAAAATATTTTACGAAAAAGGGAAAACGTTTGTAAACGAGCAGCTGTCTAAATCCCTCGGAAAACTATTAAACTTCAATCCTGCAGAACTCGACAATTTTAAATCCTTACTCTCCGGTAAAATAGCACCCGCGTTGGCAAAACAAATACCTGGAATAGGCTCCGGTGGCGAGCTGGGTGCTATGCTTAATAATCCTGGAGGCTATCTGAAATCGGAGCTGACTAAGAAAATGGGGGGCGGAACTGCTACAGAAAGCTTAGTAAATATTGGGTTCAACTGGCTCGCACAAAAAGAGGCCGAGCTGGAGCAGGAAGAGGAAATTGCTAAACAGGCAAAAGAAAGAAGAGATGCACTCGCCATCATCCAGAAACAATATGACGATGCTCAAAGCCAAATCAACAACCAGGCACTACAGGAGCTGACGGATGCCTACATAGCCGCCATAGAATATAAATATGATGATGCTATTCAAAAATATACCAATGCTATTGACCTCTACAAACAGGCGGATGGCAAAGACTATGAAATCATGAAATGCTATCAGAGCAGGGCCTACTGCAAGAATGGAAAGAGTGATTTCAGAAGTGCTATCGTCGACAATTATCTGGCATTAAACATTTGCAATAAGTTATTACAAAGAAGCAAAAAAAAGAACAATAACGACCTTGGCTTTTCTTCTTCTATACGCATGGAAACATCAGATGCCACCCAGATGAAAGAGACTAAGAAGGAAAGCAGAATACCGGATGAAATCGAAAAGTATAAAATCATTACCAGCAAAGCCTACTCCAAATTCTTAGCCGGAGATTATGCTGCTGCTATCGCAGATTGCAACATGGGGCTGCAAGAGTTGAAAGCCATCGATCCGGAGCAACTGGACTGGACAACAAGGAACTTTAACGAAAGTGCTTACGGCACGGTTGACCTTGGCATTATGATGCTTGCCTCTGAAATAAATTCTACGCTTTACAATCTGGTAGGCATTGCAGGCTTATCGTATGCTGCGCAGAAAAATTATGGGGAGAGTGACAATTACCTGAAGTACTTAAAGGTGGTTAAAGTAAGCGATATGCCTAAGTATGATTACCAGACCAAAGAAGATCTATTGTTTGCACGAAATCAATTTGGAGGACTGCCTGATTTTTTGGGTGGTCAACTTTTTCAAACCAAAGTATTTGTGCTCACCAAGCTCAACCGAGCAGATGATGCCCTGGAAATTTTAAATTATACTACTAAAGTAGGATGGGCACTACAGCTTTATGGAGGCATTGATATTACTAAATTCCATTTAAGTAAAGCTACCTTGTATGCCGGCAAAAAGGACTATAACAATGCCATCTTAAGCATCAATTCCTGTATTGAATTAAAACCAAAAGAAGCTTCCTACTATAAATTAAGAAGTGACTTAAAAAAATTAGCAGGCGATACCAAGGGAGCAAAAGAAGATGCACTACTGGCTACTAA
>CANHGL010000063.1 GCA_947460245.1 Sphingobacteriales bacterium
ACAACAACTTTTTTCATAATTATGAACTTTAAAAAATGAATGAATACACCCAACTCTAATGCCCGGGTGTGTCAGGGCAATATTGTGAAAGCAGTGATGCAGAGGTCTTAAAATAGAATCAGCTACTTTTCTATCTTGTATATTAGATACAGACTTTTACCTCCTCTCTGAGATAAGTGATGAAGGCCAGGAGCAGTAGTAGGTGAACGTGAAATATGTTCCTTCTTATTTCAAAACTGTTTCGGCTTTGATAAGTAAGACATCTCTTCTCATGGAGGGGGTATGCCCAAGTCCATGAGCAGGTCACTGTGCAGACATAGGTACTCCTATTGTTTCTCTCTAATGCTGCTTTGGTAATATTGCCTTGAGGCCAAAGCCAATGACAGAAATTAAAATCAACTTTAGCTATAGAGTCATTCTAATCCGATAAATATATTTAGATGATACCGGGGGCAAAACTCCAAGTGAGAGAGAGGGGGAGCGATAACCAGTACAGGTACAGTATCACACAAATACAACTTAAAAATTTTTGGTCAATTTTTTTTCTAGAATAAGTTGCACATTTTTTGTGTATACACCTGACAGGTGTAGTTGACAATATATAATCCAGCAGATGCAATTGATATCATCTTACTCTATCCTGGCCGGGAGTGTGTAGATTTGTTGAATGCTTACCTCTCTGAGAGCAAGGAATTCTTCATTTTGGGACACCTAGTTCTAATAAAATATTATTGGACTAAGTGTCCCAATTCTATAAGGTGAATTCAATTTTTCGGATTAGAATAACTATTTCTTATACTTTAGTATATTGAATTCAAACGGATTTTCCTTGAGAATAGTAAATGTACCTTTCCGCTTATCTTTTGATGTTTTAAAATAAAGTTTAGTCATCTGGACGGCTTTGTTTTCTGTATGAATATCTTTTAGAATTCCAGTTTCTGTCAATATGTTCTTCCATGCAGTGAGCAAATCTTTTTGAGAGTATTTCTTGTCAATTTTAATGTGAAAAGTTATTGCTCTTTTAATGAAGTTGTCTTTATCAAGTATTGCAAATCTTGCAGCAGCGACTATGTTATTGAATGCCCTCCGGTCTTGTTTATTTAAGAATTTTATGATCTTAATTATATCTTCTTTCATTAGAAAACCAGAAAATTCTACATATACTTTGAGAACAAATCTTTCGAGATTTGTATTCTTGCCGTTTTGCAAAAGTTCCTGAAAATCATTTTCGTCAATAGTGAGTAATTTATTTGTTATTTCATTTATTTCGTGCTGCTTGGGAATTTTAGTTATCGGCAAAGTTTGTACATTCGTAGCTGATGCAGATAAGTTGAGGGATACAGCATTTCCTGCTTTTCTGAGTTGTAATGCTAGCTGCTCATAATTTTGATAAATTTCATTTTGCACCCTGCACCGTTCAAAGAAGGAATCTATACTCAAATAATTTATTGCTGGAACATCATTAATGTCAATTCTAACAAACTGTGTATCATTTACTACAGTGGAATCAACAATCATATTTCTGATATTAATAAGACAACCCTCTAAATGTTTGTTGTTTTTGTAATGTTTAGTAAGGCAAGTCAACGCAGTTATCTCCTCTTCAGCGGCATCTGTAAGTTTTTGCAAATCAGGAATTTCAATTTTATTATCTGATAGACTGTATATAATTGTTTCAGACAAGACTCCTTCCCTGCATCGACCTACAATTTGTTTTATTCTGTGCTCAGAAAGCTGGTACATCGTTTTACAACCATCTGATACACATATCAAATGATACTTCTCGTTGAGATCATAACCAGTAAAATAAGCGGAAGTAATAAAATTAATCTGTACAGGTAGCGTTTCACCATTTAGTTCTTTATAATAGGTTGCAACTTTATCTTTATTACTTAAACCACATAAAATACCTAATGAAGTTGATGGAACTTCTGCCTTTTCTTCTAAATGTTTCATAATACTTGTACATCTAGATATGCTATTATAGGCAATCATAATTTTGTCCTGTGGATAATCATACAATATCTTATTAATTGCATCAACAGTGCTGCCAAGTAATTCATCAGAATGAATCAGAGTAATGTTCCTGCATTCTGGTTTTTCATACTCAATAGAAGTTACTAGCTCATCTTTTAATAATGGATTCGAGAATTTTAATGGAGTTGCAGTAACTAAAGCTCTGTTCTTTTTTGGGTGATTCAGATAAATATCAAAACAGATAGACATGCTTATTCTGAAAGAGCTATCAATTTGAAAGCTATCAACTTCATCAATCATCAAGAAATAATCGTTGAACTCCTCTTTTAAGAGCTGTTTAATGATGCTAAGATTATCAGCGACTATTACAATTTTCCTTTTTTCAATTGGCAGCTTTCTTAACTGACTTAAAAAATATTTTGGTTTGATTTTATTGTGAAAAATCGTTTCACCTCCGTAATAAATTGCTTTGTGTTTGTGAGCTTTTGAAGATGCTGTAACTTTAAGAGGTTCTACTATAATTGATGGTCTTGGAGCTTCTAACTCAAGATGAGTAGCTCCCATTCCTGTTGCATCTTTACAAATCATTCCACTTGGCAAAAAATGAAATACATCAGACAATTTACAACCGTTCTTTATTATGTATGTAGTTTTGTTGTCAGTAACATTGCTTGCCACAATCAGACTTGGATTCTTTATATAATTCATAACTAAACTATCCTTTGAATGAAAGTTACAAAAATGAGCAGAATTTTTTCTGCTCATTTTATTGTAACTACATATTGTTTAGCTTCTTCTGAAGACTATTCATGTCATTGGATATTTTCAACTCACCTACTCGGGCATAATTATTGTGCGTCATGGTGATTTTACTGTGCCCAAGCATTTTTGAAGCAGTATCTGATGGCAATTATTCAGTGTTGTTAAGGCAGGTAAAAGAGTAATTAGGAAGTGATCAAGGTAGACGCCTGTATACTGCTTCGATTACAACTGCATTTGCAGCATCAATTGCTTCTGTATCGTAAGCTTCCAGGTAAATTCCGGTTACTGAGTTACCGTATTCATGGCCAAGTGCTTCAGCTATCAGATCTTTACTGTACCCTAAAGTCTTTGCAATGTTGGCCCAAGTGTATCTGGCATAGTAAGTAGTTACGTGTGCTTCAATTTTACAGAGTTTAGCTATTTTGGCAAGGTACTTGTTTGTAGTCTTGATTGTCTGATGGCATTTAGTATCAATCTTAGCATGACTATCTCCTTTACAAAGTACCGGCAGAATGTGATCCACATTGCTTTCGGGATTGAAATACCTGTTAATGATTTCTTTTGCCCTATCCGGCACATTGATACTATAAACCTTCTTCGTTTTGCTCCTGCTGAATATAACTCTGCCATTATTTGTGCTACTCCGCGTAAATTTAAAAAGATCTGTAAAGTTTACCCCTATCAGGCAAAATGACAACATGAAGTAATTTCGTGCATGCCACATTGGTGTATCTGGCTCAATCTCCAGAGATACTATTGCGTGCATCTCATTTATTGTCAATGCTCTTGAAACCGTCTTAGTAGTTCTTATTTTATACTTCTTGAAGGGATAGTACTTTGCCTCTACCAGATCAGCGTTGATTGCCTTATTGAACAATGCTCTGATCTCTCTCATGTAAGAAGCTATTGCATTCAATGTTACCTTCTCGGCCAACATTGAGTTAGCAAACCGATCAAGTAAGTTATAGTCTATTTGTTCAAACTTCAGTTCTTCACTATCTGTAAAACGAAGCAGCCGGTCACTTGCCGTTTTGTAGGCATCTGCATTTCCGATTCTTCCGGCTTTTTTAAGGTTATTAATCTCCTTCGTAGCAAATGACTTGAAGGTCACATGCTTACTGCTATTGTCGGTCTCCCTCCCCACCAACTGCTCCACCGCATATACTTTTTCAACCTTTTCAAATGTCAAGGCTGTCTCCTGAACATCATTCAGAACCTGGTTGATTTTTAAGGTAATTAGTTTAGCGTTAGGATGGGATGCTTTTACCTTCTGTAACCTGACATTCCACTCTTCTTTTTTGAGTAGTACATTCAGCGATACTATCCTGTGCTTTCGGTTGTAGGTGACTCTTAGTTTTAAAGGGTACTTGTCACCCGTTGGCGTTCTTTCATCAAGGTACAATTTGTAAGTAATTGCCATGCAATTTGTTTTGTGCAAGGCATCTGTAGATCTTGTAAAACATTTGTAAAACAAATAGCTTCAAAACGAGCAAAATAGGCGGATGGGATGAACCCTGTCAAAAATGGAAAAATCCCCTAAAAAGCTTTACTGTATTGCTTCTTAGAGGATTTTTTTTGTGTGGTCCCACCAGGGCATGATCCTGGGACCCCCTGATTATGAGTCAGGTGCTCTAACCAACTGAGCTATAGGACCAATGATGCGTTAACATCAAAATTGGAGTGCAAATGTAGTGGTTCTTTTGAAAACAAAAAAGAAAAATGCACCTATTTACGGGAATTTTTCTTTCTTGTTGCTTCGTGGTGTGGTTATGGGGGCTGCTAAAGCGCCTTGCTCATGGTGCCTATGACCATGTCTATGAGGCTATTTCTTAAGGTATCGAGCCGGATCTGGGCAAGGCCGGCCTGTTGTAGGGCTTTCATCAGCATGAGTTCTTTTTTTCCCTGCATCAGAAAGCGCACATCATCTATAGTGAGCCTGCCGGTAGTAAGCAATAGTGTGCAGCATATTGCTGCCAGCCATGTTTTGCCGCGGTGCATGATAGAAAAGTTCATGAATACAAACCTAGTAGATAGTATTGGTGTGGCATACCGTATTTTTCCCGTTTTTTTGTTGGCGTATAAATACGGTATTGGCCGGCTGGCGTAACTGATTCCGGGTTGTGTATGGCAGCAAATGAATAGCAGTGAGGTAGTGCTGTTTGACGGGCATAGATAATAAACATATGATAAATACGTTTATATAGCAGGTCTTTCTTCACACACACAAATCTGATAATTATGCGCAGGATAGTAGTAACCATATTGGTGGCATTAGTGTTGCCGCTCTGTTCTTTTGAACCGGATACGTTGCTGAGTAAACCAATGCCTTTGCTGAAGACTGCTACTGTGGCGGGCAAAGCGGTAGATGAGGCTTACTACAGGGGGCATGTGACAGTGGTGAGCTTTATGTATATAGGCTGCCTGCCCTGCATGAATGAAATAGCCTTGCTGAATAAACTAAAAAAAGAGTATGCCGAAATGGGGGTGCAGGTGCTATGTGTAGCTGCGCAAATGAAGCAGCAGATGATAGATATGAATGC
>CANHGL010000064.1 GCA_947460245.1 Sphingobacteriales bacterium
TATACACTGATTATCAGGCTTTTATATATTAGCGTACACTTTTTTAGATTATGTGTTCTTTGGTATGCTATGTTATTTTATGCTTTTATACTTTTAATTAGCTGTATTTCAGTTACTTATAAATATTTTTATACTTTGGCACGCTTTGTGCTATATAGTAGATACAACAAAATAAATATATGAATACAACAAAAAAACCAGCGTCTCAGTTACAAGGTAGCCAAGATGCAAAAAAACAAATCGTTCCGAATGTACCTGTAAAAAAAGCAAATGACTACAAGCAAAAGCCAGCAAAGGTAGAGGTAAAAGAAATTAGTCTATACGCCTCTAATGTCTTGAATGTAAACAAAGAACTAAAAAAAGAAAGGTTAAAATTAGGCTATTGCATAGACGACCTGTTAAAATTAGCTAATTTACCTATTCAATATAAAGGTATTTTAAGCAAAGCCAAAAAGGATAGTATTTCATATAAATTAATAGAAACCAATGTAAAAAAGACAAAAAACGGGTTTAACTCTTTCTATTTATTGCAATATCTACACAAAGTAACGAAAAAATAAATAGATTAAAATTAAATTAAAAATAGGGCTTAATACCTTGAAAACAAAGGTATGTAAAAATTGAATTTTTGCCCTATTTCAAAAAATATAGTTTGCTTTTATCGTATTAACTGAGCTTCTCAGGCTGTTATATTTTATTGAATCAATACACTAAAAAGGGATTCCCTTTGTTTTGATTCTGTTCTTTGAAATTTAAGGTATTTTTTCTTGCATATACTATTTATAGTCAAAAATTAGTTTCTTTTTTTTGTGCTATTTATAGTTAAAAATACTTTTACCGTTTCCTCTATTGTTTTATAACAAGCTCAAAAAATACCTATTTTTTATAGGCGGTTTCCGTTTACGGGTGAATGTCCCGTTGCTTTGGTGTAAATATTAAAACATAGTAATAAAAACAAGTCCGTTGTAATACGAGGCTCGCATACCCTCCCTACATAGGCGAAAACCCTATTTTAGGCTTAGTCCCTGCATCCCTCTATATCCGCATAGCTGTGAAGTTATAAAAGCGCAAATATTCAATTCGGATACCATTGTGTAAACCTCTATTCCCATTATTAGTACATGGATGAAGATTAAGTTTATACTAGGTAAATACTCCCATTTATAAAAAGGTGTGGGAAACGAGCAAACCGAAAGTGGCTCGTGTAGATTTAGTTGTATTAGGCTGGGGAACTGCCATAGGTTACGCTACAACCTGAATAAGCCATATAATACGAAATGCTGCCCGAAGAGGGTAGTCCTGCTAAATCGAATACAATACCCAAAAAGCAAAGCATTCATCAAAATAATTTTACCTATTCAGTCCCTTTATCGTTTGTGGACTTTTTTATATATAGCTAGCTCAAGTTAACCACTATGCTAGATGAAGAAAAGACGGTTAATATCTGCTTATGTGTATCCGCAAGTGTGCAGATTGTAATACGAAAGGATGGAAAAAAAAAAGGGAAGTGGTGTGCAAGGTTCGAGTCCTTGCCCCTTTTCAAAAAAAAAGGTATCATTTGCTTTAGCGTACCTGCGAAAATCAATAGCGATTCAGCGAAATAAAAAGCTAAACGTCACTGCCATGCATGAAATACAAACGTGCATGGCTTTTTTTATATTCAAAATTATGTTTGGAATAGAAGAAAAAACAACAAAACTCTATCGTGTAGAAGGTTTCATCCTTAAAAGAAGAAAAGGGGATGGGAAATTCACTAAAAGACATTGCTCCGCAATCGTAGAAGCATCTTCAGAAATGAAAGCAAATGTGGAGGCTCGTTATATTCTTGGAAAGCAATGCATTATTATAAATACCAAAACAATTTAAAAAAAAACATATGGGAACAACAGACATGGATGCCCATTTATTAGTGGGTGAAGTAGAAATCTCAACTATTAAAATCAAATAGTATGGGACTAATCTTATTTTGGTCAGTGCAAGCCGTTTTGTTTGTGCTGACCCTTGACTATGTAGAACGTAATAACAACGGTAAAAATAAATAATAAAACAAAAACAACAACATGGGAGAAAAAAATGTTAAAAAACTGCTAACTGAAGCGGTTAAAAGTACTGGTAGTACTATCAAAGCTATGAAATTATCGTTTGAAATTGAAAACGATTCAAACTTATTTGAAAGTGGGGTTGCAAAAATAAAATGCAGCAGCAGTGAGGCAGAAAAAGAAATTGAACTTGACAAATTAAATATTGAATTTACAGACGGCCATCGAATAGACTATTATGAATTTAATATTCACGGGACTATATACCTAGAAGATAAAAGTCATATATTAGTTTATATTGATTCGTATCACTGCACCAGTTATGGCGAAATAAAATTTATAGCTATAAAGCACATAAAGCAAATTGACATACCAAAAGAATTACTTTAAATAAAAATGGAAAAACTGCAAACAATCGCCTATACAATAGGTAGTATCTTAATCCTTTTTGGATTAGAGGGAGCAATGACTTTAGGTTCGGCTTTTAACTTTGAACAATACAGCCTGTTTGGATGGATAATACAAACAATGTTGTTAGTTCTTGCAATCACTTTAGGAAACATAGCTAGATTATCAGAAAATAAATAAAAAAATGTATAAAATTATCGCAATCTCTCGCTATGGCAGAGAAACAATTGACACGGCTTCCACTAAAAAGGAAGCTATTTTTTTGGCTAATGAATACCAAATAGCCTATGGAAGTGAGTTTTCAATAATTATAAAACAATAAAACAAACAACAACATGGAAAATCAAATCTTTTTTTCAGAATCTTTCATTGACTTCTTGCATAAGATTTCATACGAAAGCAAAATTGCTAGGCTAATCATCTCGTGTAGACGTGCCAGAAGTGATGGCTTCCACTACCTGTACAAAGCCGTACTCAAAATGGATGAAGTCAACTACATCACCTATCGTAACAATGGGCTTATATCGTATATGCCTGCCGATAGAGTGCAAGAGTACAACGAAGACAGCACATGGAAACGTGAAGGTAGGCAAGAGGGTAAGCCTGCTCGTGTTATGAGGCGTTTGTTTACCCCTAACGCCCTCAAGTGTATCAAAGATTCCGACTTTGAAATCTTCAATAACAAATACAAAAGTCAGTTCAGTACAAATGACTTTATGTTTGAAATCAGACCTGCCGAAGATATACCCGATGTCTATTGTATGGACAGAATGAATGGAGGTGCATCTCTAAATGGCTCGTGTATGAATGACGATAGGCGATACCTAGATATATACAAAAATTGCTCTTCACTGCAAATTCTTATACTCAAGAATGAAATAGGTAGGCTCGCAGGTAGATGCCTATTGTGGACGATTCAACACGAAGGGGCTACTATAATACTAGCCGACCGCTTCTATGTAGCTGAAGACCATTTGTATGATGCCTTCGTTGCCTATGTAGAATCAAACAAGTGGTGGCGTAAAAAATACTACAAGACGTATGACTACAAAAGACATTTCATATCGCCCGATGGTGAAGAGTTTTGCCTTCATTTAAAAGTAGAAACCGATACAGACTTCAGCCACTACCCATACATTGACACCTTCCAATACGGAGACGATGGCTACCTAACTAATGACGATGACGATGCCACATATACCTACAACCAAACCAATGGAGATAGAGAAGGGGGTGAGCCTGAGGGAGTGTACGATGAGATAGATGAAGGATATATAGAAGATGATGATGCAGTGTGCATAGAGAGAGGTACGTATAGAGGACAAAACACCCATGTTGACAATGCAGTACAAGTAGGTGATTACTGGTGGTGGAGGGAAGATGATGGAATAACGTGCCTTGATGGCAAATACTATCTTGCAGATGACGTAGTGTACTCTGAATACGATAACGAAAGCTATCTCTTAGAAGACTGCGTGTATTCTGAGCATCACGGCACATTCATCCACATAGAAGACGCATACGAAGTTGATGGCGATTATTATCACGAAGATATAGTAAAGAAATTATGATAAATAGAATAGACAAATTAAAGGATGTACTTAGAGTGCAGTCCTCATCTTATGAACAATGGCGTATGTTTGCATACATCATCAGGCAAGTTGCTGAGTACGACTTTTACGTTAACGATGGCAATATATATGTAGAGAAAGGAGATGCAGTCGCAAAACCATGTGTAGTAGCCCATATGGATACCGTACACGATATTGTAGAAGACCTATCAATACTAGATATTGATGGCAAACTAACTGGCTTCAACAAAGTAAAGATGACCCAAACAGGCATCGGTGGCGATGATAAAGTAGGTGTCTTTATTGCACTAGAATGCCTGCACCTATTCGACAATATCAAAGTCGCATTCTTTAGAGATGAAGAGGTAGGATGCTTAGGTAGTGGCAATGCAGATATGCCCTTCTTTGACAACTGCACATTCGTACTGCAATGCGATAGGAAAGGCAACAAAGAATTCATTACCAATGCGTCAGGCGTAGAACTGAGTTCCTCTATATTCCAAAAGACTATTAAGAAAAATATAGAACGCTTCGGCTACTCCTTTGCTAGCGGTATGATGACCGATGTTATGACCCTCAAGCAAAATGGCTTACGAGTATCTTGTGCTAATATTAGTTGCGGATACTACAACCCACATAGCTACAATGAGTATGTCGTGATAGAAGACGTAATGAACTGCCTTGACCTTGTTATGGACTTGATATACCTATATGGCTCAGATGTCTATGCACATGAGTACAAATATGTGTACAGCAAGTATGAATACAAAAGCAAATGGGCTACAGACAAAGCAAATACAGACAGATGGACTACAGACTGGGACTGGGACTACAGAGCAAAGGAATATAAGCCCTCTTGGGAGATAGATGACACTACGATAGGAGAGTGTATGTCTTGCAGTCAGACCACCGAGCTAAAGTATGACAACTACTTCGATTCGCACCTATGCGAAGAATGCATCTCAATATTCGCAAGGTAAATAAATATAATTCACACTCATCATGCCGTATAAAACTGAAAAAATACCTTTAGAGTCTAGAGCTTTAAAAAGGTCAGCAAAATTGCTTGAATGCCAAAAAGAAATGGTATTAAATTGTAGAAATAAAGGTTTTTCCTTTAATAGA
>CANHGL010000065.1 GCA_947460245.1 Sphingobacteriales bacterium
ATTTGCAAAAGTAAGTCAAAATGCTTTTGTCTTTGATGCGCTACATACTAATGTATTTGAGCAGTCTATTCCTGCTAAAGATTTGTTCTCAGTTATAAGTCGTGTATATGAAGGTAGTGACGCATTGCTGGAATCTATTGGTGCTTTTACAAAGCGAGATGGGAAAGCATATAATTTATTGCAGGGGTCATACTATCATTGGTATAGTCTGCTATCTCTGCTACCTTTTAAATATAAAGGTATCCGTAAACAACAACAACAGGATCTTGCTGCCACTACCGTATTAAATAAAGAGGTGTTGGAGCGAGCATATTTTTCTGTTGATGCCTTACCGGTGCTTCCAAAGAATATGGAGTACTTGTTGCCAGCTTTAAAAAGTCTTAAGGCACAAACGGCACAATTTCTGGAGCAGGAAAATGCTTTTCCGGACTATGCAGATTTTAAAAAATATTATCTGCAACAAGATGAAAAAACAAAGGCGCTCATAAAAGCTTTGATGCCATTAGCAACTACAGTATGGAAAGAGGTTTTTTCTGCATATTACCTGAATCAGATTATTATTAAGACGGCAATAGAACATAACCTGAAGGATAATATTCAGTATTTATTCGACGAATTGGTATCAGTAGACTATCAATTGAAGGAGCGCGTTGCTTCTAAAATTCAAGTGGATGTTCAGGAAAATATCCGGAAGGTAATAGAAGGTAAGGATCTCACAACGCTCAAATATTTATATAATCAACGAAAGAATAAACAATTCTCTGCTAAGAATTCATTACGTCATATCCTTCATCAGGATTTTGAATTTTTCTCCGCAGTATTTCCGGTATTAATGGTGAATCCCGTAGTGGCAGCTTCGATACTTCCTTTGCAACAAGAGTTGTATGATCTGATTATACTGGATGAAGCAAGTCAGCTGCGCATGGAAGACACCTACTCTTCTTTAATACGGGCAAAGAGAATTGTAGTTTCCGGAGATAAACACCAGATGCCTCCGAGTAATTTTTTCGGCAATGAAGTCATATTCTGGTCGAAGGAAGATGAGGAAATCAATACAGATGATTTCCTGGCAGAAAGTAAGTCTTTGTTAGAATATGCAGAGGATGCCAGTTTTAAAAGTTCATACCTGGATTATCACTATCGTTCTCAGCATCCTGATTTGATTCAGTTTTCTAATCATGCCTTTTATCAATCAAGACTTATTCCATTGCCTGCAAAAAAGCAATATGCGGCTTTGCATTATCAGCATGTTGATGGTATCTATATGGATGGCAGGAATATGGAAGAAGCTACTGCTGTAGTCCGTTATATATATTCTATACAGCCAATAGATGGATTATATCCTTCTGTAGGAATAGCAACTTTCAATATTCATCAGCGCGATTTAATTTATGATTTATTGTATGAAGCAGCCTATTCAGATACAGTAAAAGCCGAGCAGCTGCAGGGATTACTCAGTAAGGGACTTTTCGTAAAAAACCTCGAGAATATTCAAGGCGATGAGCGTGATATAATGTTGCTGTCTACTACTTTTGGAAAAGATGAAACTGGTAAGTTCAGGCAGCAATTTGGTCCGCTTACGCAGGAAAAGGGCTATCAGTTACTTAACGTTATTGTTACCCGTGCAAAAAAGGTATTGCATCTGTTTACGTCTATTCCGGAGTCCGTATTTATGAACTTTGAAGGTGAGCTGTCTGCGAAGGGAAATATTGGGAAAGGAATATTTTATGCTTACCTGAATTACGTTAAGGCTTGTTCTGAGGGCAATGAAGTTCAGTTGAATTTTGTAAAAGAGCAACTAGCTAAGAATAGTAAATTACCTTTGGTTAATAAGCCTAAGGTAAATACTTTCAAAGCGTTGGTATTAGAATCTCTTAAGGAAAGATTTGCTGATAGCGTCGTCAGTAATTACATTTTAGGTGGTCTGGATTTGGATATCGTTCTTTTAAAGGAAAACCGTCCCTTGCTATATATCAGTTTCGAAGATCCTCAGCAACGCTATGATGCATCAATAATATACAGGCTTAAATTATATCAGCAGCATTTAGTTGCACAGTATGGTATTCATACTTATCATTTATGGTCCTTGAGCTGGTGGGGGAATGCGGAAGCGGAGTTAGACAGAATTGCTGAACAGTATAGTGTTGTGCTTTAGACTTCAATTACTATAAATAAAAAAAGCCCCGATAAATCGGGGCTTTGTATCTTAAGAGGAATAGATTAATATCTTTTCTTAAAACCACCGTCACTGCTTCCGCCGCCGTAACCACCTTTATTGTAGCCACCGCCGCTTCCGCCGCCACTCTTGTAGCCACCGCCACCGCCTTTGTAGCCACCGCCGCCAGATTTCTTATACTCTGTCTTTGGACGTGCTTCATTAACTGCAAGGTTTCTTCCTTCTAATTCGAATTCGTTTAATGCATCGATAGCCTTTTGAGCTTCGTCATCATTTGGCATTTCAACGAATGCGTAGCCTTTGCTAACGCCAGTGTCTCTGTCTCTGATTAATTTTAGAGATGCAATCTCTCCGTGTTGCTGAAACAACTCTTGAAGTTGTTCATCAGTAACGCGTCTTTCAATGTTTGCTACAAAAATGTTCATTTTACTTATTTATAAAAATTAAAAATATACTATATACTTTTTAAAATCAAATCAAATGAACATTTAACAACATTAGAAAAGAAACATTAAAAAGAACTATAGTGGTGCAAAGATAGTATTAAAATGTGAATAAGTCGCACTATGTGATTAAATTATTACACCAGTTGAGTGCGTTTTGTAAAACTTCCTGCTTTTCCGGTTCATTATGGCATTCGTGGTAAAGCCCCTTGTACTCAATAAATTGAACATTTTTTCCTGCTTTCTTCATGAACTCCTTACTTGCATCGAAGGAGGTGAGCTTGTCTTCTGTTCCATGAAAGAGGAGGGTAGGTAGTGTTAACTGATCAGCATGATCGATTGCGGCTTGGCCATATTCAATGAGTTCTATGCCCATTTTAGAGGAAATCAGGTCAAAAACCATAGGATCTTTCTGGTATTTCGCCACTACTTCTTTGTCTCTTGAAATTCCTGTAGCATCGATTCCGGAGGGTAAAGAGAAGCTGGGTATCCAGTTGCGCATGAGCTTTCCCACTGCAATTTTTAGTGCCGGTGGGTTAAATGCCGGTCTGAAGAAGGGAGAAGATAATATAACTCCGACAACAGCTGGTTTTCTGTGGATGGCAAAATTAGCTACCACATTTCCACCCATACTGTGCGCATAAAGAATCTTTGGGAGTCCCGGAAACTGTTTATCTGCCTGTTTCAAAAGATTATCTACGTCGTTCATGAATTCCTCATAATTGGGAAAATGCCCTTTTTTCCCCTGTGATCTTCCATGACCACGATGGTCATAGGCGATAACAGCATACTTATTATCGGTAAAGAATTTTGCTACATGGTCATAACGGGAGCTGTGTTCGCCAAACCCGTGTACCAGACAGATTACGCCTTTCGCAGGAATATCGTCAGATGTCCACTGTTGGCCAAAAATCTCTAAACCGTCGTTTGATTTCCATTTTAAGAGCGTGTTTTTCATGCTATTGATGATTTTTGTTACGAAATAAAGCTAAATTTAAGGATCTGTCTTTTAATCTCAAATTAAATACGATAATATTTAAAACACGATTTTAGCAGTGTGCTTCCCGGAACACTATTTTCTGAGGATGGATTTAAATACTCTAAACGATGAAAAAAAAAATGATCTTTTTAGTGAAAATCATTCTGACTTTGCTTGTCCTTTTTGGACTATATGTATTAGGAGCTATTCTCTATGCACAATATTCAGATTATAAACCGAATCCGGAAGAGCTGGCTGAAGTAATAATTCCTGCGCAACAACTTTCTACAGTTGACAAGGATACATTGGTATTCTATGATTGGAATATAGGCTATTGCGGTTTGGGTAAAGAATCTGATTTTTTCTATGATGGTGGCAAGATGGTGCGTCCAACAAAAGCACTATCAGATAAAAATCTCAATGGTTTTTTAGAAACGCTTAAGGCTTGGAAAGCAGATGCCGACTTTATAAATATTCAGGAGATAGACAGAGCTTCCAGAAGGAGTTATCAAGTAGATCAGTTGCAGAAAGCGTTTGCCGAACTTGGAACTTATAAAACAGCATTCGGAAAGAATTATGATGTGCGGTTTGTGCCAATGCCATTTTTGGAACCTATGGGAAAAGTGCTTGGCGGTATAGCCTCTTTTTATAAATATCAAGATGCGGAGCCACCTGTAAAGTATGCTTTCCCTTCTAATTTTTCCTGGCCAAAAGGCTTATTCTTTTTAGACAGATGTTTTATGAAAATGCGTTTTAATCTGAAAAATGGGAAACAGTTGATACTAATAAATACCCATAATTCCGCTTATGATGGAGGTGCATTGAAAAAGCAGGAGATGAAATACTTTAAGAAATTCATAGTTGAAGAATATGCTAAAGGAAATTATGTGATTGTAGGCGGCGACTGGAATCAAATTCCTCCGGGATATGCGCCATTGGATAAAAATAGTAATTATGAAGAGATGCCGGTACCGGCAGATTTTGCGGATGCAGATTGGAAATTTGCATTTGATGGTACTACGCCAACAAATAGAAAGGTAGATAAACCTTATGTGGCGGGTGAAACCTATACAACGGTTATTGATTTTTACTTACTATCCCCTAATATCGAATTGTTGGAAGTAAAGGGTTTAGCGAATGGCTTTGAATACTCAGATCACCAGCCGGTGCGTATGGTATGTAAGCTGAAATAAGAGTAGTAAGGATGCATTAGCATACTTGATTTTATTTACAGATTACTTTTTTGTAACTTGCAATCGGTCTTATATCTGAAGTTTCAGTAAGATGACACCGTAAATAAAGAATAATTTTTATGACTATTAACTCAGAAATACAAAACCTGGATAAGGTTATCGTGCATGCGCCGGATCAGGGGATTGAACATATTACGCCAGAGATTGCAGAAGAATTACTGTATGATGATATTGTGTTTTTACCAAGAATGGTAGATGA
>CANHGL010000066.1 GCA_947460245.1 Sphingobacteriales bacterium
AGATCAGATGATGTTGGATGCAGAAAAACTGAACCAATTCGGAGCAGATGAAATCCGCTTATTATTTTCTGCCAACAAAGGGTCATCTCCACAGCCACTGGATGAAGTGGGCAGCGGAGGAGAGAAGTCTAGATTGATGCTGGCTATTAAGAGCATAGTGGCAGAGACCATTACGTTGCCTACCTTAATATTTGACGAGATAGATACCGGTATTTCCGGAGAGATAGCAAAAAAGGTGGGCGTTATTTTAAGCGAACTAGGCAAACACCATCAAGTAATTTCTATTACGCATCTGCCACAGGTAGCTGCCAAAGCGAATAAACATTTCTTTGTGTTTAAGAACAATGAGAAAGAAAAAACCTATACCGAGATTAAAGCCCTCACTAAAAACGAGCAGTTGCAAGAGATTGCCGTGATGCTGAGCGGCACCCCACCACCCAAAGAAGCATTAGAAAATGCAAAGAAGTTGCTGGGGTAAAATCTAAATACTTAAATTCTTAGTTTTCGGAGGGTGTTATCACTAGCCGATATAATAGGTTGCAAGTGATAATATCTGTCAAGTACTTTTAATGTCTTTGTATTATTGCTTAATTAGTTTTTGAGTATAGTCTCGATCTCCCTGTTTAACCGAAATAAAGTATAATCCTTTATTCAGCTCTGAAATATCAATTTTGATTTTATTCTGTACTTTCAGGATTATTTGACCAACGGAATTTATAATTTCAATTTCAAAATTGCCTCCTAAAGGCAGGTCAATATTTAATTCTGTATTTGCAGGATTAGGAAAGATTGAAATTATTTCTTTATTCAAAATAGTTGGTGTGGCTGATGGCACACTGCACATTACAGCATTAAGTTTTTCCCATATTCTATTACATAATTGCGTAGGCACTTCGCCACTGCTTGCCTGATTGCCCATTCTGATTACGACTAACCCTAAACTTTTGGAGACACTTACTATTTGTCCGTTTTTTCCAAGACCTGCAATCATATCATTTGGAGCAGCTGGTGCATAAGAGCCGGGGAAAATGATTTGTGTTGTTGGCAACATATAAGTTGTTTTGCCATTAAGCCACCATAAATAACCATAAGATAAGTTTAGCGCCTGTGAGGTATTCGTCATTAGCCGAATATATGCTGTGTCATAGAGTAAAGTGTCAGTATCCCATATACAGTTGTTTTGAATTAATAAACCGAAGCGTGCCATGCTTCTTACTTTGCTAATAAACACATTATCGTAATCAACAAAAGCCCAGGATCCGGTCATTCCTGTCTTCGATTTAAGTTTTGTTTGAGTATAAGTATTGATAGGGGTGCCTGTTGCTGTTGTTAAGACCTTTTCCAAAAGTGTATAGGGCGCATTGTGATATGCCCAACGTGTACCCGCATCAGCTAAGTAATTTAAACAAGTATCTATAGTGCAGTGGTTATCGGGAACCCCATCATCTAAACCTGAAGTCATTGTTAGTTGATGGCTGATTTTGATTTTATCCTCTTGAGACCTTGTGCAATTTGTCCAGCCTAGCCCAAGAAATTTTGAAGAAGTATCTGTGATGGATAGATAATTTTCTTCCTGTGCTTTTCCAACTAAAAAAGCAGTGATTGTCTTGCCTGCAGATGCCCAATACCACAGGCTATCTTTTGTAAATGTGCCAAAGTATTTTTCTAGCACTATTTTTCCATCCTTTAATACAATGAAGCCTTTTGTATCTTGTTGTTGCAAGTAATCGTATAAGGTATCTATTTTATTTGTGCACCAACCCAGTGAAGACGGAGAAATAGTATCCCAGGTTGATGAGCTGCTTACCGGAGGAAAATAAAGATTTTGTCCATTGCTTGATTGCAGGAGATGAGTTAAGCCAATTAATGTAAGAAGTACTATTATTCTCATATAGACATCACTTTGTGATTTGACTTTCATAGTTGTGAAAGGTTTAATCCTTCTTTATATCTTTTTAGATGGTTATCCACCCACTGAGGCCTACGTCATCACCCAAAAAATACATAGCACACCACAATACCGAGAATTATACTTACTAGTTCTGCAAATAAGCTGGTGGCTACTACGTAGCGTGTTTTCTTGATGGCTACAGAGCCAAAGTATACCGCCAGTACGTAAAAGGTAGTATCATGACTGCCATTAAAGATGCCGGCTAATCTTCCGGCAAAACTGTCTGCACCCAGGCCTCCTTCTGTTACAGGCTTTATCAGATCTACCATCAATCCGCGGGAGCCGCTGCCGCTAAAAGGTTTCATGATGGCAACGGGTAAAGCATCTACGAATTGTGTGTCCCACCCAAAAGCTGTAAACAAGGATGCAATACCATGGGTGATGATTTCCATGCCTCCGCTAGCTCTGAAAATACCAATACCTACCAGCATCGCTACGAGGTATGGAATAATTTTTATGGTGATTTCAAATCCTTCCTTTGCGCCATCGATGAAGGTTTCATATACATTTACCTTCTTAAAAAATGCCAGCATAACAAAACTAATGATAACTGAAAATATAATCATTCCGCCAATCAGATTGCTGGCTATTTCCATCGTTTCTTTGGGCATCTGACTAAATAAATAAGTAAGGCCACTGATAGACAAAACTATCCCTGTCACCCAAGCTGTCAGTACAAAATCCCATCTTATTTTCTGAACTAATGTACAAGCTATCAATCCGGAAATCATGCCGCCATAGGTAGCAATCAGCAATGGCAGAAAGATATCCGTAGGATTCGTAGCATGGGCTGTTGCTCTGAAGGCAATGATGCTAACAGGAATGATGGTAAAGCCTGCTGTGTTTAGGGTCAGGAACATAATCATTGCATTGGATGCCTTCTCTTTATCAGGGTTAATATCCTGTAACTCCTTCATGGCTTTTAAGCCTAAGGGTGTTGCAGCATTGTCCAGTCCCAGCATATTGGCAGAATAGTTCATCAGTATGCTGCCCATAGCCGGATGGTCTTTGGGAATTTCGGGAAACAGCCTGCTAAAAAATGGCTGAATGAGTTTGGAGAAGATGCGAATAGCACCACCTTTTTCTCCTACTTTCATGATGCCCAGCCAAAAGCACATCACGCCGGTAAGGCCGAGTGAAATCTCAAAACCGGTTTTAGAAGAATCGGTGATGGCATTGATGGTGGTAGTGATTACGCTGGTATCGCCAAAGACGATTAGTTTCACCAATACAATGATAAACGACAGGATAAAGAATAGTATCCATATATAATTAAGTACCATAGGCTTGATTTCGATTTACAATAAGTAATGACAAATGAAAATAAGTTTTAAATCCTAAATCTTAAATCTTAAATTATATACATTTGTGCTGTGAGTAAGAAGTATGAACTGCCGGAAATAGTAAATCGTAAGGCGCGGTATAATTTTGAATTTTTAGAGTCCTTTAAAGCCGGACTAGTGCTCACCGGTACAGAGATCAAATCTGTAAAGGAAGGAAAGGTAAATATGTCAGACAGCTTTTGCTATTTTAAGGGTGGAGAGTTATGGATGAAGAACCTGCATATCGCCGAATACAAGTTTGGAAATTATGCTAACCACGAACCGCTTAGGCTGAGGAAATTATTACTCACCAAAAAGGAAATGCGTAAGCTAGAAGGTAAGATTAAAGAAAAAGGACTGACCATTATCCCATATCGTATTTTTTTTAATGAGCGGGGAATAGCGAAAGTAGAAATAGAATTATGTAAGGGTAAGAAGTCTTACGACAAGCGGGAGAGTATCAAAGAGCGCGATTCAGAGAAAGAAATACAGCGGGCTAAAAAGAGCTCAAGGTAACAGACAAATAATTGGCTTGTAATAGGGCATAAAAAAAGAGGAACTAGTATTCCTCTTTTTTTTATTATCTGGTAGTTGAAACTATTTTACAACTCCTTCTGTAAGTACAGAGACATTATTTTTCAATACTTCTACAATACCGCTCTTTAAGTTAAACTCCTGTTTGCCTTCAGCAGATTTCACACTTACGATGCCTTCTTTTATAGAAGCAATCATAGGGGCATGGTTGTCGAGTACTTCAAACCTTCCATCAACCCCGGGAAGTTGAACAGATTGTACTTCGCCTGAAAATATTTTGGACTCTGGTGTAAGGATATTTAATTGCATCTATACTTATTTTGCTTCTGCGAGTATTTTTTTACCTTTTTCAATAGCATCATCAATGGTTCCTACCAAGTTGAATGCAGCTTCCGGATATTCATCCACGGCTCCGTTCATAATCATTTCAAAACCTCTTAAAGTTTCTTCAATAGAAACGAATACACCCTTCAAGCCTGTAAATTGCTCAGCAACGTGGAACGGCTGTGATAAGAAGCGTTGAACACGACGTGCGCGGTGCACTACTAATTTATCTTCTTCGCTTAATTCATCCATACCTAATATAGCGATGATGTCCTGAAGTTCTTTATAGCGTTGTAAAATTTGCTTAACGCGTTGTGCAACGTTATAGTGTCTTTCTCCTATTACTTGTGGATCTAATATACGGGAGGTAGAATCTAATGGATCCACCGCAGGGTAGATACCGAGTTCTGCAATCTTACGACTTAATACCGTTGTTGCATCTAAGTGTGCAAAGGTTGTTGCCGGAGCAGGGTCAGTTAAGTCATCCGCAGGAACGTAAACAGCCTGTACGGAAGTAATAGAACCTGATTTAGTAGAGGTAATACGCTCTTGCATCAATCCCATTTCAGTAGATAAGGTTGGTTGATAACCTACCGCTGATGGCATACGGCCTAATAAAGCAGAAACCTCAGAACCCGCTTGTGTAAATCGGAAGATATTATCTACGAAGAATAAGATATCACGTCCTTTACCTCCACTGTCTCCATCTCCATCACGGAATTGCTCTGCAATGGTTAAACCAGATAGAGCAACACGTGCACGTGCACCTGGAGGTTCATTCATTTGTCCGAATACTAAGGTAGCCTTGGATTCCAATAGAGCTG
>CANHGL010000067.1 GCA_947460245.1 Sphingobacteriales bacterium
AGCCCCGTAGAAACGGGGTGTTTCTTCCCAGATAAAAGATATTTACAACCCAGAGGGCCTTCATCTATCACGCGGCATGGCTGGATCAGGCTTTCGCCCATTGTCCAATATTCCCTACTGCTGCCTCCCGTAGGAGTCTGGACCGTGTCTCAGTTCCAGTGTGGCTGGTCGCGCTCTCACGCCAGCTATTGATCGTCGCCTTGGTAGGCCGTTACCCTACCAACTAGCTAATCAAACGCACACCAATCATATACCGCCGAAACTTTAATTGCAATTAGATGCCCTCTCGCAATGTTATGGAGGATTACCTTCAGTTTCCCAAAGCTATACTCCAGTATATGGTATGTTGTGTACGCGTTACTCACCCGTGCGCCGGTTGTATTGCTACCCCCTTGACTTGCATGTATTAAGCCTGCCGCTAGCGTTCATCCTGAGCCAGGATCAAACTCTCCGTTGTAATGTACTTTTAGTACGAGTTTGTTTTAAATTAATTTTGAGTATGTATTATTCGTTTTTTTGAACCTTTTAAGGCTCCCCAATAAATCAAAGAACTGTATTTACCACCTTCCTTTTTCCGGAAGGGACGGCAAAGATAATAACTTTCTTTCGTTTTTCAACACAAAGTGGAAAATAAATTTTAAATATTTTTTCACTTTTCAAAAGTTATAAGAAAGAACGTTGTTTTGAGGTGTGCTAAACAGCTATTTTCAAAAGCGGTTGCAAAGATAGCAATCCAAATTCAATTATCAAGCTTAAATAAAAAAAAATTAATCTTTTTTATATCCCTATCTGAATAGTCTATATTTTATTGGTCCTGCCATCCACTTTATTTATTTGTTGCTTCTGCTTGAAGGAGAATTAATCTACAATATTTGCATTTGGATGATTTTTAACAGTATGCACTAATTATTATAAAATTACTTGACTTTCAAGATTTTACACATAATTACTATTACACTATACGAAATAATGAAAAATATACGATTTGTAAGCTCCTGCTAAACTTGTGCGCAAAATACCCGGAAATGCAGTCATGATTCTTTAATGTTTTATTTGAAAAGAGTTTTGGTAAATTTGATCTTTGACACTTTATTAACTATCCAGATTTGGTTAGAAGACGAAAAAACCAGTAAAAAACAACATGAAAAAATACAATTTCGGAGCGGGTCCATCCATCTTACCACAGGAAGTATTTGAACAAAGTGCACAGGCTTGCTTAGACTACAATGGAATAGGCCTGTCTCTATTAGAAATATCTCACAGAAGTAAGGAATTCGAAGCGATTCTCGAAGAAACGATCACACTCACTAAAGCACTATTAAATATACCCACTGGATATCAGGTTTTATTTCTGCAAGGCGGAGCAAACATGCAGTTTGCCATGATCCCCTATAATATTCTGAATGAAGAGGAGACTGCCAACTTTGTGGAAACAGATTTATGGTCGACCCGTGCAGAAGAAGAAGCACGACTCTATGGAAAAACAAAAATTATCGCTTCCTCAAAAGACGCTAATTTTAATTATGTACCAAAAGATTTTATCATTGATTCAGATGCTGCATACCTGCATCTAACTTCCAATAACACCATCTATGGTACTGCTTTCTTTGAAGATCAATCGTATCCTATTCCTGTAGTTTGCGATATGAGTTCAGATATTTTCAGCAGACCGGTAGATGTTTCCAAATATCATCTTATTTACGCAGGAGCCCAGAAAAACCTGGGCTGTGCGGGCATTACTATGGTAATCCTAAAAAAAGAATGGCTCGGCAGAAGCAAAAGACCCAAATCAAAAATGTGGGACTATAGTATCTATGCAAAAAATAATTCTCTCTACAATACACCCCCCGTATTTACTATTTACACTTGCCTATTAACCTTGCGATGGCTAAAAAAATTAGGCGGTGTGGAAGAGATGAAAAAACGAAATAAGGCTAAAGCTGCATTATTGTATCAGGAGATTGATAGAAATCCATTGTTTCGTGGACATGCTGCAGTGGAAGACCGAAGCAGGATGAATATCAACTTTATAGCCAATGATCCGGAGCATGAAGCTGCTTTCCTCGAGTTTGTAAATAGCTATAATATACATGGACTGAAAGGATACAGAACAGTTGGAGGATTCAGAGCATCTTGCTACAATGCTCTCCCTATAGAAAGCGTGGAAGTACTCGTAAAAGCCATGCAGGACTTTGAGAACAAGAGTAGTAAGTAATAAGTAGCAAGTAGTAAGATTAGAAAATTTCTCTGGCGCGAGAGTTCCAAAGGATCTCTCGTGCCTACTAAGCCTGCCGGTCTCTGACCGGACTCATGCACAAATTAATCCTACATTAGATTAGTTCAATTTTCAGCATACCACTTTCATTCGTATAATAATCTAATGCACTACCGTATTTGTAATGCCATGCTTCGCATACTAATCCTGAACGTACGGGATTCTCATGTAAATATTTTAGTCGCTGGTCTAATTTTTCATTGGCACACAACTCTACAGGATGATAATTCTGCTGCCAGAATTGAAAATCTTTATTTCTCTTATTGCCCTTACCTACATATGAAAACATATTTAGCATCCATTCCTTTCTGCTTTCAGAAGGATTTTCTTTTATCAGCTCTATTAATTTACGGCTGGTATACTTTTTTATATCTCTAACTATGGCTGCAATTGGCTTGTCAATACTGCTTATAATCAGATGCAAATGATTGGTCATGATAATCCATGCATGCACTCTTAAACCCTTTTCTTGTATGCAATAATCCAGACTTTCCAATATGCTCTCCTTATAAATTTCTCTTGAAAATACATCTACCCAACCTACTACTGTGAACGTAACAAAATGTGGAATTTCATTTTCACCCACTTTATACCTAACTGACATTCTATGTGTTTACCTATTGAGATAAATACATCGTATAAATTCCATAAAACTTGATAGATAAACTCTTTATATTTTTTTTGCTTGTTATACCGGTCGGAGACCGGCAGATTTAGTAGACACAGGTCGCCCTGCGGAAGACCTGCGCCAGAGGGTCACACAAACCTACATAGCTAAATAAAAAAGAGTACCGGTTGGTACTCTCTTTAATAGTTAATTAAAGCACTACCGCTTATTTCATAGCTACCGCATATCTTCTGTTCACTTCATCCCAGTTAATGACATTGTAAAAAGCTGAGATATAATCCGGACGTCTGTTTTGATAGTGCAAATAGTATGCGTGCTCCCAAACATCTAAACCTAATACCGGTGTACCCGGACATTCCGAAACATCCATCAACGGATTATCCTGATTAGGAGAAGAACATATACAAAGGCTTTTATCTTGCTTAACACATAACCATGCCCAACCAGAGCCAAAGCGCGATACCGCTGCTTTAGTGAATTCTTCTTTAAACTTCTCATAAGAGCCAAAAGCTGCATTGATAGCGTCTCCTATAGCTCCTGTTGGCAATCCTCCACCATTTGGAGACAATAATGTCCAGAACATAGCGTGATTCCAGTGTCCTCCTCCATTATTGCGAACTACAACAGGCAGTTTGGAGATACTTGCCAGTAATTCTTCCAAAGATTTTCCTTCGTGCTCTGTACCCGCCAATGCAGCATTTAAATTGGTCACATAAGCGTTATGGTGCTTACCATGATGTATTTGCATGGTTAAGGTATCGATATGAGGCTCTAATGCATCATGTGCGTACGGTAAATTTGGTAATTCGAATGCCATTGTATTAGTTTTTTATTGATTAATAAGTAATGTTGTATAATTTATCTTCTAACAAAAATAATTGAAGTACAGTTTAAATTCTAGTCATATATTACAACTAAGCTACTTTCAATTTAGAAATTTTTGATTTCTGCAGTTTTTCCTCTGAATAGGCTGCTGTCAGGATGAAATCTTTGGTGTCTGCAGCAGAAGGCATATCGTACATAGCATCGTTCATAATCGCTTCGCAGATAGACCTCAGTCCACGCGCACCGAGTTTATATTCCAAGGCTTTATTTACAATCAGCTCTATAGCATCCTCTTCCATGCTGAAATTAATTCCTTCCAGCTGAAATAATTTCCTGTATTGTTTATAGAGCGCATTCTTAGGCTGGGTAAGAATATCTTTCAGCGCTTGCTTGTCCAATGGCTCCAGATGCGATAACACCGGTAAACGGCCGATAAGCTCCGGAATCAACCCAAAACTTCTGATATCCTGATGGGTGATATACTGTAGCAGATTATCTTTATCTACCTCCTCTTGTCCATCTTTTCCTTTCTTAAACCCTACTACGGAGGTTTTTAATCGTTTTGAGATCACTTTATCTATACCATCAAAAGAACCTCCACAGATAAATAAAATATTCTTGGTGTCTACCTTTAATAATTTTTGTTCCGGGTGTTTTCTGCCCCCATGTGGTGGCACCAAAACCTCTGTGCCTTCCAATAATTTCAACATGGCCTGCTGCACCCCTTCCCCGCTAACATCTCTGGTGATGGAAGGATTATCGCTCTTACGGGCAATCTTGTCTACTTCATCAATATAGACGATACCTTTTTCTGCCAAAGCAATATCATAGTTGCACACTTGCAACAACCTGGACAATATACTTTCTACATCCTCTCCCACGTAACCTGCTTCGGTAAATACCGTAGCATCTACAATAGCAAACGGAACGTTTAGTAATTTTGCAATGGATTTCGCAATAAGCGTTTTGCCGGTACCGGTTTGTCCGACCAGCAATATATTAGACTTCTCAATCTCAACTTCATCTTCAGTTATGGTCTGGTTTAGCCTCTTATAGTGATTATAAACCGCTACAGCTATTACCTTTTTAGCATCATCCTGACCAATCACATAATTATCGAG
>CANHGL010000068.1 GCA_947460245.1 Sphingobacteriales bacterium
AATTTGGCTAAACTGAGATTACAACCGGAAAAGGAACATTCTATAAATCTGGCCCCGGAAAGTTTCAATCCTGACAGATCGCAATTGATAAAACTACAGTCTTCATATTCGGCTATAATGAACGTCTGTTTTTTAAAATCTATTTTATCAAATGTCTGTGCACTGAATTGCGTTTCCATCAGAAAAGAGTGAATTATTGTACAATAATACTTCTTTTTAGAGGCTATTTAGCTCAATTATTACTTGAGAAATATTAGAAAGTGGATTAATAAATTAACGTTATACTACTAATAATAGTGGCAAATAACTATGTCGATTCAATTAAAATTGTAACTAATTAACAAACGACAAAAGAATTATAGCAGTGATAATAGCTCAGCATATATATCAGGACGGGAAATGGACTTGCAGTAGCGATAAAAATAAATATAATATAAATAATTTTCAACTTGCATATGTATTCGGCTCTGTATCATTACTTGAAAACGAAAACAGATTTGAAGAGATAAAAAATCTATATCCGAATGCGGATATTATTACATCATCTACCTCCGGAGAGATAGCAGGGGATCAGATACTGGAGCATAGTATTGTAGTGACAGGAATATATTTTGAAAAAACAACAATTAAATCAGTTCAGAAAAATCTAAGAAACTATAATTCGAGTTTTAATCTTGGTAAAGAACTATTTGAAGAACTAAACAAAGAAGGTCTGGCCGGAATATTTCTGATAAGTGATGGGCAACTGATAAATGGCAGTGAACTTGCAGATGGATTAAATAATCAGAATAACAGATTTGTACCGATAACAGGAGGTTTGGCCGGAGACTATGCCAACTTCAACAGAACTGTTACCAGCCTGAACGACATACCCAAAGAAGGGAATGTAATAGCAACCGGGTTTTATGGCAAAGACCTGCTGGTAAGTCATGATCATTATGGCGGATGGGATGAATTTGGCAGGGAACGTGTAGTAACCCGATCTGAAAAAAATGTGTTGTATGAGATAGATGGACAAAGTGCATTGTCGCTATATAAAGAGTATCTGGGTACCTATGCAAAGGAACTGCCACTGTCTGCACTTATGTTTCCACTATCTGTAAATATTGAAGACAAAAGAGGTAAACTGGTCAGGACGATACTAAGCATTGATGAGGAAAATAATACTATGACCTTTGCCGGAAATATACCGGAAGGAAGTACAGTGAGGTTGATGAAGGCAAATTTCGAAAAACTGATCAATGGTGCCTATAAAGCAGCCGAAAGATCAACGGAATTAATGAATGGTCTTAAACCACAGTTGAGTATACTGATAAGCTGTGTGGGCAGGAAACTTGTTTTGAAGCAAAGAGTTGCTGAAGAGATAGAAGCGGCGCATTCTGCACTTGGCAAGGAGACAGTAATAACCGGTTTTTATTCAAATGGAGAGCTATCGCCTATAAAGGCCGGAGACAATTGTGAATTACATAACCAGACTCTGACCATCACCTCATTTATCGAATTATAAATATCAGCCTAATAAAAAATGGAATATCATAGCATCTTACAAAGGCAGATAAATAAACATTTGCCGGAAGAATATCTGAAAGATGAAAAGATCCTTCATTTTTTGAAAAATGTAAGTACTTATTATAATGACTGCGATATAGACAAAGAAATGTCGGAGCATGCATTTGACATAAGTGAAAAGGAATACGAAGAAGTACTGTCAGAGCAGAAGGCCACCAATAAAGTATTGCATGAATCCATACAACAACTAAAATCGCTGTTGGCAGTACTGCAACCTGAAAATGCAAAACTGATCAATAAACAATCTGATGATATTGGCGAGATAATAGGGATACTTCAGCAGTTGACCACAAAATCGAATAAACTGGGTGCAGAGCTGAATAAAAAAGTACAATTGCTGGAGGACATCAATAAGATCAGCAACATCTTTCAGCATAATATAAGCAAGACCAGCCTGACAGATGCTGCAACGCAAATGATGCAGGCTATGTTGGAAATGTTTGGAGCCGGAAGAGTGTGGTTGGCATACCCATACAGCGAGCACTCTGATTCGATAAATGTGATCATAGAAGCAACAGCCGTTACGTTCAACAGTACACTGGAGATCAATAACCAGATAGCACTATCAAAAGAATTCAAGAATAATTTCACCAAGCAGCTGAACAATCCCGATGAATTTGCAGTAACATGCAGCACTATTGATGCAGCACAGGCAGCTTACTTTGCTCCTTACGATATAAGATCATCGCTATACATATCCATAAAACCATCAACAGGAGAGCCATGGATACTGGGGCTTCACCATTGTGAAAATGAACACCAATGGACAGAGGATGAAAGAAATCTGTTCAAGCGAATAAGTGATAAGATCACACTTTCGTTAAATGCATTGTTGCTGACAGAGATACTCAAGAAAAGCGAGGCCAAATTCAAATCTTTGCTGGAGAACTCTGATGATATTATTGTCAATTATGACCTGAAAGGGAATATGTTCTATATAAATCCGAAAGGATTGGATTTTCTGGGACTGGAAGCAACAGAGGTCTCTAATAAGAACGTCTTTGACCTGATAGCAACAGAAAGCAAGGAAAATGTGATGCAAAGGTTGCAGGAACGACAAATGGGACAGGAACATGCCAGGATCATAAGCGTTCAGCTAATGGATAAAAACAAAAAAAGTATTCCTTTTGAGATCAATAGTTCCTTATCAACACTTGACAATGGCGCAACAGGCATTCTGGCATTTGCCAGAAATATATCTGAACGTAAGATCTTTGAAGAAAAACTACTGAAACAGAATGCCGAACTACACAGAATAAATCAGGAATTGGACCGGTTTGTGTATAGCACCTCTCATGACCTGAGATCACCACTTACCTCTGTGCTAGGACTGATAGAACTATCGAAGGAACAAATAGAGAAAGAAGATAAGATACATGCCTATCTGCAAATGATGGAGTCTGCTATCATCAATCTGGACAATGTGATCAAATCAATTCTGGAGTATTCTAAATCGAGCAGATTAGAGAAAAAGAATGTGATGATAAAAATGGAGAAGATCTACAACTCTATCATTTCAGGACTGAGTTATGTGAAGGGTATAAAAACAATCAGATTCAATTCTGAAATAGATAGCACCACCCCATTTATATCAGATGAAATAAGCCTGTCTTCAATTGTGAAAAACCTTATCACTAATTCGGTGAAGTACAGAAAACAGGATACAGATTGTGAAATAAAATTCAGTTTTGTGGCCACCGGGAAAGAAGGAATTATAACGGTAGAAGATAATGGTATAGGCATTGAAGAAAGTCAGTTCGATAAGATCTTCGATATGTTTTACAGAGCCACCAATTCGGCCGAAGGAAGCGGCCTGGGGTTGTATATTGTGAGACAGAATATTGAGAAACTGAATGGCAAACTGGAGCTGGAATCTAAACATGGTATAGGTACAAAATTTACAGTGAGGATACCCAATGAGTTATCGGGTTCTATCATCATATAAAGCACTGATGTACCTGCTGAGCGATAAGGTGTATTCATATGGGAGTATGAGTTCCATATTGCAAAAGAAAATTTTCGATTTTTTTTAAAAAGAATTTGCAAAATATCAGACAACTCGTATCTTTGCAGTCCGAAAAAACGGAATGGCTGCGTAGCTCAACTGAATAGAGCATCTCACTACGGATGAGAAGGTTTCAGGTTTGAATCCTGACGCGGTCACACAGAACAGAAAAGGGTTTCAGGCAACTGAAGCCCTTTTTCTTTTATGGCATTTCCGGTACAATCCCGAAACAACTGTCTATCAAATTTCATACACATTAGTCATTAAGCAATTGCACAAAAGATAAAGACCACAAAATTTATCTAACATAATATACATTCGTAGGGATTTGCAAATAATCTTCAAGTCAAAGTATTATGTTAATCGATTAAGTTACTGTAGACAAATTTTTCCTTAGAATTGAAAAGTCAAGAATAGCTTGGGCTGTAATTGTTTGATGAACATGTTCTATAAAATACATACTGTCTGCAGTCGTGCAAATAGTAGTTAGCATTAATACTTCTACATCTTTAAACATTGCAATAAATAATAGGGGTAGTATCTTTATAGAATGAAAAGAATTGGACATAGATATCAAACAGACCTTGAATTTGCAATAAAGGTCAAAAGAGCAAAGAGGATATTAAAATATGCTTCTGTAATCTTGCCTGTATTCGTATTGCTATACTTTTTAAATTCTTTAAGTAAAAACCAAGATCAAACTAGTAAATCCAATAGAAATGAAGTAATAAAATATGAATCTCAATTACCTAGGGTTCCAGATAATGAGGCTTGGGTTATTTCTAGAAGATTTGTAAAAGACTATTTAAAGGCACCATCAACTGCTGATTTCCCTTTTGAGAAGATTTATGTAAGTGTATCAAATGACACATATACTGTAATAGCTCCCGTTGATGCTCAAAATAGTTTTGGGGCACAAATTAGAAGCACTTTCATATGCCAAATGATATATTTAGGAGGCAAGACATATTCTGAGGAAAGTTGGAAACCTATAGCTGTTGCGGTAGAATAATATTTTAACATTAGAACGTATACTATTTAATAAATATAAACTTTGCAAAACAGGAAAGAATGCACATAGAGATCTGGTCTATAGGTAAAGAAAATGATTCGTTCATTGAAGAGGGTATCAGTTACTACTTCAAGAAAACGCAGCCATGGAACAGTATAGAGCTGGTGATACTGCAACCCTCTAAAAAAGCAGCTACTACCGATGTGAGCCGCACCAAGCTGATGGAG
>CANHGL010000069.1 GCA_947460245.1 Sphingobacteriales bacterium
CCTCTACCCTCTTCCACCTGCGCGCTATCCTGGGTATATGGCTTTGCTACATAATCAATACGAACTACCACTTGTTGATTGTTTTCAAACATACTATCAAGATCTATCTTCAACGAGAGTGTATCGTAAGAAAAAGTAAGTTTTTTGTATCCTTCTGATGTTTTAAGCTCTACTGTATTTATAGCCATCCATTTTGCATCCAGCTCTAGCTTATCAGTACTATAAAAATGTGGCTTTAAGGTTATCTCAGCTGTACCATATAACTGCTTCTCTTTAAAAACAGGTCTTACCGATAGCTTAGTATGCACCAGGTCAAACGCTTTCGTTTTGGATGCTCGGTATGCAGTAATTAGGTTCTGTGGGGTGACAACAACCTCCTGTAATTGCTTAGGATTCCTCTTGTGTCCTTTTTTCTTTGGACAGTTTGCATGCAATGCATTGATGGTCAGAAGTATAGAAAGAAGCAAGCTTAGTTTTTGCATAAGTACTTATTAACATGGTTTGAAAAAGTAAAGATAATCAATACTGCTCAATTACTTAATATCGTGCTACAATAACCTGTAATGAAATATAAAGTTTTCTATAAGGAAGATAAATCGCACGAGATTGAGCTGGATAACCATCAAATAAAAATAGATGGTAAAGAAACTGATATCGACTTGGTAAAGTTATTAGACAATAAGTTCCACATTCTTCAGAATCATAAATCTTATTCTATTGAAGTAATTCATGCAGATTACACATTAAAGAGATTTTCCATTAAGGTAAATAACAATATTTATGATCTCAACCTGCAAAATGAGTTAGATATCCTACTCGATCAAATGGGCATGTCTGGCGGAAATTCAGACAAAATGGATCATGTAAAAGCTCCGATGCCGGGGCTGGTATTAGACGTTCTTGTTGAAGTGGGGCAATTGATTCAAAAGGGCGATAACCTGATAGTATTAGAAGCAATGAAGATGGAGAATATTATAAAAGCCAGCGGAAGTGGCGTGATAAAGAGTATAAAGATTAATAAAAAAGATGCTGTAGAGAAGAATCAATTACTGATGGAGATGGAATAACTGGTGGCACCGAGCATTGCACAATACAACATCTTATCTGTATTTTTCTCTAGCAATCTTATTGCATAAGTGAGGAATGAATTTAGTACCTGGTAAAATAGAAGCATATATAGAACAGCACACTTCTGACGAGTCTGAAGTATTAGCCGCTTTGAACCGCAGAACATATACGGATGTGCTGATGCCACAAATGATAAGCGGCAAGGTACAGGGGCAGTTTCTAAAATTTATTGCTCAAATGCTGCAACCTGAAAGAATACTAGAAATTGGCACCTATACTGGTTATGCAGCAATTTGTATGGCAACAGGACTAAAAGAAAATGGTAAGTTGTGGACCATCGATATTAATGAAGAACTAGAAGATATAGCAAGAGAACATATTGAAAAGGCAGGATTTGGAGAAAAAATTATTCAGATTATAGGGGATGCCAAGGAGGAAGTCAATAAACTAAAGGAAACATTTGATTTAGTTTTTATAGATGCAGATAAACAGAACTATAGCCTCTACTATGATTTAGTATTTGACAAAGTGAGAAGTGGAGGATTTATACTCGCAGATAACATCTTGTGGAGCGGTAAAATTATAGAAGAACAAAAAGACAAAGACACACAGAAAATAGATGAATTTAACAAAAAAATACAACAAGATTCCCGCGTAGAAAACGTTATACTTTCTATGCGCGACGGCATTATGATCATTAGAAAAAAATAACCATGAAAAATATTAAACTTACATTCATCGTACTCCTGCTATCCCTGTCCTCCACATTTGCTGAAGGCATAGATACGATAGCTACACAAGCCTACATCATGCAATACAAAGATATTGCCATACAGGAAATGCAGCGTTTAGGTATTCCTGCAAGTATAACGCTAGCTCAGGGTGTTCACGAGAGCAGTATTGGCAAGAGTTACCTTGCTGAGCACACCAATAATCACTTTGGAATTAAATGCCATGAAAATTGGACTGGTAAAACATTTAAATATACAGACGATGCTCCGGATGAGTGCTTTAGAGTATATGATCGAACTGAGGATTCCTATAAAGATCATTCCGACTTTTTGCGCAATCGTCCAAGATATGCTGCTCTATTTGAATTGCCAAAAGATGATTATAAAGGATGGGCACAGGGCCTGAAGAAAGCGGGTTATGCTACCAATCCCAAATACGCCGACATATTAATAAGAACTATTGAAGGTTTTCAGCTTGACCTTTTTGACAGAGGAGCAATACCAAACTACTCCCAAGTTATGACTGCTCCTGTTATAGATATAGTTCAAAAAGAAGAAAAAAAAGAAATAGCTCCGCCCGTTAATACTGTAATTAAAACTAAGGTGCAAGAGAACTTACCTATTGAAAAAAAAATTGAAGTTCCTAAAGATATGCAGTCTGACTTAGGAAAGACTGTATCTGTGGGTGGTAAATCAGGTGTAGAAAAAATTATAAAGATCAACAAACGCAAAGCTGTATTAATAGCTAATGGCGAATCTCTGGAGCTTATTGGGAAAATATTAGACATCCCTGAACAAGACTTACTGGCTTACAATGACCTCACTGATGCCAGTATAATAAAGGGCGGACAAGTACTCTTTATAGAAAAAAAGAGGAGAAGAAGCAGTAGTGAAGCCTATGTTGTAAAGGAAGGAGATAATCTGTGGAGTATTGCGCAAAAAAGGGGCATACAACTTACTGTACTCCGACAACATAATAAATTAAAAAGTACTGAAGAACCTGCTGTAGGTGAAATTATTTACCTAAGAGGTTATATTCATTCTAAACCTAAATTACAAGGAGAACGTGATACTATAAAGGCGCCTATTATTATGCCTGTTGTTTCTCCCGAAGAAAAAACACCGAGCTTTGAAAAAATAAGAAATGCAGCAAGTCCCGTAAATACAAACGTTGAAGAACCGATAAAGACAACAATACAGGAGACAAATCAGCCTGCCCCAATCAATAATAAGATACCTGAAGCGTCCCCAATCACTCCAACGACAGAAACAAAAACAGTTTATCCTACAGTAATAGAATATGATAAACTTCCAAAAAGTAATAACGGAGTACATACCGTTACAAAAGGAGATACAATGTATAATATTTGCAAGCGATATGGCATAAGCGCTGCACAAATTATACAATGGAATAATTTGCAAGATCAGAATATTAAGCTCGGCCAGGTCCTAAAAATACAGCCCTAATATGTCTGCCATATACATTAAAGAAAAACGCTTTATAGAATATATCACAAAAGACGAAATTGAAATACGCGTTGGTCAGATAAAGGATGAATTACTAACCAGGTTTCAAGACCAGAAACCTGTTTTTATAGTAGTATTAAGAGGTGCGTTCATCTTTGCCTCTGATCTTTTAAAACTATATAATGCCCCCTGTGAAATTGAGTTTGTGAAACTCTCCTCCTATGCCGGCATGCAATCAACAGGTAAGATAAATCTTGATCTGCCACTAAATGAAGAGAAGATAAGAAACAGAGATATTATCATATTAGAGGATATTGTCGACTCCGGATTAACCATGTTGCATTTTAAAGAATATCTTTCCGGCCTACAGCCAAAATCTATTACACTCGTTTCTTTCCTAGTAAAACCGGAAAGCATTGAAAAAGAAGTGAAGGTAGATATCGTTGGGTTTAGCATACCTAGTCATTTTGTTATTGGGTATGGGCTGGATTATGATGGGGAAGGTAGAAATCTAAACGCTGTTTATCAACTAGAGGAAGTCAATTAACCCAAAGATCCATTGAAAATCAGCATCTTAATAATACCCAACAAAATCGTATCATCTGATTGTCCATACTCTTGAATGAAGAAAAAATTATCAATTTAATGAAAATTCATCTAACTGATTGATTATCAATATTTAGAGTTTTTAGCTTTTAAATGCAGTAATTTCCTGAATTCCAAATTAATTCGTATTTTTGCAATCCTTTTTTAAACGAGAAACCATTGAGGTATGTCTGATGTATTCAAAGAATATAAAATTCCTCATGCCGGCTTAAAGAAGGAAGTTCATGAGTTTTCTTATGAATTAGACGAGAAGTTCTTTGCTAATTTTGAGCATGCGCTTATAGACAAGTGTACAATTCAGGTTAACGTGAAGTTTGATAAACGACATGATCCTTATACCATCGAAGTAGATTTAGATGGAACAATATGGGGAGATTGCGATCGTTGTACGGCTACGTTGCCACTAACCATCCATACCTCCTTTATCATCTATGTCAAATACATCTATGATGAGGCGCTGAAAGAGGTGGATGATGTAGAAATCATCTATATAGCTAAGGATGATCCTGATATTGATATTACACAGTTTATATATGATTATGTACAACTCTCTGTTCCGGCTCACAAGATTTGTGATAACCCCGGACAGACTGAATACTGTGATAAGGACATCATACGCATTTTAGAGCAAGGATCCACAGATGAAAGCACTGACCCAAGATGGGCAGATTTAAATAAAGTAAAAGATAAATTAAATTAGAATAAAATGGCACATCCTAAACGCAGACAATCCACAACCAGACGCGACAAAAGACGTACGCACTACAAAATGGAAGCTCCAAATGTAATCACTTGTAAGGTAACAGGCGAGAGCCACCTTTCTCACAGAGCATACGTTTCTGGTAACGACCTATATTACAATGGAAAGGTATTAATCGAAGGTTACGTAAAATAATCTTAGAC
>CANHGL010000070.1 GCA_947460245.1 Sphingobacteriales bacterium
AAATCCACCTTCCATTTCTACCATTTTTTTTAAGGTCTCTATAGATCCGCTTTCATAGTTCAACTGCTCGTTCATGCGAATTGGGTTGGTACATATATTGATTACCTGATTTCTGAAACAGTTGCCCTTCGAGAGCATCCAAATATCATCGCGCATGATATCTGTATGGTCTAAATTTCTTTTTTTAGTGAGCGGGTGATTATAATGTGCAAAAACTTTTATCTCCTCATAATATAAGGGCTCCTCTGTGAGATTGGGCTCGTGCGTTGGAGTAGCAAGAATGCCCAAATCCAGTTCATCTTTATTTAGCTTCATTAGTATCTCTTCTGTTTTCAGCTCCTGAATAATCAATTTCACCTTAGTATATTTCTTTAAGAAATCCCCCAGAAAGTAAGGCAATAAATAAGGCGCCACAGTAGGAATAATTCCAACAGAGAGACTCCCTTCAAAAGTTTCGTTTGCCTGCCTGGTAATTTGTTCCAGTTTTTTCGCCGCTCGCAATACTATCCTGGCCTGTTCAATTACCAAATTGCCGGCTTCTGTAGGAATGATGGGCTGCTTGCTCCTATCGAAAATGACAAGCTGGAGATCTTCTTCTAATTTCTTTAGCTGCATACTAAGCGTTGGCTGCGTTACCAAACAGGCATTCGCTGCCTTTGCAAAATGGCGGTAATTGTCTATAGCCAGAAGGTATTCCAATTGGGTTAGGGTAATTTTCATGAGCGTATTTTTATCATAACTGTAGACTTATAGTTTTTTCTTATCGGAAAATAAAATTAATTGATTTTTATTATTAAACAAATAGCTTCATATTTGCATTTATATTAATAAGAGAATAGGCACAAGAAGAATAGTATTGGCTAACAATAGATCATTTTAAAAAACAAAAAACAAAAACAACATGGGATTAGCAACAGTGGGACAAAAGTTTCCTCAATTCGAAAAAAAGGCAGTAGTAACTTTAGAAAAAGGCAAAGAGTTTGAAACCATCACTAATAGTATCCATACCGGGCACAATAAGTGGATGGTAATTTTCTTTTGGCCAAAAGATTTCACTTTTGTATGCCCTACAGAAATTGCAGAATTTAATAAGTCAAACGGAGACTTTAAAGACAGAGATGCTGTATTAATCGGCGGATCTACAGACTCCGAATTTGTTCACTTAGCGTGGCGTACACACCATGATGATCTTCGTGATTTAAAATTCCCAATGCTTGCAGATACTTCCAAAACATTATCTCGCGAATTAGGTATTCTTACTGGCGGAGACGAAGTATGTTACAGAGCTACTTTTATTGTAGATCCTCAGGGCATTATCCGCTGGGTTAGTGTGAATGACTTAACCGTGGGAAGAAATGTAAAAGAAGTTGTTCGCGTATTAGATGCATTACAAACTGATGAATTGTGCCCTTGTAATTGGGAAAAAGGACAAGCAACCTTGTCATAATAAATTAGGAGAGATCTATGAGATGTGAGACGCTGTCTTGCATCTCTATGCTCTTTCATCATCCATTCTTAAAAGCATAATCCATGAACGAAACGATTCAAGAATTACTAGCAGACCTTGGTCTGCAGACAGACCTCGCCAATCTTACATTAAAGAATTTAAGTACTGCAGATTCTAAATACCTGCGTGATTTAAAGCTAAATGTAAAATCTGTGCTGGCATCTGAGCACCTCAGTAGCAAAGAAACACACTTAATTGCATTGGCTATTGCAACAAATAATAATAATGAATTATTGATTAATGCTTTCCTGGCAAGCGCCAAAGTACATGAAGCAACTGATGTGGAAATCGGAGATGCACAGGCTTGTGCCTCCTTGTTGTCTGCCAACAATGTGTTATACCGATTCAGACACTTTACGGACAAGGAAGTATACAATAATGCGCCTGCTAAATTACGCATGAACATCATGATGAATCCAGTATTAGGAAAAGAGTTTTTTGAATTGATAAGTCTTGCCGTAAGTGCAGTAAATGGTTGTGAGATGTGTGTAAAAAGTCATGAACAATCTGTCTTACACAGTGGTGGAACAGAAAACAGAATTTGGGATGCTATCAGAATTGCGAGCATCATCACCAGCCTTGGAAAAGTTGTATATTAATACGTTTTAGTTAAGTTATAAAAAGGCGAAATCTAAGATTTCGCCTTTTTTATTATTCTCTTTTTAGGTATTCTTATCTCAATAAAACCAAAGACCCCATTACTGCCTTCTTTCCTGTCTTTGAATCTTTCATGCCCTCCCAGGCTCTTCCATCATTGAAGATGGCGCGAATCTTCCAAACATATACATCCTGTGGCAAAATTGTTCCTTTGTATTTTCCATCCCAACCTTCTAGTGGTTTTCCATCTTCCAGCTTATCGCTATCCCATAATAACTGTCCATAGGTAGAAAAAATTTCTAGACGATATTCTTTTAAGTTGAGTCCTTTGGGTTTAAAGATGGCCGTTTCGCCTGCTCCCACCTCTGGCGAAAAAACATTCGGTACGTATAAGGTTCCATCATAGTCTACCCCTAAAGCCTTCGTGGCTGTATCCTTACAGCCATTACCACTTAATACATAAAGCGTCACCCTATATGGACCTACGTCGTTGTATTGATGGATGGGGTCTGTTAATACAGAAGTATCTCCATCTCCAAAAGTCCAGAAATAGGTTACTCCATTTAATGTACGATTTGTAAACGCTACCGGGTCCTGAAATCCTCTGTTAGTTAGTAGATATAAAAAGTCTGCCACTGGCTTAGGGAATATCTGAACTGAGGCAGCTTTAAATATACTGTCTTTACATTGACCGTTTATGGCTACTAATGACACCCCGTATGTTCCTGCATCGGGATAAGTATAGGTAGGTACGTTTGCTGTTGAAGTTTCTGTATTGCCAAAATACCAAATGTAATTTGTAGCATTTACAGAACTGTTTAAGAAGATGTTAGGTTCCTCTTGACAAACCGCAGGATTTGTAACCGTAAAATCTGCTGTTGGTAAGGTACTCACAACTATTGTCGTTTCTATAGAATCTACACACGGTCTGTTATTGGCAACTATCAGTTTGACTTTATAAGCACCTGACGATGCATAAACATGTGTTGGATTTGGAGCAGTAGATTGTGTTCCATCACCGAAATACCATGTGTTGCTACTGCCATTTGTAGTTTGGTTAATGAACTGCGTGGGTTGCCCGGCGCAAGCATTCAGATAAGTGAACAACACCTTAGGTTTCTCGTAGACAACCGCTATGCCAAAAGCAGAATCTATACCACATGCTCCTATAGCCAGTAATTTTATTTTGAATATTCCCGCAGAATCATAAGTATGTGTAACCTGAGCTGTATAAGAAGTGGTGCCATCTCCGAAATCCCAAATTACAGAGGAGCCTGGTGAGGAGATGCTAAAGAAAGAATCTGTGAGTGGCTGACAGCCTTGTATATTAAGTGGAAAAAACCTGGCATAATTATCATTTCCCGTAACGGTAATATTTTTTTGCAGACTATCCCTTCCGCAAACATTAGACACCTTCAGCGTTATCGTAAACACAGAATCTCTTCTCGTTGGATTGTTGTAGGTAGGTGAAAACGGATTAGAAATAATAGTCGTCTGCCCATTTCCAAAATCCCAGAAATAATCTGTAGGAGATCCATAAGAAGTATTGGCAAATATGGGCACGAAAGGAGAACAACCAACCGGCTGTACCCCAAAGTTTGCCTTTGGTTTTGCTTTCACTTTTATGGTGTCCGTGAAGTAGGATGGTCCGCAGTAATAATCTGCACGCAGTGTAACCAAATAATTTGTGTCTTTAATTATAGGAGGCGTGAAAATATATTGCTGTGAAGTTGGTACTCTTGTTTGTAGTGTATTACCTCCGCCAAAATCCCAGATATAGTTTGTTGCAGTATCATGTCCGGATGGAAATGAAAAGGTAATTACTCCTGTGCAGCTGCTATCTGGTGTAGTGATAAAAGATAAAGGTGGGTTCTGAATTACGGTAACAGGAATTAGACTGGTGTCCTTGCAACGCTCCGCTGTCTCTGTAATTAGGGTAATAGTATAAGTACCCGGCACAGCATATGCATGCAATGGTGCCAGGGCAAATATATTTGGCGTGCCATCATTAAAATTCCATAGCGCAGAAATAATATTGGTTGCAATAGTGCCAAAATTAAATGGCTGACCTGCACAAAGCACAGGCGGCAAAGTAATGTGAGCGCTGTCCAATACAGTTACGTTTTTATAAGCCGTATCTGTGCAGGTTCCGGAAGAGTCTTTATATATATATCCAACGGAAAAAATTCCTGGTGATAATCCTGCCGCTTGGAAAATTCCCTGTGCCTGATTAATAATCCCTATACCTATCCATATGCCATTAGGAAATAATGGATCTGAAAGTAATTGCAGCGACCCCGTAGATTTACAAATAGACTGATCCGGCCCTGCTGTTAATCCTACGATTTCTAGAATATTGATTTTAACAGTATCGTAGGTTGGACATGCCGCTGCTGGGTTCAGCACATAAATTATATTTACAGTAGCAGCAGATACTCTCCTTGGATCAAAGACCCCTCTGACAGAATCTGTA
>CANHGL010000071.1 GCA_947460245.1 Sphingobacteriales bacterium
ACCTTAAGTGCGTTTGCCAAGCTTGTTCTTGCCGCCTGAGTGGTGCGAACATTTGCAAGGGTAGCCACTTTCATTCCAATATAACCAGCAGTAGCGGAGAAAACTGCTCCTACGATAAAGGCTAATGCTATAATTGGACTAGAGTTTACGGGGTGTTCTGGAGTTCCATGCTGAATACCCAGAATTGCTAATAATACCGCAGCAATAACAGCAAAATAGGATAAGATTTTCCATTCCGCTTTTAAAAATGCGATTGCACCGTCTGCGATATATCCGGCAAGCTCTTGCATGTTTTTATCTCCGGCATCTTGTTTTGATACCCAAGCATATTTAATGGCGGTAATTACCAACCCAAACAACCCTAAAAAAGGGACTACATAAACTAAATTGTCAATCATATTAATGGTTTTAAGCGTTGCGAAAATACAACAATCTTTATTAATAACAATAAAATGGATTTTTGCATCAAGAAATGCACCCATTATCATAGGAGACAAGCTCTATTTATTATTTATCGCAGGATTTTTTCTTAGCAGTACATTTTTCTCCTTCTCCCTTTTTACAGGCAGGACTTGATTGTCCTTTCATGCAACAGGTTGACGGTTTTCCCTCTGCCGCAACAACACCCCCATCGGCAGATGCAGCGATACTAAATCCAGTGTTTTCAGCGAGTGCTTTAATCGCATCTTCCGCATTAATTACTTTGTCGTCATAAGTAACAACGGCACTGCCTTCGGTGGAACTTACTGATTTTACCTCTTCAATACCTTTTATTGAACCTGCGGCGTTTTTAAACTTCGTTTCACATCCCACGCATTGCATACCCTTCACGTTAAGTGTAAGTGTGTTTCCGGCAAGGAGAGCGGTTGTTAAAAAGAAACTAACAATAATTAAAGAGAATAAATTTTTCATAATTTAAAATTTAGTGATTAATGATAATGTTTTAAGCCAATAGCTAATGCTACATAAAAAAATATTAAAGACAATGCCACCAGGGTTTTGTTTTCTTTTTTAAATCCAATAATTCCCAAGGGTATAGCGATGAGCGCCAAACTTATTTTGGGGTCCATCCAGTGTTCATAAGACCCGGATTTTATTCTAAAAGTAAGCATCCAGAAACCCATCACCAGAAATCCTAAGGACAATAATGTTTCTAACAAAAGCGTTTTCTTTTTGAAGCTCAAAAAGGCATCTTTCTTGCCCAATAAAAAGAGCATAGATTTTGCGGTATAAATAAGCAGAAATAAAATAGCCAACCATAAATGAGTATGAAGAAAAAATACATAATTTTCCATAGTGTATAGTTTTTACAAAGGTAATAACTTTTCTACTCCAAAGTAAAGAAGACCCAATTAAAACTAATTGTTTAACTTAGCAGAAGAGATTATAAATAAGCCGTTTATACCTTAAGTGAATTAATAAAGTTATGAAGCAAGTGCTCTCCAAAATTTTCCTTAGCATTCTGCTTATGGCGGGTGGGGCATTTTGTGCGTGCGCCCAGGATCCAACTTTTGCGCAGTTTTATCAATTCAGAACCTATTTAAATCCAGCAGCTACCGGCTCGGAGAAAGGTTTAAATGTAGCTGCTATATTTAAGAACCAATGGAATTATGTACCGGGGGGCTTTAATACCTATGGCATCTCCATGGATGTCCAATCGGCACGTTTATCATCTGGCTTGGGCGTTACCGCCTACAGAGATGTCGAGGCTCGCTCCCTTCAAACCAACTATGTTTCAGCTTCTTATGCCTATATCGCAAGGATATCTAAAAACATCAACCTTCACATTGGGGTGAACGCAGCTTTTGTCAATAAATCTTTAGACAGGAGCCGGTTAATTTTTACAGATCAATTGGATCCGGAAGTAGGGGTTGTACCTGGCGGTTCCAGTACGAACATTGTGTTACGCAAGGTAAATTATTTTGATTTGGATGCGGGGGTCTTATTGCGCTTCAGATATGATATACACGACCGTCCCATTCATAACTCTTTTGGGTTTGCTGTTCATCACTTAACTCGGCCGGATGAATCTTTTGAAAATATTGCTACCAAGGTGCCCATGCGTTTTACTATTCATTATGGCTCTATCTTTCCAATCTCCAGGGGAAGATATAAGAAAAATATAGACTTCTATTTATCGCCTGTATTCAAGTTCGATTTCATGGAAAAAATAAGAGTTTACAGCGCAGGAACATACGTCACTTTTAAGCCGATGTATGTAGGGGTAATGTATCAACTAAATAAATACAGACTCAACAGCACACAGGGGCTTGTATTTACAGGAGGAGTAGATTGGGATATGGGCAGAGATAATCTTATGACATTAAATATTGGATACAGCTACCAAATGGATTTTACCGGAGTGACAACTAAAAGCCAGGGGCAGCACGAAGTAACCATGCGTATGAACTTTAATAATGTTGCTATTTATTCCCCAAAGAAAAGAAAGGGAAAAAAGATAGACTGCTATGATTTTCCATCCAAGAATGCCGTTAAACTTTTTTAAGATAAACCCCATGAGAAGACTTGTTCTTATATCGATTTTGCTTTCAACTGCGGTTTTATCTATAGCTCAGTGTAGGTTAAATATTTCTCCCAGCAAGGCCAGCTATTGCGCAGGGGAAGCAGTGACAGTAAGTATATTAAATCCTCAATCCGGCTTTACGTATACTATCCAGCTAGCCGGCACTACAATAGCAGATACTATCGCCACATTTTATTTGCCGGGGGCATCTACTACAAAAGATTACGACCTAATCGTTAATCAGACACAAAATGGAATCACGCTTCCGTGTAATCTTCCTTATCCAAAGATACGCGTATTAGCATCACCAGATCCAAGCCTTTCAGAACGCAACAGATTTAAATATTGTAATAGCGTAACACAACCTACAGATATAGAAATCACTAACACCTCTACTACCATTGCTACAAATACGTCTTATCAGATTGATTGGGGTGATGGGAGTCCGGTATTAAATACGAGCACGTTTTCTTCACCCATCCTGCACACCTATCAGCCTGGCAGATATGTTATACGCTACACTGTTACCGGGAGTGGCACAGCGCCCTGCACAACGGTAACCAGAGAATATGTAGTTATTTTAGGAAAGGCTCCGCGCGTGGATCCGTCTTTTAGTCCGGCCACACTTTGTGCACCAACAGTGTATAGTTTTCCATTGAACCTAGACAGTATGTCGCAGAATTACTCTTCTACCAAATACAGTCTGATTGTTAACAGCCAGGCGGTGGGAAATTATACGCAATCCAATCTACCGGGTATAATATCGGTAAATTTTGCAGTGGGCAGTTGTCAGGCAAATTGTAATGGATTTAATAAATATAGTGTCATCTTGCGTGCCACAAATGAGTGTGGCTCTACCGATGCACAAACATGTGTGCCAGTTAAAGACAGCGTGCGTGCAAAGATTGTAGGAGAGGATACTATTTGTATCAATGTAAATTCTACCTATGCGAACTCTCAGTTGGGAAAAATTTATCAAGATCAGGGTACTTGTGAATCAGCTAAAGTTACCTGGGATATTTCTCCGGCTACAGGATTTAATATAACCAATGGGGTGCCTTATAATAATAATATTCAGACAGATAAAAATTTTCAGGTCACCTTCACGCAATATGGCACCTATCTTTTGACAATGAAGGTATTTGGTGACTGTAACACGGCAGATACAACATTCAAAATTACAGTGGTAGATCCAGTAGTTGCAGACGCGAGTTTTACTACAGGCGGCTGTCTTCCACCTGCGGGATATATAGATATACCTTTCACGAATAATTCAACAGGAAATGTACAATCTTATCAGTGGGCAGTTAATCCGACAGGGACATCTTTTATTTCAGGAAGCGCCACCTCTAAAGATGTAACTATTCGTTTTCCAAGAGCAGGCTCATTTACAGTAACACTTTCTGCAAAGGGATCCTGCAATACAGATACTTGGACAGGAAGTGTAGCAATAAAAGGACGGCCAAATATTGATACTACTAAAATTCCACCGGCTTGTTCTGCGCCTTATAGCTTTAATCCCTCAACAGCATTTACTTTCGATAACGGAGGAGATAATACAGCGATATATGCTTGGAGTTTTCCAGGAGGCACACCGACATCTTCCACCCAGAGAAATCCCGGAAGTGTAATATATGCCGCCTCGGGTTCTTACATTATAACCTTAAAGGTAACGAATGGGTGTGGTGACAGCACCCTCTCTCAGCCGTTCACTATTTTTGATAATATAAAACCCGATGCAGGATTAGACAGAACGGTTTGTAAGTCTTCCGGAAATATTACACTCACGGCAACTCCAAGTGGAGGTATTTGGCGAGGAAATGGAATTACAGATTCTGTCAGAGGGGTCTTTGATCCAAGGAGAGTATCTGCTGCTACTGTAAATATAATTTATGTGCTGAACCCAGCAGCGGCATGTCCAACCTACGATACTGTTAAAATCAATATTCTAGAAATCGTAGGATTAACAGCAGGGC
>CANHGL010000072.1 GCA_947460245.1 Sphingobacteriales bacterium
ACATTAGTTGTATCTGATAAGGCAGTAATAGAACCCGAATTACTTTTCCCACCTAATGTAATAGAAAATGTTTCAGGACCAAATGGCATACATCCTACCTCATCCTTACAGACTTGCCCATCAAACTCTCCTCTAAAAACTGCCTGCTTGCTCTTTGATTTAATATGTTGAATAAATGTAACCGTATTAGCATAGGAGGAGACATTGACACCAAAGAGATTATCAAATGTCTTCTTAAGCTTCCCAATCTCTTCTGGTTTACCCAATAGTTCAATGTCCTTATTCTTTACAAAACGAAATTCTGTAGGCAGGGGACCTCCAGCTTCTGTATATTGAGAATAGACATGCCAATCTTCATCAAGATTACAGATAAATTTAATCTTATACTCCGAGTCATTTATCTGCTCAACCTCGCTCTTCCATGTAAGGTGTTGCTCAAAGGCTGCCTTCGCCAGAAATGGAATTAAAAAAAATACACCAGCTGCTAAGAACCTAGAGAAGACATACTTTTTAAAAAGAAGAAATAAGGAGGATGTTGTTTTACACATGACTTTTTAAATATGCGCCAGATTTAATAAAGATTCAAATAATTTTCTGCCATCTGTATTTTTTAGAACCTCTTCCGATGCACGTTCCGGATGAGGCATCATTCCAAATACATTTCTGTTTGTATTACAAATGCCTGCAATATTTTCTATAGAACCATTAGGATTAGAAGAGTCATTAATATTACCATCAGCATCACAATACTTAAATAAGATTTGGTCATTACGCTTCAACTCATTCAAAACCTCAAGTGAAGCATAGAAACGACCCTCACCGTGTGCAATAGGAACATTAAGGGGGTCCTTAAGATCAAGACCTCTTGTAATCATGGTGTTATTGGTGAACGGTAGTATATATTGATTTTGACAGATAAATGATTGATTCTGGTTCTGCAAGAGAGCTCCTGGCAAAAGATGACTCTCGCACAAAATTTGAAAGCCATTACAAACTCCCCAAACATAACCGCCATTACTTGCATGTTCAATTACCTTCTCCATAATTGGAGAAAATCTAGCAATTGCACCACATCGGAGATAATCACCATAAGAGAATCCTCCCGGAATTATTATACAATCCGAAGAAGTGAGGTCTTGTAAGGAAGTATCCTTATGCCATAAGATTCGGGTTTCCGACTGCATTACCTCCCGACATACATGAATCATATCCTGATCACAGTTAGAGCCTGGAAAAATTACAACACCAAATTTCATAGATTTTTTTATTAAAGATTATCTAAAAGCACGAATAATATTTATAGAAATCACCACTAATACAAATATAAGATTGAAGAATTCAGCCAGTCTGTTTTTACGAATTCTTAACATTAGCAAGGTTAAGAATATACTAACTGGAATTAAGAGTAGAAATGATGCTGGCTCACCGTAGGTACCAGAAAAAAGCAATACTACAGACATCCCCACTAAAAAGAATGCAAGCATATTTACATTCTTCCTTTTCTTAAAGCCTGCAGAAAAATTAATTCCCTGCATAACAACAAATGAGCACAATAAATAAACCCCTAACATGCTGAATAAAACTTTATTATAGAGATCATTATGAAAATGAAACCATTCAAAAATTTTAAGTGTAAACGGCCTGATATTACCATCTAAGAGATAGGTTGCACCGAAAGCAAAATAAAATGGACATAACATACCAAAGAGCATTAGCAAATACTCCTCTAATCGAAAAGGCTTTAAAGCATAAAGCATTAAAAATACAAAAGGAAGAAATATTAGACAATGCAGGTCTAGCAAGACAAGGATACCTCCAATAATCCCGAGATTAAAACACTCTACCTTTGCACTTTCTTTTACCGTAATCTGTAACAACATATAAAACATCCACAACAGGACAAAGCCTATTATAGTATATATAGTAAACTCGTTAAAGGCTGGATGAAAAGAACTCAGTAGTATGTAATAAATAGCTGGAACTACACCTGCACTCTCATGATAACCTGCCAACCGAAACAGTTGGTTAAAAATGATTGCCTGAGAAAAGAGAAATACCTGTGCAAGAAAGAAATTTAAATAAAAACTCCCTGCAAATAATATACCTATTCCGCCCAAAAGGTTATCTACAGAAATAATAGGATAAAAATTGTTTTTTAAAAGAAATGGTATTTTTAATAATAAGAACAAGACAATAAATAGAAATACTGTTGCTGGCTGTTGTTTTTTAAAATACGATAATAGCACGTTATAATTTTGTCTTAATGATACAACTTCAATATTCAAAGATTACTAACTGTAAGTTTCTCTTTTGTTCACTTGGGAAGACTATCGATTTGCCATCAAGTTGCTTTGCCTTCAACGGAGCAAGAACCAAATTCTGCTTCTCACTATTCATAACACTTAGTCTTTTTACCAATCCATTGGGATTAACATTATACTCTAAGAAGTTCCCAATGGAATAGAAGTCTTCATTAAATAGAAACTTGAGCACATTATTAGCTTCAAACAATGCGAAAGAAGAATAATAACCTTCATCATTCTCTGAGGACTGTAATTTTGGTATTTGTGATTGCCAATCTAATTTACCATCACTGCTAAAAGAGAATATACCAATGTCATAAAAGTAATTCTGATCAATATATCTTACAGAAGGTGCAAAATTAGTGGCATTATAATATCCATAGTTATTAATAGCAATACGATCAATCTTAGTATTCTTATACTCCCCTTCTGTGATTAAAATCATGCCACCATCACTTCTTGGAATAATCCTTTTAGGCCGGATCAACTCTGCCTTCTCTTGCCAAGTTCTAGTTTCTGTAGTTTGCGATTTCTGCAATAACTCTTTAGTATATGGCATCTTTGAATTAAGTACGACGGTATTAGTGTTTAGATTTAAAATTTGTAACCATATACCAATGTCATTCTTATCTTTTTTGCTCTTATAGCAGGAAGCTATAAATGCAAGATTCTTTTGAACGCTTAACTCACTTATTGAGTGCTTAAAAACGTAATCCTGAGCAACTAACTCCTGCTCTATTATCGAATTGCTGGTATGATTAAAAATCAATGTTGTATACTTATCATATTGATATTCATTTTTTGTGGCACCATTCTCTTGACCAATAACTGCTAATACATCACCCTCATTGGTAATCTTCATAGATTTTAAAGCAGCATATGCGCCATCCTGAATAGTAAATATATTTTGATGAATAATCTGGAGCGAATCATTTAGAATAAGAAATTTTACAAAATAAACTGCTCTGTTTTTTAGTATACTGAATGCTAGAAGCTTGGATTTATCAGGAGAAGCTTTTACATAAAAGGTCTTACCTGAACCCAAGCTGGCAGTAGAGACTGAATCAAGGAGTATAGTTTCTTTGGAAACATTAAGGTCTGCATCTAATACCTTTAATTTGAAATACTGACGCTCTTCACTATTGGTCGTATAAAAGGCAAGTATTTTATTTTTTAATAGTATAAAATTCTCTAAGGAAACACCTCTTCCCTTAATTGGAGTTTCTTTTCTGTTTAATATTTTAAGTTTGTCGCTATAGGTAACCAGCTCGCTTTCATTAGTGCCAAAAAAATGCACCACTAAGCCTAAGTCATTTTTACCTATGATCTCATAATCGGAGAAACGGGTAGATATTTTTTCAGGAATAGACCTGATGAGTTTCTGGGCAGAAATTGGACAATAGAGCAGCATGAAAAAAAACAAGACCTGAATCTTATAAGGAAACAACTTTTCTATTCTCAATATGCTATTGCTATATTTCATAAATTGTTTCATACTCTGCAAGCAGAGATTATTTTTTTTGCCTTGGATCTAAAGCATCTGTTAACCCCTCACCAATTAAATTAAACAAAGTAACAGTTAAAAAGATGGCAAAACCTGGGAAAATAGCAACCCATAGTTGAGATTGGCTACCACGAGCTAATGAGAGTAACTTTCCCCATGTAATAATCTCTGGCGGTACACCAAGGCCCAGGAAAGACAAGGAAGACTCAATTAAGATTGCTGCAGCTATACCAAATGCTACAGTAATCAATACCGGAGAGATAGCATTGGGAATAGCATGCTTGAACAGTATCCTGAGCTTTGAATAACCCAAGGCTTCCGATGCTTCAATATATTCGAGACTTCTCACCTTTAATAACTCCGCTCTGATAAATCTAGCAATATCTGTCCAAGATGTCAACCCAATGATTACCATCACTAACATGATACCCGGTTTAGAGATGGCTATTACTGCAATGATTAAAAATAAACGTGGTATAGAAACTAAGATTTCAATCATACGCTGCACGATTATATCAACGGGTATAGCGATTTTCTGCTTGAAGTATGGAATAACTTTCAAAACAAAT
>CANHGL010000073.1 GCA_947460245.1 Sphingobacteriales bacterium
ACGGGCAGTTATGCGCACAGTAATGGTGTGTATAGAAATGCATCCATAAACGGCGGATGGAGTGCATTTAAACCTAATGAACCATATACCCTACCCTCTTATTTAAGCAAATCAGGTTACCGAACTGCCCTCATTGGAAAGTATTTAAATGGTTATGGAATTGACGAAAACGCGAAACCGGTGTATGGATGGACAGATGGTTTTGTATTTACCCATTCCTCTTATTACAAGGGATATGATTATAGCGTTTTAAACTGGCAGGGAGGAAGTCCAAAAAACGATACTATATGGAATGTTGCACAGCAGCAAACAAAACAATATGGTTCATCGCCCGAAGATTATTCAACCGATGTCTTAACTAATGAAGCCATTGCATTTATTCAAAATACTGAAAAAGAGGATAAGCAACCGTTCTTTCTGTATTTAACGCCAACAGCGCCACATAATCCGTTAAAGGCAGCCCCGAGATATACCAAAATGGCTGAAGAGCGATGGACAAAAGTGAACGTTCCGGAGAAACCAAATTACAACAACGACTATGGAAAATTAGCAACTGCCGCTGAACACAAAATACCCTTAGATAAATCCTCTTTTCTGCGAAATACCTGGAAAAAAAGAGTCCGACAAATGAATAAGGGCGGCTCTTTTTACAATATGATTTTCAAAGCAGCATTACCGAAATCAATTAAAAGTTTTTTGGATGCAGATTGGTATGAGCGTTTGGGCTCCTTATATGCGTTAAATGATATGGTCAGTAACTTAATTAAGACGTTAAAAGAGAATGGAGAATGGGATAATACGTTATTAATTTTTACTTCTGATAACGGATATATGTTAGGAGCTCACGCTATGATGAATAAAGCCACGCCCTATGAAGAAGCGATTCGGGTTCCACTGATAATTACAGGTGGCGATTCTTTACACCTAACAACTCCCGGAAAAACAGAAGAATGGGTAACTAACCTCGATCTGATGCCTACTATCTTAGATATTGCTGGTGTAAAAATTCCAAAAAGTGTGGAAGGACTTTCCCTGGTTCCTTTGTTATACCATGATAGTATTACGAATTTCAGAGACCGTTTCGTAATGGAATACCTCGGGCCGAGCTTGTCTAAATTTCATTTATACGATAAACCAAGTCTTAGCATGAAGCTCTTGCCTTTGTATATCATGGATCATCCAACGTATAACGCGATAAGAATGAAGGTGACGTATACGTTAAATGGCATTCAAAAAGAGAACACCTATAAATACATCGAATGGCAAAAAAACACAAGCAAAAAGGTCCTGGATTTCAGCAATAAATACAGAATGAAAAATCCCGAGCTTATGAGCAGGATTTCTTCAGGTAATAAAAAAACACTGAAATTAAAATCAAAAGCGGAAGAAGTAGAAACCGAACTCTATGATTTAACTTCAGACCCTTTTGAGATGGATAATTTGTTGTACTATAAACCGGATGAATACAAAGAACTGACGGCACAACTTAAGTCTGCAATGCAGAAGATTATTTTAAAAGAATAAAATACATTACAGATGCTAACTTGGCATTGCTGCAATTGGACAGGGCAAAAATATTAAGGAAATTAGAGGATTTTAGAAGCCAATACAGATAAAATTCAGCTGTTTAAAAGACACCACAAGAATAAGAAGCAACTTATGGCAGTTCTTCCATTTTCATGTACACCAAATCTAACTTATTAAACTCCCAACGACTGGATGTATCTGTGACATACATTCTATAAAGCTTCACATCACAACCCTTAATTACTCTGTTATGTGCCTCGACACCAGTATAGATTGGATCGTGCCCTGATATATCTTGCTGGTAAACTTTAGTCGCAGGCTTCCAATGAATTGCATCATTACTGATTACCGACAATACATTCCAGGTGGGCGGATTAACATCACCACGAATCTGGCTAGGATAAAATGCCACATATTTTCCTAACTCTTCGCAATAAAATGGATCAAAATCGCCCACAACACCCCAAGTAGTATAATCTGGCATTAAATCTACTGACTTACCTCCAATACCTGGTTCTATCCAGCCATTGCCATCCCACTTATGAAAAGTCGGTGCTATATTATTTTGAGCGGCCTGAACTATATCTTCAACAGATGCTCTGGATACAGCCAGTTGGTTTTTAACTCCAGTAGCTTGCATATCCTGATGGTAAACATACATATACTCTATGCCCCCTTCATTTTTAAGAATAAAACCTCCATTACCCATCACCAATGCCTTATTAGGATCCGTTTCATCGGTTGCATTATGATCAATTATGAGACCCAGATTCGTCCAGGTTTCACCAAAGTCCAGTGACTTAGCCATACGCAATGTAACGTGTGCAAAGAAAGTGGGATCAGAAGGAACATATTTCTCGTGATGAGTAACCATAAGCAACATTCCGGTAGCTGCATGATAATACACAGGACCACCACTGCCTGTCCAATTATCATTAATATCTCTCATGGGAACTCTTATCCCCTCTAGTATCGATGTGCCATCAACAGAAAATCTGGCTCTCATAATATCTCCCAAATCTCCGAAACCAAAACCATAATAATCGCCGGAAACTGGATGCTTACAAAAACCCAGCAACGAATCAGGCCAAGACACTAAATTCAATGAAAGCAATTGATCATGAGAAGCTACCTCAATCATCGACTGCTCACGAAACCATACTCGATCGACAGGTATGCCACAGGCAGTTTTAACTGACTCATTTTTTTGACAAGCAGTAATAAATTCAGGTATAACCGCAGATGCTGCAGCAACCATAAATGAATGTTTTAAAAATTGACGGCGTTCCATAAATTTTATTTCTAATTATTATAGTTCAAGACCATAGCAAGTACTTTAATAAAGATATAAATAATCTTCTTCATGCAGATTAACACATAATTCTATTTTTTCTTGAATTATCTTTGACCAACTTCAAGGATTGGTTTCTAATATCAGGAAGAATTCCACTCTGAGTATCCTTAAAATACGGATAAAAGAAAAACTAGATGACTATTATAGATTTTACAGATTATTCTCTTTGGACCATAGTGGACAGTTGACGCTTCTTAATCACGTGCTAACAGCAATCCGAAAACTCTTATATGGAACTCTAAAAGACAATATAATTGAAAGTAAGTAAATAGAAACCGAGGACAAAAAGCCAACACTTCACAAAAATATATAGGTATTTTTAAAGAAATATTGAGGAAATTAGAGGATTTTAGGGCTAAAATATCTCTCTAAATACTATTAAACTATTTCAAAGAATGAACGTCTAAATAATATGATGAAAAAAATACTATCCATTTTTCTATTGATTTTAGTATCTCAAAATTCATTCGGACAAACAGATGTTTATGACAGTATTTATGTTGATGGCAGATGGAGAACGTTTCTTACGCATCTACCTACTGGCTATACACCTTCTGTTAAATACCCTCTGATTTTAGCGTTTCATGGTGGAAGCCCACTCGGTTATACTTCTATACAATATCAGTCGGGACTGTCTCAAAAAGCAGATACCGCCGGATTTATAGTAGTTTATCCTGAGGGAGTAAAGGTTGCAGGCAACAGGACATGGAATGCTGGAAACTGTTGTGCGCCATCCACCACACTAAACATAGATGATGTTGGATTTGTAAACACATTACTAAATACTCTTTTTGCAGGTAGACCTATAGATACTACACGAGTTTACGCGACAGGATTTTCTAATGGTGCATTACTATGTTACAGACTAGCCAATCAACTTGCCAGCAGATTTGCTGCTATAGCTCCTGTAGCCGGAGATTTAATGTATTACCCATGGAACCCATCAAAGGCAATTCCAATTATTAGCTTTCACTCTTACCTAGACAGGAATATCAACTATTTTGGGGGTATAACAGTAGGCCCCACCGGAACTTATTTTCCTCCCCAAGACAGTATTTTCAATATTATCAGCTCTAATTATAACTGCAGAATTTTAAAAGATACCTTATTTCACCAAACAGGACAGTATGATCATTTTAAATATTCAAATTGCAGCTGTAATTCAGTGATTGAGCAATATGTAAGTTACGATGGGGAACACTCCTGGCCTGGCGGACTAGCATCAGGCACAACAACAGTCAGCCGACAATTCAGTGCAACTTATTTAATGTGGCAATTTTTTCAGAACTATACTATCAATTGTCTAACTACAGGAATTACAGAAATATTGCAAAGACAAAAATCATCTGCTTATCCTAACCCTTTTTCCAACAGTATATATATTAATAATAGCAAAGAAAATGAGCAAT
>CANHGL010000074.1 GCA_947460245.1 Sphingobacteriales bacterium
GAAGAACTTATAGAATACCTTTTTGAGAAAGAAGATTTTAGTCTTGGAAAGTATGAAAAGCTGAAGCAGTTTGATGCAGAAGATCTTGCCAGTGTTTTAATCTCCGGTATACATCCGGAAACTAAGGCTGCGATATTGGCACCACTGCCGAATCTTGTATTTACGCGTGACATCGGATGTATGATTAACGATCATCTCCTTGTTTGTAAAGCCAACAAGAAAGCAAGACTTAGAGAGAATTTTCTCACCAAATTTATTGTACAATACCACGATCTGTTTTCCGGATTTAAGGATAAGGTAATCGACTTTGTAACAGAGGAGAATTTGGAGAAAGATTCAGGTATTTCTATTGAAGGTGGTGATGTAATGTTAGTGCATCCAAGACATATTTTAATTGGAGAAAGCGAACGTACTACACTGGATGCTATCTTCGAACTCAAAAGGATTTTGTTTGAGAAAGATATTGTAGATTATGTAACTGTAGTAGAGATACCAAATGAACGTTATTGTATGCACCTGGATACCATCTTCACTATGGTAGATGAAAAAACGTGTGTTGGTTTTTCTCCACTTGTATTTGAAAAGAATGACAAGGTGGATGTCATTACTTATTCCAAGGATAATCAAAGAGCAGTATTACATCCTACATTGAAAGATTTAATGAGAGATATTTACCCAGATATGAATTGCATTCCTTGCGGGGGCGGTATATCTCCATTTGCGCAGCGTGAGCAGTGGACGGATGGGTGTAATTTGGTAACGGCAAAGGCGGGTGTTGCTTATTCTTATGAAAGAAATATAAGAACCTTGCAGTCTATTCGTGAAAATGGCTTCAGTACAATGAGTGCTAAGAGATTATTAACAGAAGAGCTTACTTTGAGCGATTTGAAGAATACTATTATTACTTTGTCCTCTGCAGAATTGTCTCGCGCCCGAGGAGGTCCGCATTGTATGACATTCCCCATCAGTAGGAAATAATCAGAATTTCATATTACGTATTATTCGGTGTAGTTCCAGTTTATGGATGTCTAATAGGAAAGACACACGTTGCCCAAATTTCGGAGCATTCGATTTATAATATTGCTTATATTCCTTGCTATAAAAAAGTGGGAAATAAATTTCAAATCCTTCGTCGAAGAAGCTGAACATAAAGCCTCCGTCATATTGAAATCCCTTTACCGGCAGAATATTATTTGGATTCAGGTGATTATCGTAGGAATAGCCCAAATCAAAAAATAATTTAAGTGGTACATATTTTACAGGAAAGTCTAACCGGATATTCATAGCCAGAAGCCAGTCTACCGTTTGGCCGGTTTCAACTGAATTCAAAGGGGTACTCACCTTAAAAAATCCATCACTTTTTGTGATTTGTCTGCCGGCGAAATTCTCCTGCTCATTTCTTCCAATATAAAAATCGTTATATAAATAGTCTTGCTCCCCGCGTTTTCCATTCAAGTTAAATCCAACATCGGAGGATCTTCGGAAACGATAGTCATTGCTTCTCCACATAAATCCACCGGCAAACAGACGAAGGTGAACGCCCGTTTTATAATCTTTTAATTGATAACGTATAAAGGAGTTGGCTTCAAAAGAAGCTTTGATAAAATACCTGGACTGTTCAATATTTAAGCTTGCACTAAAAGGAAAATTAACGTCATTTCTTTTAAAGGTATATTGAATTACGTTGGCATAGAAACGCGTGAGCGTGTCTTTAAATGCAATGGTATTAATATCAGCGAGGAAGTAGGTTAAATCTTTTTGAAAAACAGTATGATTCCTGAAGCTTATGGTATGCTCGTATTTTTCCAGCTTTTCACTTCTGTGGCGAAAGTTCAAGGTGAGGGAAGGAGATATTTTATAATACTTTAATACTTTAGGGTTGTCATAGTAAGAAAAGGACTGGAATTGTAAGCCCGGTTGAATAAGTGAAACCACACTTTTCTTTGGCTGAATGGAATATTGCAAATTAGCTGTTCCATTTATTTTTTTAGAGGCGATACCATATAATAGTGTTGAGGTAAAATCAAGATGTTTAACCGGTTGTTTCAGGTTAATTAAGGCTGCTCCAATTTGTATTCCGTCATATTTGTTATAAGCTATAGCAGGGAGCCCAAAAGGGAAATCCCTGTGCTTTTTGTCTATCCAGCTTAGATATTTCTGCTGAGCGGAGTAAAGTCTGTGGAATCGTATAGGGGAGTTGGTATTACCATTTAAAATGAGGGTATCATTTCCAAGCAAGGGAAAACTGACTGAAATTAGAAGGGTGTTAATAACTATTAGGATGTATTTCATCTGTAATATTTAACTTTTAATTGGAAATGTTTCGTAAAAATAAGTATTAACTTTGGAATAGCTGTTACCGGCGCTTTAAGTGGGTTGGTGAAGCTATTAAATTTGTTTTTTGTTCAAATTTAATTCTAAGTGTATGAGTAGTTTTGATTTTGAAAATGAGCATTCCGATAATGTCTCTGAGTTAGTGGCCTTATATGAAGAGGCTGTTAAGCAAAATAAATCACCCTTCTTTGATCAGGAGGCATATGAGCATATTATTGAGTATTATGAAGAGAAGGGTAATTTTGAAAATGCGCTGGAAGTTGCCGATCGCTCACTCTTACAATATCCTTATTCTTCTGCCCTGTTGCTGAAAAAAGCGCAGGTGCATTTTGAGCTTAAGCAGCTTATCATTTCTTTAGAGTTATTAGAAAAAGCTGAAATTTATGATGCTACCGAATTGGGTATTTTTCTGTTAAGAGCAGAAATATATACTTTTCAGTCTAAATATCAGGATGCCATTGATATATTAGAGCATTTATTACAAACTGCAGAGCGGGACGATTTACCTGAGGTTTATCTTCAAATGTGCGATGTGTATGAAGACTGGGAAAAATATGAAGAAGTTTATAAATCTTTATTGGCATGTTTAGCCTTGGAGCCCGGTAATGAGGAGGCGCTAAATCGCCTGAATTACTGCATAGAGATTACCGATAAATATGAGGAAACTATTTCGTTGCATAAACAACTAATAGATATTAATCCTTATAATCATCTTGCCTGGTATAATTTAGCATGTTCCTATCGCGGCATAGATGCATACGAGAAAGCAATTAATGCTTTTGAATATGTGCTTGCTATTAATGAAGATGCCGATTTTGTATATCAGGATATTGCTGAATTACATTTCAAACATGGTGCCTTTGATAAGGCACTTGCAGTAATCAAAGAGATGTGTGATTCTTTTGAGGCCGATGATGAGATTTATTTTCTGCAAGGAAAATGTCACGAAGCCCTTGGGGATATGAAGATGGCACGTTATTGCTACCGTAAGGCAGTTCATGATAATCCTTCTTTGTCAGAAGCTTATTTTCGTATTGGGGAAACCTACAAGCATGAAGGATTATGGGAGCAGGCATATAAATCTTTCCAAAAAGCAAACGAGTTAGAGAAAGAGCAGTATGATTTTTGTCTGGCTATGGCAGAGGCTGCCCTTGAGATTGGAGAGTTGGAGGTGGCTATAGATGCCTGCGAGACGGCAATAGATATCTTTGTTAAACGTCATGAAGCTTATTTTATTCTTGCAAAAATTATGGCCAGTAATGGAGATAGTGTTACTGCAAAAGAAATATTGAAAAAAGGGATAGAAGTCTGTAAGTCATCTATAGAGCTTAGGTTTGCCATGTGTGCGCTTTCCTTTATGGACCATCAAACTAAAGAAGGAGAGTTATTACTTCGGGAATTATTGACAGAAAACAATACGCTACATGAATTGCTATATGATTTCAGTGAGGCTTTAAGAGATAATACTCAGATTTCGCTAATACTCGCAGATTATATTTAGTTCATGAGACAGTTCGGACTTCTGGGGTATCCTCTAACACATTCTTTTTCTGAAAATTATTTCAACGATAAATTCCTTAAGGAGCAGATTGCAGATGCTTCATATAAATCATTTCCATTAGAAAATTTGGAATATTTTCCTGGTCTCTGTGTTTACGAAAAAAACTTATCAGGATTGAATGTAACCATTCCTTATAAGCAAGAGATATTGCCTTATCTGGACACAATTGACCCGGAAGCGGAGCGTATAGGTGCGGTTAACACTATTAAATTTACACAAGGTAAAAAAATAGGATATAATACAGATGTGTATGGCTTTGAAAGTAGCTTGATGCCTATGCTCGAAAATCACCACAGATTTGCACTGGTGCTGGGAACGGGAGGCGCTTCTAAAGCTGTCGTACATGTATTGAATAAATTAGGAATAGATTGGAAATTAGTATCCTCTTC
>CANHGL010000075.1 GCA_947460245.1 Sphingobacteriales bacterium
ATCACTATTGAGCAAGCACTACAACGCATTAAAAATGGCAAAATAAAAGATACTATCCTTCACTTACGAGCAATTGAGTCTAAAGCTCAGTATGACGTAGAAAAAGGTTTATTGTCTGGAGTTTGCTTTTCAGGTACTTTTGAAACTAGGACAGATGAAGGGTTTATCGAGCATAGCGGTTTTGCCTGCATTGATTTTGATAATCATCATGATGCTTTGCAGTTAAAAGAAAAGCTAACAAAGGATGAATACGTTTATGCTTGCTGGCTATCTCCTCGTGGTAATGGGGTTAAGGCATTAGTAAAGATACCCAATTCAAAAGAAAACCATAGGAAGCACTACGAAGCTTTATTTGAAAGATACCCTGATTCAGATAAGACTTGCAAGAACGAAAGTAGACTCTGCTTTGAAAGCTATGACCCTGACTTATACCTAAACGAAGACTCAAAGGTTTGGACAAAACTTGTAGTGAAAAAAGTGGTTGAGATGAAGAGAAGGGTTGAAACAGATGACGAAAAGGTTTTTGAAAAACTAATAACTTGGCAATATAAAAGGTCTAGCTATTTTGAAAGTGGCAATAGAAATACATTTATATACACCTTAGCTTCAGCACTATGCAGATGCGGAATCAACAAAGGGTCTACTGAAAGCATGATAGTTTACAAATATTCTATTGATAGCGATTTCAGTCAAAACGAAATGATGTCAGCCATAAATAGTGCATACAAAACTAACGCTTCTCAGTTTGGCTCTAGGGCTTTTGATACCGAAGAAACATATTATCAAACTATTGATATTAAGGTAGATATAAAAGCTTACGAAGAAGAGCAGTTTAATTTAACTGATGTTATTTTTGGAGATGCCGAAGGGGTTGTAGATGTTTACATGAACGGATACGGAGCAGCTGAAACTACATTCTTCCCTCAGGTAGACCCGTTTTTTAAATGGAAAAAAGGAGACATTACATTGATGTCAGGCATTGGTAATCACGGTAAATCTTCCTTTACATTACAGTTAATGTTAATAAAATCTATTTACAATGGAGACAAATGGGCTTTATTTGTACCAGAGAATATGCCTGCGAAGCTGTTTTACGCAGAATTAACTGAAATGCTGATAGGATGTTCTATTGAACCAGAAAACCCACACAGACCTCATCTATCTGAAATTGAGCAAATACAAGAATGGCTTGCAGAGCATTTTATTGTTGTACATCCAGTTCAAAGCAAGCCAACACCTGAATATATTAAGTCTAAATTCCTTGGTCTCATCATGAAATATGGCGTGACAGGGATATTGTTTGACCCGTTCAATAAATTATTAAGAGACTATAAATCAGCAGGGGATAGAGATGATAGATTTTTGGAGTCATTTCTTTCAGACCTGTCTGTATTCACCAAGCATCACAATATATTTTGTGTTATAATCGCTCATCCAACAAAATTACACAAAGGTCTTGAAGATAAAGACTATCCTTGTCCTAATGTATTTAACGTAGCAGGTGGAGCTTCATGGAATAACGCAATGGATAATATTGTATTCTTTCATAGACCATTTAAAATTTCAGAGCCTATGAACCCTATATGTCAGTTTACTTCATCTAAAATTAGGTGGAAAAAAATCGTAGGTCAAGAGGGGACAATAGACCTAATGTATAATTTTAAAAAGAGGAGATTCTATATTGACAATACAAACCCATTAGAAGGAAATCCTTTTAACTTCAATACAGATATAGTTAAGTTTGAGGAGGCTAAATCATCAATAGCTATTAAAGGGGAAACTACAAACCCTTATGATATGTCAGAATCAGACCACACAGAGATACTTGCAAACTCCTTTGGCTTAGAAAATAGCATGAATAAAAAAGATTTTATGGTTAACATGAAACAAGTAATGCTTCAACATAAGTACCCAGTGTCTAAAGCTACTGTATTTAGGGACTACTACTTAAAGAACTCAAAAATAATAGAACAAGATGGCAATTATGTTATGAATGTTTTTTAATAAAAAAATGAAAATAAATTTGCATAATACAAAAGGTGGGTGTATATTGCAACCGAATTAATAAATATAGTAAAAATTATGGAAGCATTATTTGTAACAAAAACATGGGTAGAAATATAAAAGATTACACTGGGTTTGTAAAAAACTATATAACTGCTATTTCTTTTGCTGGGGTTTCTGAAAACAAAAGTACTTGGCTTTGTCTTTGCAATAAGTGCGGGAACGAGTTTGTAGCAAAAGTAAGAGTTTTTTCTTCTAGTCAAAAAACGTGTGGGTGTTTAAGAACAAGCCAACATTTAATGTCTAAGCATGGATATGCAAGAAAAAATGGCATTATCTCATCAGAGTACAGTGCTTGGAGGTCTATGAAGAGAAGGTGTTATAATGTAAACAACGAAGACTATGATAATTATGGAGGTAGGGGGATTGTTGTATGCAATGAATGGATAAATTCTTTTGAAAAATTTTTAGAGGATATTGGCAATAAGCCAAGCGATTTGTACTCTTTAGATAGAATAGATGTTAATAAAGATTATAGTAAAGAGAATTGCAGGTGGGCTACTAAGCTAGAGCAATCAAATAATAGGAGAAATAGTTTTTTTGTTACTTATAATGGAATTAAAATGACAATTTCAGAGGTTGCTAGAAAAGAAAATGTAGACAGGAGTACGCTAAGGAGTGTAATTTTGAATAAAAAAATAACCGCAGAACAAGCTGTTAGTAAAATTAAAAACAAACAAAAATAATACAAAATAAAATGGCAGAAGAAAAAGCAAAAATGCTACAAGTGCTAGGCACTCAAAGCGGAACATCTACAACAGGGAAAGATTGGGAAAAGACAGAAGTATTGTTTGAGACTTTAGGAGATTACCCTAAAAAGTTTAATGTAGAATTATGGGGAGAAATGTCTAAAAGAGTAAAGACTCTTAAAACAAATCAGACATACAATGTATTCTTTAACCTAGAATCTCGTGAGTATAACTCTAAGTGGTACTTAACAGCAAAATGCTGGAAGCTAGATGTTGAAGGTGCTGAAGAGAACAGAACTGAAAATGCCGCTAAAGCAAAAAGTACGAAAACCAAAGTTGAAACTGAAAACGTAGGGGCTGAAGATGACTTGCAGCTTCCATTTTAAGGGAATAGAACGTAAAAAAAGAAAAAGAAAAAAACAAATGCAAGAAAATGCACCTACGGAAATAAATAGATGCAGTGGGCAGTTGAACGGCAATGGTGTTTATTGCCATTTAAGGTTTGACTGCCTACGCTTCTTGCGTTTTACAGAAGCCGACAAAACCGCAAAAAAAAGGGGGCATATTATTAGCCCTGCCCCATTTGAAGGGTTTAACTGCCCTTTGTTTATAAAATCAAATCGCAATTAAAAAAAACATGGCAAATAAAGTGAAAAGTATAAAGCTGCCTACAGAAGAAGGTATATTGTGGTTGCCTAAGAAAGACCCAGCTAAGAAAAAGAAAGTAGACTCCATAACAGGCAAAAGGCTAGGACAATACGGCAAGATGCCTAGAAGCGTAACTTTCTTTGAACAGACTCCAGAAGGGTGGGATAATCGCTCTTGGAGATTGCAAATCTACTCTTTTTTGCAAAAAGCTGCTGAGAATGTAAATACAACGCCTACGCATATGCTTAAAAACATGGGCTACGATGCTAATGCAAATAAATCTTGGGTTTATGCAATGAAGAAGGATAAAGATAAGTATCGTACCATTAGAATGGATATGATAGTAAATATCGCTAGGATGACAAATACCCCCTTTACAATATATTAAAATATAAAAAACATGAGCATAAATTTATTTACCATATCAAAAAAGACGGGATGCCTAGAAATATTTTCTGTATTCTTTACTGGATACAAGGAAAGGGCTTTATTACACATATCAGAAGACTCTTTTGAAATTTTCTTCATTAAAATAGTGTAAAAAACACGGGTTGTGGTTTTTATACTTAAAAGTCTAATACCATTGAGTATAAAACATAACCTGACTAATAAAAAAACAATAAAAATTGATAAAATATAGTATATTTGTATAAAGCATAAAAGTTATGGCAAAGACAGCAGCTTGGAGTAGGGCAGAAGGGAAGAACCCAAAAGGAGGGCTAAACCAAAAAGGTAGAGACTCCTATAAAAAAGAGACAGGTGGTACACTAAAAGCACCCGTTAAATCAGGGG
>CANHGL010000076.1 GCA_947460245.1 Sphingobacteriales bacterium
AATATGTCCCTTTTTAGTCCTTCTTCAATAATTTCTTTTCCTAACAAATACGTTTCAGATTCATAATAAACCGTGTCGAAGGTAACGCCAAGATTTTTATAAGTCACAGCAAATCCTTCATAAACCCAACCGTTCATCATCTTCCAAAGCTGAATGATTTCTTCGTCTCCATGTTCCCATTGTAGGAGCATGTCCTGCGCTTCGAGTAGAATAGGTGCTTTCTTTTCTGCCTCCTCTTTAGTGAGACCTTCATTTATTAAAGATTCTATCTGAGCCTTATATAATCTGTCAAATTCAACGTAGTATTTTCCTACTAATTTATCACCCTTTAATCCTGAGTTTTCAGGCGTTTCTCCATTGCCACATTTTTGCCAGGCCAACATGGATTTGCAGATATGTATACCGCGATCGTTAATTAGATTCGCTTTGATTGTTTTAAAGCCATTCGCTTCAAAAATTCCGGATATAGCATATCCAAGTACATTGTTTCGGATGTGTCCTAGATGAAGCGGTTTATTGGTATTAGGTGAAGAATATTCTATTAGGACCGTTTTTGTTTGTAGTGGTAATATATCCTGAAAGTTTTCGGTAGCAGCTTTAGTAAAGAAATTCAACCAGTAGTCGTTATGTATACTAAGGTTAAGGAATCCCTTTATAATAGTATAATCTGTGATATAGGGATACTGCTTGGTGAGGAAGTCGCCAATGATTTTAGCAGACTCTTCCGGACTTTTTTTGGTGAGTTTAAGTAATGGAAAGACGACCAATGTAACATCGCCCGTAAAATCTTTTGTGGTTTCATTGACGATGATTTTTGCAGCCTCTATTTCGGTGCCGAATAAAGCCGGAAATGCCTTGCAGACTTGTTCCTGTATTTCCTGGTAGATATTCATGACCTATATGCAAATTTGATATCTCACAAAGATATTATATTTGAAATTAGCTACCGATTAAATAATCAAAAACTTACAAAATGAATGATTGGACCGAATTATCAGATATCCTTCTCTTAATTAGATGCTTGTAGCTTAAAATGCTTCTCTTATAAAATATTCGGAGTGGAAGGATTAATAAGCTACAATTCGTACAATCTTATTACCTTTGCAATTCGTTTTAAAGTATCCATATTTAGCACTTTATAATTTTTAAGATAAAAATGAGAGACCGTTATATAGACCTTATTGAGCAGACTTATTACTTCCCTCAAGATAGCTTTGATCTGGAAGATAACTGGTTGAGGTTTCATAAGATAGATCTCAAGCGTGTTATTGAGGAGCATGGAGCTCCTTTAAAGATTACCTATCTTCCTAAAATCGGAGATAATATTAATCGTGCCCGTCGTTGGTTCTATGAGGCATTTGAGAGTGTTGGATATAATGGTCATTATTATTATTGTTATTGTACCAAGAGTAATCATTTTGCACATGTATTGTATGAGGTACTTAAGAATAATGCTCAATTGGAGACTTCGAGCGCCTACGACATCGATTTAATACGTGCTTTACACAAGAAGAAGAAGGTAGATAAGAAAATTAGAATTATCTGTAACGGCTTTAAACCGAAACGTTATACGGATTCCATTCTGGCGTTAATCAGGTCTGGCTTCTCCAATGTAGTTTCAGTATTGGATAATATGGATGAGTTGGATGCATTTCTCAATTTTGAGAAAGATTTAAATATAGGGGTGAGAATTGCTGCGGAGGAAGAGCCTAATTATCAGTTTTATACTTCAAGACTTGGAATACGTCAGCGAGACTTAATTCCATTTTATATTGAAAAGATAAAACCGAATACGAATATCAAGCTCCGTATGTTGCACTTCTTTATAGATTCTGGAATAAAGGATTCTGCTTATTACTGGAGTGAATTGAATAAATGTTTGGCGATGTACGTGGAATTAAAACAAGTATGTCCGGAGCTTAACAGTATTAATATTGGTGGAGGATTACCTATTCGCTATTCACTGGGTTCGAAATATGATTATGCATATCTCATAGAAGAGATTGTTACAAAGATTAAGAATTTTTGTGATGAGGCAGAGATTGACCATCCGAATATTTATACGGAATTTGGAAACTTTACAGTAGGAGAGAGTGGTTGTAATATATTTGAAGTTATTGGCCAGAAAAAGCAAAATGACAGCGAACTTTGGTATATGATTAATGGTTCATTAATGACTACCGTGCCGGATGTATGGGGGATGAATCAGCGTTTTATATTATTGCCAATTAATAGCTGGAATCAGGCTTATCAGCGTACAATTATAGGAGGCTTAAGTTGTGATGTGAGTGATTATTACAACTCAGAGGTGCATATTAATCAAGTATATATGCCAAAGATTATCGGAGATCAGAAACTATATATTGGTTTCTTTCATACCGGCGCCTACCAGGATTCTTTAAGCGGATACGGAGGTACTAAGCATTGTCTGATACCATCTCCCAAGAATATTATTATTGACAAGGATGCTAATGGTAAGCTGACTTATGAAGTCTTCGCTGAAGAGCAAACCTCTGAAGCCATGCTAAAGGTATTGGGTTATTAGGATATTGGATTATAGTTTGATATTTCCAAAGACTTTCTTTAATAGTGCTGAGGTTCTTGCTCCAGGATCCTTTCTTATCTTTTCTTCTTCCCTGGCTACCATTATAAATAAGCCGTCTATAGCTTTACGGGTTACATATTCCGGCAAATCTGTTTCTGTCTTTTGAACAAATGGTATACGGTTGTATCTGGTCATAATATCGCTCCAGTATTTTGTTGCATTTACATTATCTAATGCCACTTTAATAGAAGGTTTAAAGGCAATGATCAACTGGTCAGTTGTTACTGTTTTTAGATATTGCGTTGCAGCATCTTGTTGTTTGTTGTTGATTATACTGATGGCATCCTTAACCGTCATACTTTTTATAGCACTTGTAAAAATGGGTATGGCTTCCTTTGCTGCATTTTCTGCAGCGTGATTTAATGTCTCTGTTGCCTTGTCAATTTGGCTGCCAAGCCCAATACCTCTAAGTGTAGATTCAACTTGTTTTGCCTGTTCAGGGAATGGAATTTTGATGAGTTCATTTTTAAAGTAACCATCTTTTAGAGATACGATATCGACCCCATTTAGAATGCCTTTATTTAAGGCTTCTTTTATGGCATTTCCTGCCTCTTTCTCGCTGAATCCAGAACGCTGTTGGCTGGGGATTACTTGCTGAAGTTTCTTTTTGAAGCCAGAGAATCCTTGTGCTTGAATAGAAGTGGAGGCAGTTATAATTATTTGTAATAAAATAAAGTATCTTAACATGGGAAGTAAATTTTTAAGTTTGTAATTGATTTCAATAGGTTATGCAAAAGTTGAGCCAAAAATCAGTTATTCTGCAAGACATTGGTAATGAGGCATATATTTTACACCCTATGCTTTAGATAGTATTATTTTTTGCGAAGCTTTAGTAGTTGTTCAACATACTTTCCTATAATATCAAATTCTATATTAACAACCGTACCTGTCTTGTAAGTAGAAAATAGAGTATGCTCATAGGTATATGGTATGATAGAGACAGAAAATTTTCTCCCTTTGGCTTTAACTACTGTAAGGCTGGTTCCATCGATACAAACAGATCCTTTATTTACCAGCGAGAACTTAGGTTTTTGTAAGAATTCAAAATGAAAATTCCAGCTTCCATTCGCATTTTCTATTTTATGAATAGTCGCGGTTTGGTCAACATGACCCTGTACCATATGTCCGTCAAAACGTGAACCTGTTTGCATGCCTCTTTCCAGGTTTATCTTATCTCCCTTTTTCAATAACCCAAGAGTAGTAATATTAAGTGTCTCCTGTATGGCAGTTACGGTGTGTGTAGATTTTTCTTTCTTTATCACAGTTAGGCATACTCCATTGTGAGCAATGCTCTGATCTATCTTTAATGTTTTTGATAGCTTACTTTTTATAGTTAGATGTAAATTTTTTGCATCCTTACGTATTGCTGTAACTTCTCCAATTTCTTC
>CANHGL010000077.1 GCA_947460245.1 Sphingobacteriales bacterium
AGGGCGAAGCTTTAGGATTAAAACAATACAGCATCCCAATCTTTCCATACGGCTTCATATTGCCTGGATTTTATCACATTTACCATTTCTTGGGGCGAACGTGTATCATGCGTCTCAAATTGTTTCAGATTTTTGTTCGGGTTGGCATAGCCACCGGGATCGGTTTCACTGCCTGCACTCATAGAGGTAATCCCATAAGGGATAACAGCATCTCTGAATTCAGGCCTTTCTCTGGAAGACAAAGACAACTCGACATCCGGAAAACAAATACGATAGGCACAAATAAGTTGTAACATTGATTTTTCCGACATCAGTGACTCAGGAATAAATTCACCTTCATGCGGCCGAATTCTCGGAAAAGAGACGGAATACTTGGTTTGCCAATATGTTTTCTGTAAATAATTTAAATGCAAAGCATTAAAGTAGCTATCCACCCTCCAGTCGGACAAGCCTAATAACACCCCTAACCCAATTTTATGCATACCTGCCTTTCCTAATCTGTCGGGTGTATCCAACCTGTACCCATAGTTAGCCTTCTTACCTTTTGGATGATATTGCTTATACAACTCCTGGTGATAGGTTTCCTGATATACTAAAACAGCATATACCCCTTCTTCCTTAAGCAACTCGTATTCGTTTTGCTCCAGCGGCTGTACTTCTATGGAAACCTGGGAAAAATGTTGCTTCACCAATCTGACAGCATGTAAAAGATAGTCGACCCCAACAGTTTGATTTGCCTCTCCTGTTACCAATAGAATACTATCATAGCCATATGCTTTAAGAATAGCGATTTCTGCTAAGATTTCATCATCAGACAATGTCTTTCTGGGAATTTTATTGGTAAAACTGAATCCGCAGTATGTACAGATATTCTGACATTCATTACTCAGATACATGGGTATAAAGAGATGTATATTCTTCCCGAAACGCTGTTGCGTAATCTGACTGCTCAGCTCCGCCATCCTATCCAGCATAGGAGCCGCAACAGGCGATATCAAAGTCATAAATGCATCTAAATTTCCAGCTAGAAGATGATGATCAGCAGATAAAAGCTGTTCAACATCCTGCTCCCGAATAGCCTCCAAACGCGTATGGATAACATCCCAGTCGACTGTATTCATTGCATCTTCAAACATATTCGTTAACCCTAATAGTGTTTAGCCACAAATATAGGCAACCCTATACATAGGTGGTTTATTATAACATCAATAGTTTGGAATTTAACTATTCATCCAGAAGAGATGCAATTGGACTACTGGCTACTGCACTTTCTGAAACCTTCCCTAATTTCGCCCTAGAGGCGATACGACCAGCTTCCACAGCAAGACGAAAAGCCAATCCCATTTGCTTGGGATCTTGCGCTATGGCAATAGCTGTATTGACCAACACTGCATCCGCACCTAACTCCATCGCATAAGCAGCATGCGACGGCGCGCCTATACCTGCGTCAACTATAACAGGCACCTTACTTTGTTCAATAATAATCCTCAGGAACTCTTTAGTCTCAAGGCCTCTATTGCTTCCAATCGGAGCACCCAATGGCATCACCGCATGCGTACCAACTTCTTCTAGTCTTTTGCATAAAACCGGATCTGCGTGAATATAGGGCAATACGATAAAACCTAGTTTTACCAGCTCTTCCGTTGCCTTAAGTGTTTCAATTGGATCGGGTAGCAGATACCTTGGATCAGGATGGATTTCAAGCTTTAACCAATTTGTTTCCAATGCTTCTCTTGCTACCTGAGCAGCAAATACTGCCTCTTTGGCGGTACGCACCCCACTGGTGTTGGGCAATAGATTTACCTTGGTATTTTTCAAATAAGTTAGGATAGAATCAGTCTGGTTTTTTAAATCGATACGCTTAAGCGCCACTGTTACCAATTCAGTTCCGGAAGCCATAACAGCATCCTGCATCAACTGAGGAGAGCCAAATTTACCCGTCCCAAGAAAGAGTCTGGAAGAGAATGATTTTCCTGCTATAGTGAGTACATCTTGCACACTGTAAAAGTAGCCTGTTCGGTGCAGAAAGCAAAATATTATTTTGAACCCAATAGTCTTTATAGCTATATATCTAAATATTTGTACTTTTAAACCTATTAATCTATCGAATATGAAAAAAATAAGCTTGTTATTACTTTTATGTGTTTTGTTTCTAGTAAACGGATTTTCTCAAGTTAACTTCAAACAACTCTCTGAACAACAGATAAAGAATTTGCTTTGCCATAAATGGCAACTCACCTTCCTGGAGGCAAAAGGTAAAAAAATAAATGTACCTGCAAGCGTTCCGAAATTATATCTTGGACTCCAATCAAATGGCACACTGGAAGAGATACAAGACAAGAAAAAATACACCGGTAACTGGTCTTATAAACACGATACTTTCTCTTTAATCACTGAAGATAAAGATGGCAAAGAGAATTATGACATAGTCAATCTCACCAATACTATTTTGGTTATCCGATCTAAATTTAAGGGCATCCCTTTTAATATGGGCATGCAATTGGTAGATTAAATCCAGAGCAATATATAGCGTAGTATTATAGCATTACAGTAAATGCTTTAATTCCCTAGCAGCATCCTGTAAAGTTACTTTGGGATCATAGCCAAAATCTCTTTTTGCCTTATCGATATTACCTGCGATATTGTAATCAAATTTTCCTGCAGCATGGAGTGTGGGATGCAGGTAGTTAAACTTACCTAAAAGAGTATCCGACCATTCTAATACCCTACAAATTGACTTAGGTATATATAGTGGTTTATAATTCACCCCTAGCTCTGTAGCAATAGCCTTATAAATATCATCTACCGTGGGATGTGGGTAGTCATTTCCTATCCAATACCAGTTACCAAAGGTAGCCGCATTTTTTTCTGCCTTCAGGAAAGCTGCTATGATATTATCCGTATGTGAAATACTACGCATATTTTTACCATTACCAAAAACAATCTGACGCGGCCAGTAAAACATATTTACGAATGTACGTTGACGCGCAGGAGCAAACGGTCCAAAAAACCAAAAGCCACGAAGGGACGTGCCGTCTATTTTTCCCTCTTTCGTTTTATCCAATAGATACTTTTCTGCCAGCCACTTACTCTTTCCATAATGCTTGTACGGAGTTGCAACAGTATGCTCATCAAAGACAGGATTATCTGTCGTGCCGTGTCCGCAGGTGGAATCAGTAGACATAAAAATAAAACGACGAATACGATGCTCGATGCAGGCATCTATTAAATTCCTGGTACCTTTTTCATTTACCTTATACAATACATCAATATGTTTAGGATAGATAGCACCCGCAAGATGGAAAACAGAAGAAACGCCCTTCACAACATCTGACAACTGTTCTTTTTGAGTGATATCTGCATATACAATTTCGTAATTGGAAGGCAGTTGTAACAAACCCATGAATCGAGGCTCCAATAATACCCGTACTTTTCTATTGGTACGAAAATCACCAAATCTATCCCCATTAATCAGGATATCTATCATCCTATTGCCCAACCAACCCGGCACGCCGGTAATCAGTAAGATTCCTTCTGTATTTTCTGTATTTATCTCAGGTAAGTCATTGGTCTTTTTGCCCAATAATATTGTTCCCATGATTCTTCTTTCAGCTTCTTTCACTGCATTACGTAAAATAACTTCTGCCGACTGTGTTTTATACCCTAACTCCTGTTTTGCCTTACTACAATCATACCAGGAATAATTTCCAACTACAGACCTCGCATATTGCGGGCTAATTGGAAATTCCTTACCGATTAATTTAAATAACTTCGTAAATATCCAGGAAGCAACTATAATAAGAAACTTAGGCAATTTAAGCTTCGGCATCTTTTGTCTGCTATTGTCACATAAAATATTATAAAACTGCTTAAATGTGATATTCTCTCCGGATAAAATATATTTCTCTGCAGGTCTGCCTTGCTCGTAAGCAGC
>CANHGL010000078.1 GCA_947460245.1 Sphingobacteriales bacterium
AAGGATTGGTTTCTAATATCAGGAAGAATTCCACTCTGAGTATCCTTAAAATACGGATAAAAGAAAAACTAGATGACTATTATAGATTTTACAGATTATTCTCTTTGGACCATCATAGCGCTGACTATCTTGTCTTTTACAGCAGGGTTTATTGATGCCGTGGCAGGTGGCGGCGGACTCATACAAATCCCGGCATTACTTATCAACTTACCTAATCAACCATTAGCTACGCTCTTTGGCACCAATAAAATTGCAGCCTTGTCGGGTACATCTGTTGCAGCCTATCAGTATTCTAAACGAGTACGCTTCAATTTTACATTGCTGTTTATTATTGCTGCATTTGCGTTCACCGCCTCTTTTGCAGGCGCCAAAACAGTTAGTCTTATTCATCCAAATACACTAAAGCCTGTTATACTATTACTACTTATTTTAATCGCAGTATATACCTTTCTGAAAAAAGACCTGGGTGCTGTTCAGACTAAAACATATACTCTGCGCCGGCAACTGCTCTTTGGCGCACTGATTGGAACTGTAGTCGGTTTCTATGACGGATTCTTCGGCCCGGGCACAGGAAGCTTTTTTGTACTCGGATTTGTAGTAATCCTTGGCTTCGAATTTCTGGTGGCTTCTGCTTATGCCAAATTTGTGAATTGCATTACTAATATATCTGCATTAATCGTTTTTTTAAGACAAGGCAATTATTTGCCGGAGATAGCCCTGCTTATGGCCATCTGTAATGTAGCAGGCAGTATCATCGGAAGCAGATTAGCGCTGAAAAATGGGAATGGATTTATCAGAATTATTTTTCTGGTAATTGTAACGCTGATGATTGTACGATACAGCTATGATGTTTTTCTTACCTTTTAAACGCTAACAGGCTAAGCTATTTCCAGTTGAGGATGCTCATAAAAACGATTGGCCCTTCGGAAAGAACCTAAATCATTAAACCGAACGCCTTGTTCTTTCATCACCTGATGTGCACGGGAAGCTGTAAGCTGACGGATATAAAATGTTTCGTTTACTACAAAGTGATGAATAGCATGTGTACTTCCGAAGTTGAAACAGAACAGTTGCATGGGAAGAAAATACCATTTATCTAATACCTGCGTTTGCTGCATCACATTACCAGATTCTACATCTCCAAAGTAATGCATGTTGGAAGTAATAAAATGCAGACAAAACATCCGAAAAAAGTTGGGTGCTATAAGTATAGCTACCAGAGGATTTATCCAATACATCTGTGCCTGAATAAAGGCAGGACTACTGTAATCTAACTGAAGAAGCATTGCACCAAAATGGATAGCATAATGCGCTAAGAAGAAATACCATATCAGATATAAAACTATCGTAAAGGGCATCATCCCATAAACCTTAACTTTCTTAAATACTAATGCCTGTTCTCTGCTGAGTTCACCCGACTGCACTGCTGCGATGACATCCCTGCGGATCAATGCACCCCGAAGAACGCCTCCCAGTAATACATCTGCAACCGTAATGAACCTCTTGAACGACCAGCGCTCTCCATTGGTTACGCCTCTCTCTTCGATATCTGTTTTGGTTCCGGAAACACGATGGTGATGAAAATGGATTTCTCTTCTCAGCCAAGGACTAATCGTCATAGGCCGAAACACCCAAACCCCCAGCATCATCAGATTATGTATAAATTTATTTTTTTTGAAATACATGAAATGAATCAGATCATGCTCCAGTTCATGTAAGAGAGAAGTCCAGAAGGCCACCCAGGGAATAAGCAGAAATATAGAAATATTATGCTGTAAATATCCAACGCCAGACAAGACAATCATAGAGATACTGAAGGCAAAAATGAAAAACCCAATGGCATTCTGATGTTTTAGAATACTATACTTGGCTCGAATATCTTTATACGACTGCTGCACCTCCTTGCGTATAATCTTGGTGCGCTGTTCATCATTAAGCACAAAACTTGAGTTATACTTTGACACCATTTCCATTACCTCTAAATTACAACAAAAATTAATGAACAGAAAGTGTTTTACATTAAGCTTGTATCAGCTCCAGCGCCCTATCGCAGATTATATTAATCTGATCTTCTAAGGTAAGAAGGGTAGTATCCAACTCAATGGCGTCAGCAACTTTAGTAAGAGGGCTATCTTCTCGGGTAGAATCGATTCTATCCCTATGTAAGAGATTCGCCTTTAATTCTTCCAAAGGGAATGCACGACCGGTATCCTGCAATAACTCCTGCTGCCTTCTTTTAGTTCTTACATCAACATCTGCCGTCATAAAAAACTTGAGCTCTGCATCCGGTATTACTACCGACCCTATATCCCTGCCTTCCATCACCACACCTTTTTGTGCAGCCATTTTTTTCTGCTGTTCCACCAGCATCTTGCGAATATTACTCATCGCTGCCACTTCAGATACTAAGGCTGCCACGTAGGGTTGACGAATTTCTTCCTCCACATCTTCTCCATTTAGAAAAGTATGATGCCCCTCTCCCACCTTTCTGAAATCGATCTGAATATTTGGCAAAGCATTTTTGATGCCTTCCAAATTATCAATATCTATCAGGTGTAATCTGAAATACAGCGTTACTGCCCTATACATAGCACCAGTATCTATATAGATATAGTCTAGCCTTTTAGCTACACGCTTGGCAGTAGATGACTTCCCGCAGGCTGAATATCCATCTATGGCAATATTTATTTTCTTCATGTTAACGCTTAGAATTATTTAGCCTTGTTTCCAAACTCATCGAGTTTAATTCGAAAGGTTAGCTGATGATCACTTCCTGTTCTATGGTACTGCGCATAAGAATAATCCAATGCAAATTGTTTAATATTGATGCCCAGCCCTGCAGTTATACCTGCAGCCCCCTTTTTCTTTCCCACTCCCAGCTCTTGTCGTCTTGCATGATTATATCCAAAACGAATACGCACCGGCTTACCGGCCTGTACTTCTGCACCAATGGCAAAGTGACGAAATACATTATCTATGATTTCTGCACCTTTACTTTTCTTTTTTGTAGTTCCCAATAAAATAGTTTGCGTTTCCTCTTCGGGATATTTGAGATTCCATACCTGAAGGTCGTGTGCCGTAACACAAAGCGTTACCGGCAAATGCTTGAAGCGCTTAGAGAAAGAAAGATCCAACTGTAAAGGCAATCTCTGCCTGGACTCCCCTTTCACGTATTGCTTCAACTCTACACCTGCATTCCGCAATATAATACTGGCTGTCCAGTTAGTTTTAGGGTGATGATAACCCAGGGCAACGTCCGTAGCAAAACCTACAGAGGTATAAGACTCCAAATGCGAAATAATAAACTTTAGGTTAACACCATAATAGAATTTATTCCAGTGCCTTCCCACTCCTGCCTGGAGATTAAAATCGCCAGCCCTAAATGTTCCTGTTGAATTTCCTGCTGCATCTCTTCCATCAAATTTTCCATAGGAGGCATATTGCACTGTGTATGCAAACGTACTTTTTATTTTAGGGAAATGATAGGCAAATGACAGATTGCCAATATTGGTTTTATCGATATAGAAAGCATTGGAAAAAGATAACTGCTTATGAAAAGAGCTGTCGAGAAAACAGGGGTTCGTTACTGCCAATGACAAATCTGCATCTGTATTATTCTTGATACTTTGAAATCCTCCTCCAAGACCTTCCATTCTTGCCGAAGTAGGAAATTGTAAAAAGTCATATATAGTAGTACCGCCTACCTGAGCACTGGCAATAGCAGAATAAACTACAGTAAAAAAAAGAAGATATAGCCAGCGAGCAATCATTGCCAACAAATATAAAAATCTATTCCCAAATTAAGGGCGAAGCTTTAGGATTAAAACAATACAGCAT
>CANHGL010000079.1 GCA_947460245.1 Sphingobacteriales bacterium
GGATGTACTTTAGCATAAAACTCAGATATGCTTATCTCTTCATGGTCTCCGAGGCCTATCATCTCCCTGAATTTCAAGGATGTTTTCATTGTTTTCGTTTCGCCATCGTATGCCCATACCTCGTCGCCAGATCCGTTGATGGCAAACTTCCACATGTCTATGCTGTCTCTATAGGCATCTTCGTTCAGTTTATATTCTGTAATGTCTTCAAAAGTGTAGTATCGTCCGGTAATGTTGTCATGTTCATCAATAATTGGTTGCACAGTTGTTCTAAACCAGAACGTACTACCTCTTCTGTTATGTCCAATGTTTTCGAAAGAGAATGGTTTCTTTTTCTTTACCATTTCGTCTACGTAACTAGATGGTATGTAGGTGGAGTCTTTTCCATATATCACGTCGCGCGGACGCATACCAAGTACTTCTTTCAGCAGATAGCCTGTAGATAGCTCGAAGTCTTTACTTACCCACTCTATGGCACCCCTGGCATCTGTTATGGCCATCCCTTTAATGTTATTGGTGGCCACTTTTGTTTCTATCTCATTCTGTTTCAGTAAAGGTTCCAATGGAATGCCTTCCTTGGTGTCTTGTACTGTTTGGAGCAGATTTCTTATGTTACTATTACTGGTTTCTGCCTCGTCGGAAGTAGTAGGTTTGAAGAAGTTAATGTTTGGTGCACTGAGGAATAATAACTCTTCACTATCTGCAAGGTATAATATGTCTCCCTGCAGTACGAACGGGCTTTGACCGGCTTTTTCGGGTTGTTTTACCAGTTGATAGTTTTTCCCGTTCAATGCTTCGAGGTTAGCATCCTGTAACAGATTTTCGGGTTTTATCTCGAAAACATCTGTAATCAGAGTGCCTGTAGTGAAGGACATTATCTTCGATAAATGTTCTCCGAAAGACTTTATTTTGAGGTCTTTGTCAATGTTTATATAAAACGGGAATAGTCTATCTAACTGTTCCTTAGAAAGTAAAAAATTGTTTGCCATATCGACATGGTGTGAGTTTCGTTCTTATTTATTTTTTCAGATGGTAGTGTAGCAGTTGGTCTTTAATATAGCTCATAAATATCAGTTTTACTTATTTCATCACAAATCATTTCTCAAAATTGCCTTTTACCTATTCGGTATCAAACCGGTAATAAAGAATTCATCAAAATTATTTTTTTTGCTGGTACAGGATTTGACTTAAATGTTTGGGTTCCTGAGTTAATTTCTAACCGGTATCTTTTTCAGAAAGTCACAGACATCCATCACGTCCATGTTTTTTTGACCGGGAAAACACATATGTCGTTACTTCATTTGATTGGTTCCGATCTATCCGATCTGTTTACTTATTCAGTTATTTCTATCTTTTTTCTCAGTTATAACTCAAGTATCAATCTGCATACGCTATCGTCATCTGTGATCAGTATTTTCATTTAAATATTGTCTCCTTTTTGATAGAATACTCCAATTTTCAAGTTTAGATTTCCATATTGCTATCTTCTGTTTTTGTAGAAGAGGGTGCTCTTTTTATGAAATAAAAAAAGCATTACAGAATTGATACTCTTACAATTCAGCAATGCTTTTTTAAAACTATTATTCATTCTGTTCTGTTAATCGAGGTAAAGACTTATCAGTTCTGCTTTCGATTTCACATCCATTTTGTAGTAAATGTTCTTCAGGTGAAAGTTGACAGTGTGGAAAGATATGTTTAGTTCCTGTGCCATTTCTTTATAAGTAAGTCCCTTTTTTACAAGATCTATTATCTTCACTTCCATAGGTGTAAGGTCATCTTCCGTTCTCAGGAATTTCTTGCCAGATGAAAGCTGCATCATGGTCATGAGCTTTGTGAGCGATTCAGGGTCCAGGAAGCTTCCTGTGGTTTCTACGTTCGATATTGCCTGTTCCAGCTTGCTGGCAGAAAAAGGCTTGTAAAGATAGCCATTGGCTCCGTTCTCAATCGCCTTCATGATGAAATTGCTGTCATATTCTCCGGTTATGATGATAACATCGGCGCCGGTAAACATCTTTTTGATGTTCTGTATTATATTAATGCCCTTCACATCATCGAGATGAATATCAAGTAAAACCACCTTTGGAGGTTTTATTTTATGTGCATTCTCAGTCAACTCCTTAAAGCTTCCGTACGAGAAAGCTATCTCCTGCCCCCTAATGATAGTTACGTAGTTTTCTAACGTCTGTCTTAGGCTTATATCGTTTTCTAAAATTCCTACTGAGTACAAAGTGATCAATTTAGATACAAAAATAATCCTATTTACAATTAAAGTAGCTACTAGTGTTAGTAGCTGCTGTATCGTTAAATAAAACTATTTTATTTGTTAATGGTTATCTTAAAATATCCTCTACATTTTTTTTGATGTTTGCTGCCATTTTTTTCATAGGCAGATCGTTCTCGTCATTGCCAAAAGGGTCTTCTATTTCTTCTGCAATCATTTCCAGACTGGCAAGCACATAAAAAACCACTCCAACCACTGGTACGAGTAGATAATGTAGTGTAAAAGCCATTCCTACAGGTAATGTTATAGTGTAGAGGAAAATGAACTTCTTTATAAAAGCACTGTAAGAGTAGGGTATAGGGGTATTCTTGATGCGCTCGCAGGCACCGCAAATATCCATAAATGCCTGCATTTCATTATTTACTATTATTAGTTGGTCGCCTGTTATTACCCCCTCCTTGTACAAAAGGTTCAATTTCATTGTCATTACAGAAGCTGCCTGGTTGGGTATGTGTTTCGTTCGGTCAAAGTCTGGTATCTCGGGATGGGGCTCTGTGTCCAATTCCAATCGGGTTGTCTCAGATTGCAGGTGTTGTTGTAATACGGTTGCGAAGAGAGGAATGATCTTTATGAAGAAAGATCTGTTCTTTGCATCATTGTGCGGTAGCATGGCGTTTAGCTTTATTGCCAGATTCCTGCTGCTGTTTACAAGCGTTCCCCACTGTTTTCGCCCCTCCCACCATCTGTCATAGGCAGTGTTCGTTCTGAATACCAGCAACATGGATATAACAAAGCTGAGCAGGGTCTGTAAAATGCCGAAGTGACGGGCCGGACTGTTTTCCGGTAATTTCAGCCACTTTGTCTCTATATATACTATGATCGCAGAATAGAGGCATGCCATTATTATTTTGGGTGCAAGTTGCCTCAGCGTGTCTGCACGTCTGAATACAAAGATGTTTACCAGCCAGGCTTTTGAATTGTAGTTGATCATTGTTATGTACAAAGTAAGTATAATTACGTGTTTTGGGAAAATAATGCGAATGCAATTTGGTGGCTGTGATTAACTAGTCTACATTTGTCCTCCCGCCAAAAAAACGGGAAAGCTTAAGTTCTTTATTCTACCGCAAAGGTCAAATTGATTTCAAAGAAATCTGAGAAACAATTTGGAAGAACGGAACTGACCGCTTACCTTTGCACTCCCTTACGAAATGAGGGACGCCGGAAACGGTAAGTTGCAGAGAGTAAAAAAAGTTCTTTAGTTGTTGTTGCGAAGGGAGTTTGATAAGGTTTGTTTTCGGGTTATAATGAAAATAAAAGTTTGAAAAACAATTTGGCGGTTTGAAAGAAACCTTCTACCTTTGCAC
>CANHGL010000080.1 GCA_947460245.1 Sphingobacteriales bacterium
CAATAACCGTTGAATCAAGTCCAAAATTCTTATCACCCATTAAAGATTCACCAGACAATTTGAGTAATACTCTTTTATACTTTGGAAGCATATAGAAAAATATTTTTTTAAAAATAAATTATTTTAAAATTATAGTTCAAAAAAAACCCGGTATAAAACCGGGTTTAATAAAATTAGCCTAATGCAATTCTTTTAAATGTTGTTACCTTCAAATCGGCATGTACAGATTTTAAATATTCTGCCACCGATTTATTTCCATCTTTTACAAAAGCTTGAGCCATTAAAGTATTGTCTTTAAAAAACTTATTTAATTTACCCATAGCTATTTTTTCAGCCATTTCTGCAGGTTTACCTTCAGCTTTTACCAATTCAATCGCAATTTCTTTTTCTCTTGCAATCGTTTCTTCTGAGATAGAAGTTTCGTCTACCGCTAATGGATTCATCGCAGCAATTTGCATAGCAACATCTTTACCAGCTTCACTTGCTTCAACAGTTAATCCAACTAAAACACCCATTCTATTTGCACCATGAATATAACTAGAAACATATGGAGCTTCGATTCTTTCAAATTTAGAAATTTCTATTTTCTCTCCGATAGCTGCTAATTTATCGCTAATCATATCCGCTATTTTAGCACCATTTATTGAAACTTCATTAAGCGCCTCAGCAGATGTTACATTATGTTCAATTGCTGCATCAGCTATGCTTTGAGCAAATGCAACAAACTCTGCATTTTTACTTACGAAATCAGTTTCGCAAGAGATACATAATACAATACCTGCTTTATGATCAGCGGTTGTTTTTGCTATTATCACACCTTCTTTTGCTTCACGATCGCTACGTTTTGCAGCTACTTTTTGTCCTTGTTTACGCAACCAATCAATTGCTGCTTCAAAATCACCGTTACTTTCTGTTAATGCTTTGCGACAATCCATCATGCCAGCCCCTGTAGCCTGACGCAATTTGTTTATGTCTGCTGCTGAAATTGTACTCATAATTTTATTCTTTAATCCTCAGTAAATGAGAAAAGTTTAGTTGTTTAATTTTTTAAATTGTTATTTTCCTGCAGGTCTTCTTGCACCAGGACCAGCATTTGTAGGACGACGTTTTCCTAAAGCAGGTGCACCAGCTCCTCTACCTCTTTTTCCTTTATCATCACCAGCATCTACTTTTTGTTCAAAACGAGCTGCTTTAGCTTCTGCACTTTCTTCAACGTCAACATTTTGATCATCATCATCTTTATCTGCCTGACGTTCCTGTAATCCTTCTGCAATTGCTGCAGTGATATAATGAACAATGATAGCAATTGATTTGGTTGCATCATCATTAGATGGAATAGCAAAATCTACTTTATTTGGATCACAATTAGTATCTACCATACCAAAAGTGCTAATATTTAAACGCTTTGCTTCTGCTAATGCAATATGCTCATGCCCAATATCAACCATAAATAATGCAGCTGGTATTCTGCTAATGTTAGCAATACCACCTAACACTTTTTCCATTTTATCCTTATCTCTAGTAAGCGTCAATCTTTCTTTTTTTGTAAGATTTTCTGCGCTACCATCTGCTAATAATTTTTCGATGCTTTGCATTTTCTTTACACTCTTACGAACCGTATTGAAATTGGTAAGCATACCACCTAACCAACGCTCAGTTACAAAAGGCATGTTTACACGCTTTGCACTTTCTTGAACGATTTCTTTAGCTTGCTTTTTAGTAGCCACAAACATAATTTTCTTACCACTGCGAGCAATAGCTTTTAAAGCAGCGGCTGTTTCTTGCAAACCTTCTACTGTCTTATTAAGATCAATGATATGAATTCCTTTTTTTTCTGCAAAGATGTAAGGAAGCATTTTTGGATTCCATTTTTTCTTTAAGTGACCAAAATGAACACCTGCCTCCAAAAGTTGCTGTTGTAATGATGTATTTTCCATTATATTATTTTATAGTTTGAATGTTTATAAGCTTTAGGCACAATAACATTGAACCTGAATCAAGAAAGTGATTAACGCTTGCTGAACTGGAAGCTTCTTCTTGCTTTCTTTTTACCTGGTTTTTTACGCTCAACTGAACGAGGATCACGCTTTAATAAGCCCGCAGCTTTAAGCACCGGACGATACTCAGCATTTACTTCAAGCAAAGCTCTTGATATAGCAAGTTTAGTTGCTTCAGCTTGTCCTTTTACTCCACCACCAGTGGCATTTACTAAAATATCAAACTTGTCTGCAAGTTCAACAACCTTTAAAGGAGCTTCCACTTGATTTTGTAAATAAACCAAAGGGAAATAAGTTTTATAGTCTTTTCCGTTTACTGTTATTTTTCCATCTCCTTTTGAAAGAAAGACACGAGTAACAGCTTCTTTTCTACGGCCGACTGCATTTTTTTGCTTTTCCATTTATTATACTTTATGATATCTATGATATCGAGTTATTTAATTTTTGTGAAAGTTAAGGATGCTGGTTTTTGAGCGCCATGCGGATGCTCTGCACCTGCATATACAAAGAGTTTTTTGTACATTTTACGACCTAATCTATTTTTAGGCAACATACCCTTTACTGCTCTTTCAATAATTACTTCGGGTCTGCGCTTTAATAAGTCTTGTGCCGCTTCACCTTTTTGACCACCTGGGTAACCGCTGAACGTTAAATACTCTTTATCTTCCATTTTGTTACCAGTGAATTTTATTTTATCACAATTAGTAACAATTACAAAATCTCCACAATCAACATGAGGAGTGTAATAGGCTTTGTTCTTACCACGTAGAACAGACGCAATTTTTGCGCACATACGACCAACGGTTTGATTAGTACCGTCTACAACGTACCAGTTGTGTTTAACGGTAGCCTCGTTCGCATGTTTTGTGGTGAAATGTAATTTACTCATTTTACTTTTTTTTAGATGATGCTGAGGCTATCCCCTCAGACTTTTAAATTTTGGAGTGCAAAGATATTGGCAATACACCTAATTAGCCAAACATTTTCACGATTATTTTTATCGCACTTTTATAAGTAATTGATTTTCAGCAAAAAAATATGCAGTAAATTATAGCCATGCCTTTAAAATAAAAATCGGAGTCATGAAAATGACTCCGAGTGAACTTTAAATTGCAGATCAAAATGTTTATATTATGAAAGAAACATTAAAATTTGTATGACAATATTATTTCAAAATTGGCATCTAAAATAATTCATTAATGTTCATTAATATAAAATTAATATTGAAAAGCTGATTAAGTTTGTAATATGCCAAGAAAAAAGAATACCGTTTCAGCAAATGAAATATTAAATATAAAAAATACAATTCTTGAGAAAGGAACTATACCTATTGTTAATGCTGTAGATTGTTGCACCCTAGCAAAACATATTTTTTCAATTACTGGAAAATATATATCAGATTCAACATTAAAAAGATTTTTTGCATTCAATTCATCTTCTTTTGCACCGGCATATCAAACTGTAA
>CANHGL010000081.1 GCA_947460245.1 Sphingobacteriales bacterium
ACCTCTTTTAAAGAACAAGTTTTTTGAGAAATCTTCATTTTCTTATTCACCATAACACATTGGTTTAAAGCATTACTTTATATTATGTTACTGCTATACAATAGTGTAACTACTTGCAAAAGTAAAGTATTATAATTTTATTTACAAAAAAATACTAACTATGAATCTTCTGATTTGGATATTACAAGGCCTATTGGCTGCCATGTTCTGTTTTTCAGGAATCCTTATTTTATCACAACCTGCAGAAAAATTAGCTCCTAAAATGCCTTTTGTAAAGGATTATACTCCTGCTATGGTCAAACTGGTTGCCTATGCTCACATTTTAGGTGCACTGGGCTTGTTGCTGCCGCTATTATTAAATATATTACCAATTCTTACCCCTGTTGCTGCCTGCAGTCTTGCTGTTGTAATGCTATTGGCAGCAAAGTATAATTTTGGGAGAGGAGATATGAAAAGCGTTACAGTAGATATGGTGCTCGGTGTACTATTTATTTTAATCGCTTATTACAGATTTTAAGAATCAAACCCGCAACATCAGAAAACCTAATTAAAAAAGATTATGAACAGGATTCAAGCTATTTTAACCATACATACGGAGGCACTTCCGGAGAATTTTCAAGAAATTATAAAGCATGAGCAAGAGGTTGTTGCAAAATGGGAAGAAGAAGGCCTTCTGGAAAGCTTATTTTTAAGAGATACTAAAAATGGTGCAATATTGATATTCAAAAATGTAGATGAACACAGGGCAAAAGAATTGATGGAGCAACTCCCGTTATATCCTTTGAGAAAAAGCATTGAATACTACAACCTCATAAAACAGTTTTAAGCATATCTAAACAGCTTTGTTGTATGTGCTGCGGAAAGAAATTATGCCCGCACGATGTCTTGGATACAGATTTCATCAAGATGTACACTCCCCTTGTTCTTTAGAAAATTCTATTCAAATACACTCCCCTTTTGCTTTTCGCTTACTATTTTTGTTAATGCGCGCTATACTACAAAGGGTTTCCAGGGCTTCCGTTACCATAAATGGAGTAATCAAAGGAGAGATTAAACAAGGATTACTTCTCTTATTAGGCATTGAAGAAAATGATACTGGGGCAGACATCGAATGGCTTTGCCGAAAAATTATTCAGATGCGCATCTTCTCGGATGTAGAAGGAAGAATGAATCTTTCGGTTCAGGATATTAACGGTGATATACTATTAGTCTCCCAGTTTACCCTCTTTGCCTCCACCAAAAAAGGTAATAGACCGAGTTTTATACGTGCCGCAAAACCCGATATTGCCATTCCGCTATATCTAAAGACTATTGAAATAATGGAAACTCTATTAGGCAAATCCATACAGACTGGAGAATTTGGTACCGACATGCAAGTAGAACTCCTCAACGATGGACCCGTTACGATTTATCTGGACTCTAAAAGTATAGAGTAAGATAATTTCGTACCTTCGTTTAAATAAAATATATGAAAAAGAACAGCATCCTACTATTACTTTCAGTATTTATACTGCTTTTAAACTCCTGCAAAAAATCCAATGTAGCAGGTTCAAATGATTGTTTAGTAGTTGTAGACGCTCAAGGAACTAGAGATTCGTTTCCTATGGATGGTAGCCAGTTAACTGTTGAAGCGAGCTTTAGCGGTAATTTTTGTTCAAACGGACAAACAGGTAAGAGTGGCGGAAAATTCAGTGCGATTGCAGGCGTATCTTACTCTATTGACTTTGGGGTTTATTCATCTATAGATTGTTCAACAGGCATAGTGCCTGGGACGACATATACAACAATTGGAAGCGGTAATTTCTACAAAGAAGATATCCAGTTCGGCAATCCAATCTTTTTAGCTACCAAAACAGAGGTTACCTTCTCAGAATATAATTACCCAGGTAAAATAGCAGGAACATTCAAGGCATATCAAAATAATGTCGTGGCTTATTCTGGTTATTTTACGTTTACTCAACGTTAGATGTAATAACAGATCCATCTCGAACTATTACAAGCATCCCTTAAAAAACTATAAGAATCTCAGTCAATAACCAAGCTTACTTATTTAGTAGGGTTTGAAATATCCCAAAAGCACTTTTTTTACCCCAAAACCGGCTTTGATAAAATAATAAAAAAACTTAAAAAGCCTCATAAAAAAGTAAGTTTTTTAAATTTTCCTCCGAACCCACCAATTGTATTAAAATTCATTTTTTCAAACCTTTTCTACATAATTTTTTCACGCTCTTTACACAACGTTGTTGAAATTTTTTTAATATGTGCAAACCCCGCTTAAGTAATTCACTTTCAGACATATTGGCGATATTAACAATGCCCATAAACAGCTTGTGGAAAAGTTCAGAATGAATTTTTAAATCATTAAATTAGCTTTAGATGTTGAGTTGGGTGAGATATTAAAATCCAATTTTTCACATCTTAATTTTATTAAAAACTACTAAAAATTAACATTTCAAATGAATACCGCTTTGGCTACTGAAAAAATCTTACAGGAAAGTGATAATAGGTTTGTGCTTTTCCCTATTAAACACGACAAAATATGGGCGATGTACAAAACTGCGCTACGTAGTTTTTGGGTAACCGAAGAAGTAGACCTAAGCCAGGATATAATAGATTGGGAGAACAAGCTCAACGATAATGAACGCCACTTTATTAAGCATGTACTTGGATTCTTTGCGGCCAGTGATGGGATTGTTAACGAAAACCTTGTAGTAAACTTTATGCAGGATGTAACAATTCCTGAAGTAAGGTGCTTCTATGGCTTTCAGGTAGCTATAGAAAATATACATGCTGAAATGTACTCTCTGTTGATTGATACCTTTATCAAAGACTCTGAGGAGAAAGATAAAATGTTCAATGCTATTGAAACATTGGATTGTGTAAAGATGAAAGCGAACTGGGCGTTAAAATGGATAGACAGTGCTCCCTCTTTTGCACACCGTCTTGTTGCCTTTGCAGCAGTGGAAGGAATATTCTTCAGCGGTAGTTTCTGCTCTGTATTCTGGCTTACTGACAGAGGCCTGATGAAGGGACTTGGAAAATCAAATGAATTTATTAGCAGAGACGAAGGCATGCACTGCGATTTTGCTTGTATGCTTTATGGAATGCTGGAAAACAAACTTAGCAAAGAAGAAATCTATCAGATTATCTGCGACGCAGTAGAATGCGAAAAGATATTTGTAAAAGATTCTTTACCGGTTTCTTTAATCGGTATGAACGAAAATTTGATGTGCGATTATATCGAATTCTGTGCAGACAGATTAATCTTGGCTTTAGG
>CANHGL010000082.1 GCA_947460245.1 Sphingobacteriales bacterium
AATATTGTTCCATGGCAAATGTTATGTGAAGAGAAAGGATGTATAATAAAAGTTATACCATTACAGGAAGATGGTACTATTTCATTAGAGCAGGCAAAGTCACTTATAACTCCTAAAACTAAGTTTGTTGCGATTACTTATATATCTAATGCCCTGGGTACAATAAATCCTATCAAGGATATCATTGACCATGCTCATCTCCAAGGAGCTAAGATATTGATCGATGCGGCTCAGGCTATTCAACACATCTCTGTTAATGTGCAGGAATTAGATTGCGACTTCCTCGTTTTTTCAGGACATAAATTATACGGGCCAACAGGTACAGGTGTACTTTATGGAAAAGAGGCAATATTAGATGAAATGCCTCCATATGAAGGTGGCGGTGATATGATTAAATCAGTATCGTTTGAAAAAACAACGTACAACGACTTACCTTTTAAGTTTGAAGCCGGGACACCTAATATTGCAGGATGTATAGCATTGGGTACTGCATTTGAATATGTACAAAGAACAGGAATAGATGCTATCTATTCCTACGAATCAATGCTCCTAAGTTATGCAACAGAAAACCTTAGCAAAATTGAGGGATTAAAAATTTACGGAAATAATTCACATAAATCATCTGTAATATCTTTCCTCATTGAAGGTGTTCATCCTTATGACCTCGGTGTAATATTAGATAACTATGGAATTGCTATTCGTACCGGCCATCATTGCGCGCAACCTGTAATGGACTATTATAAAATTCCAGGAACCTGCCGAGCCTCCTTTGCCATGTACAATACCAAAGAAGAAATTGATTTATTAACAGATGGCATCAACAATGCTAAGAAAATGCTATTATAACTTTCAATGGAAAGCATTAATCAAATACAAGACCAGATTATTGAAGACTTCTCTATGTTTGAAGACTGGAATGACAAGTATGAATATATCATAGAATCCGGTAAAGCTTTAAAGCCTTTAGATGAACAATACAAAAACGAGGAAAATATAATTAAAGGATGCCAGTCAAAAGTTTGGCTAATTGCATACATGAAAGATGATAATTTATACTTTGAAGCTGATAGTGATGCCATTATCACTAAAGGAATTATAAGTCTATTAGTTAGGGTATATAGTGGTCACAAACCTAAAGAAATATATGAGAATGATTTATACTTTATCAATAATATCGGTTTAAAAGAACATTTATCTCCTAACAGAGCAAATGGATTAATAAGCATGGTGAAGCAAATGAAGATGTATGCATTCAGTTACGATCAAGTAAAATAAAATGGAATCTGAAACACAACAGCGGTCATTCATGGAAATTAAAAACGATGCAATAATCGCTATTCAAACAATCTATGATCCGGAAATACCGGTAAATATTTACGAACTCGGACTAATTTATGAAGTCAATGTAGATATTGAAAACAATGTACATGTGCTCATGACCTTAACCGCACCAAACTGTCCGGCAGCAGAGAGTTTACCGGAAGAAGTAAAAGAAAAAATTAAAGCTATAGATGGGGTTTCCAATGTAAAAGTAGAAATCACTTTTGAACCTCCATGGGATCAGGAAATGATGAGCGAAGCTGCAAAACTCGAACTCGGTTTCTTATAATTTAAAAACAAAAACTAATTATTATATTATTTAATCAAATTAATACCATATGTACCCAGAACACATCACAAAACCATGCGAAGAACAACTAACTACTGCAGGTTTTAAAGCATTAAAATCAGCAACTGATGTTTCAGCTGTATTATCAGAAAAAGAAGGAACCACACTTCTGGTTTTTAATTCCGTTTGTGGTTGTGCTGCAGCTAATGCAAGACCAGCTGTATTGGCCTCAATCCAACATGGTAAACATCCTTCCAACTTAATTACCGTATTTGCAGGTGTAGATACAGAAGCAGTTGCTAAAGCAAGAGAATTTATTTTCCCTTTCCCACCAAGCTCTCCAAGCATAGGTCTATTTAAAGATGGTAAATTAGTTCATTTCATAGAAAGACACATGATTGAAGGAAGACCTGCGAAGATGATTGCAGATAATCTAGTAGCAGCTTACGAAGAATTTTGCTAATTATTTTTTGCTAATTTTATAAAGCGACTCTAGCAGTCGCTTTTTTATTTTATTTTTACCAGATGAAGAGAGCATTGCGTATAGTTTTTATGGGTACTCCGGACTTTGCAGTTCCTTCGCTGGATATTCTAGTGAGAAATGGTTATAATGTTGTAGGAGTAGTTACCGCTCCGGATAAGCATGCAGGACGCGGACAACAGATACAGCAGTCTGCAATAAAGAAATATGCAGTTGAAAATAAGCTACACCTTTTACAACCAGAGAAATTAAAAGACGAACAATTTATCCAAACACTAAAAACACTGGATGCTAATCTTTTTATTGTTGTTGCCTTTCGGATGCTACCGGAAGTTGTTTGGAAAATGCCGGAATATGGAACATTTAATTTGCACGCATCTTTACTTCCACAATATCGGGGAGCTGCTCCGATAAACTGGGCAGTAATTAATGGCGAAAAAGAAACCGGTGCAACTACCTTCTTTCTAAAACATGAAATCGATACAGGAAATATACTGCTTCAAGAAAAAATAAGTATAGATGATACAGACAACGCAGGAAGCGTTCATGATAAATTAATGAATCTTGGTAGTCTATTGGTGTTAAAAACAGTTCAGGGTATTGAATCCAATTCAATTACAGAAAAGCCTCAAACCTCCATTGTAAATTCATCAACAGCCTTAAAACATGCTCCAAAAATATTTAAAGAGCATTGCCTGATTGATTGGAATAAAAGTACAATTGAGATTCACCATTTGATTCGGGGACTTTCACCCTACCCTACGGCATTCACCTATTTAGATGGTAAAGTACTAAAGATATTTGCTGCACAAATTAGCCAACAGGCAACAGAGCGCAGTCCGATAAAAACAACAGAAACTATCGCACCTATTATATTCTCCACAGACAATAAATCCTATCTTTCTTGCAAATGTGCAGATGGATGGATAGATATCCTCGAGCTTCAATTGGAAGGTAAAAAGAAAATGTATGTGCAAGAATTCCTGAGAGGCTATACCTTTAAATAACAATAATAGATATCACTATTAATTAAATTATCCTATGTTTACCACATTACGCAGATAAGTTGTTTACTTTTAATCTAAAATAAGTTCAATGGCAGATACTACAAAAAAACCAGAAGCCAAGATAAGAAAGGTCAATTTTAAGTTTGAGAAGCCTTTCCCTAAACATTGGTATAA
>CANHGL010000083.1 GCA_947460245.1 Sphingobacteriales bacterium
AGTATTCTTCCATTTACAAAAGCTTCCATCTTTAATTTATCTCCCGTAATCTGCACTAATGGAATAACGGCAAATCCCAATTGCACCGATAATATTACCTGACTCAATACCAATAGCCTACCCATGCCTTGCTGCCCATAAATCACCACCACTAATAATGCGGGAACAATAGCTAACATTCTCGTCAACAATCGCCTTATCCACGCCTTCAATTTTATATTCAAAAATCCATCCATAACAATTTGTCCGGCGAGCGTTCCCGTTAGTGTGGAGCTTTGCCCGCTGGCTAAAAGTGCAATTGCAAAAACTGTGGAGGCTAATTTCAATCCCAATGTAGGGGCTAACAAAGTATACGCATCTGTGATGTCAGCAACGGCATGAAAGCCTTTATAGTGAAATGCAGAAGCTGCCAGTATTAAAATGGAGGCATTGATAAAAAACGCTAGTATCAGAGATGCGGTAGAATCAATGGTGGCAAACTTTATGGCTTGTTTTTTTCCTTTATGGTTTTTTTCGAAATTTCGTGTTTGAACAATACTGGAGTGTAAATACAGATTATGTGGCATTACAGTGGCCCCAAGTATTCCCATGGCGATATACAGCATATCTGCATCTGAAAATAATTGTTTTGTAGGCAGTAGCCCATTAAGGAGTGCAGCATATTCGGGTTGTGCCATAAACAACTCATATCCAAAACAACAAAGAATAATAAAGATTAAGCCCCCAATGAATGCTTCCAGATAACGAAATCCTTTATGTTGTAAAAAAAGTAAAACTAAAATATCCAGTATTGTGATGCCAATACCGAGCAGAATAGGTACTCCAAATAATAAATTGATGGCAATGGCAGAACCTACCACCTCAGCCAGATCGCAGGCAATAATGGCTATCTCTGCAAGCAGCCACAGCAGTATGCTTATTGGCTTGGAATACGAATCCTTACAGGCCTGTGCTAAATCTCTCCCAGTTGCAATACCGAGCTTAAGTGAAAGGTGTTGCAAGATGATGGCGAAGCAGTTGGAAATTAATATGACCGACAACAGAGAGTATCCAAACCGTGAGCCACCTTCTATATCTGTAGCCCAATTGCCAGGATCCATATACCCCACAGACACCATTAAGCCAGGCCCTACGAAGGCAAAGAATTTTCTCCACCCCGTACCGTGTTTCGGAACCGCAATGCTGGCAAATACTTCCGGAAGGGAAGCAGCTTCTCTTTTTAGTTTCCAGTTACTGGCTGTAAATAGGGACACCTTTGGATAATTAACGATACAATGTTAAAATATAAATTCATATATAAAGGAAATTATTTTTAGTTTTGCCTAAATATTTTATTCGATGCAAAGCCTCACTGCAGCAGAAGAAAACTACCTAAAGTATATTTACCAGCTGAGCGAGGCGAGCGCTGGTGCTGTTGTAAAGACGAATGACCTTGCCTACAAGTTGAACCATTCGCCGGCATCAGTAACGGATATGCTGAAAAAACTATCAGAAAAAAGATTAGTGGCGTACAAGAAGTATTATGGTGCCTCTTTAACTAAAACGGGAGCGTCAAAGGCTATTCATATTTTACGCAGGCATCGTCTTTGGGAAACTTTTCTGGTAAAGAACCTGAAATTTACCTGGGATAAGATACACGATATCGCCGAAGAGTTAGAGCACGTTCAATCCGAAGAGTTGGTAGACAGAATGGATGAATACTTGGGATATCCTAAATTTGATCCGCATGGAGATCCAATTCCTGATAAAGCAGGAAATATTTCTCTACCAAATGTAGTTTGTCTGGCAGATGCTAAGCTTAAAAAACAGTACCAGTTAGCTAACGTTAATGATGCGTCAGATGCTTTTTTGAAATACCTGAATAAGATACAACTGAAACTGAACGATAAGCTTAAAATAATCGATAAAGAGGAGTTTGATGAAACACTGCAACTCCTTATCAATGAAAAAAAACAAATAACCATCAGCAGAGATGCGGCCCAGAATATGTGGGTGCGTTCCTGTTAATACCATGAGTGTAAATATATATACCGCAGATAGCTTACCGGTTCCGGTAAAGATAATTGTAGAGCACAGAAGTTCTTCACGTGTTTCTTTGGGCAAGAAGGAGGTTATTGTTCGTCTCCCAAAACATATTTCTGTAGTAGATAAAGAAAAAACGCTCAAACAATTTATAGCTTGGGCTAAGCAGCAAATACAGGAGAAGCGTTATTATCAGGACCAACAGCAAACGGTAGCAGATTATCAGGATCGGGAGATTAGGGTATATCATTCTGTTTTTAAAATACAGCTGGAATACATCCAATCGGGCAAGAACAGATTGAGTTATCGCAATGATCATATCCTAAAAATGTATTTACTTGAACAGCTTACCGAGCGTAAAAAGGTGCAGGAAATACAACGCTTTCTACTTCGCTTTACAGAGAAATATTTTTTACCGCAACTGCAGCAGCGCACGCTCTACTGGAACGAGGTTTATTTTAAAGAGAAAATTGACAAAGTAGTCATTAAACATACAGTATCTTGCTGGGGCAGTTGTACAGTGGGCAGAAGACTACAGTTTTCGACAAGGTTATTGTTAATGCCAACAGAGATAATTGATTATGTCATTATTCATGAACTGGCTCACCTCAAAGAGATGAACCACTCTGCGAAATTCTGGCAACATGTAGAACAGGCGATGCCGGAGTATAAGCTTCACCGGAAATGGCTGCAACAGCATGGCAATAAAATCAACTTTTAGAATGTATTTCTAAACCTCATGGACCTTTCTTTGTTATCTTTGCGGAAGTAAATACATTTTATTTAGATGATAGTAAGAAAAAAAGAAACGCTCCAGCAAGCGAGCGCATATTCTTCATATGCAGTATTGCTGTTGTATAGTATATGCATTCTGTTGATTACTGCCTGCAGCTACAGCAAAGAACCGGAAACATTTTCGGATAAGAATCTAAGCATACAATACCCATCATGGCTTTCTGTTGCACATGATATTTATCCTACCAAGAATACTTTGCTTCAGGCGAAGAATGATTATCGTGATGTTTTTTTTATACTTATAGATCATGGTATGAAACCCGGAGATAATGGCTTTGATATTATGTGTGATTCTATCGTCGGACAGCTCAGAAAAAATTTAAAAGAACC
>CANHGL010000084.1 GCA_947460245.1 Sphingobacteriales bacterium
AAATGTGCCAGATGGAGTCGAATGCAAGCTTTCTTTTAAAGAATGGTTTGAAAGGTTAAAAAAGAAAGAGATGTCGAATACAGGATATTCGACATCTAGCAAGGCAGCTGATATGATGAGTGTATAAAAGGGAAGTAGTATATGTGTCAGCATTGAGACTAGTAGTCGATGTTCCCGACACAAATGTCGGGAACATAAATAAGGGGTTTAACTAAAAAACAACTAAACATGGAAACATTTTTCGGGTCTAATTTAAAGTTTGTAAGAAAAAGATTTATGAAGCTAAGTGGTACAGAGTTCCATAAGCTAGTAACGGATTGTAAGACTCTCAATGGAGCAGCCTCTGTAAGATATTGGGAGAAAGGGAGCGGATTCCCAAATAAAAATGTTTTGTGCAACATCCTATCTATCATAAAAAGAGAAGTTGGCATTTCTTCTGATGATATGTTTTTCAAAGACTTTTTATCCGAGTCTAAAAAAATAGATAAAGATAAAATTTACTTGACCGCCATATTGAAAAGCGAAAAATAAATAATATGGAAACATTTGCTAGCTTCCTTGAAAAGCTAGCATCTTGCGAGAAATTTTTACAATAGACAAATTCAATATTAACTTTGATAAATGAGTTCATTTGCCTTGGCAGGAGACGTTAAGAGGATACGAAACACAAGTACTAAGGATATTAGGGTTAAAGAGTACTATCAAGACGGGAAGAGACTTGTAGAAGGCATCTCTTCGTCTTACTTTGTATATGCTGACGTAGAGAGCCACATTAGACTGTTTGATTCACTTATAGGTATCTTGCCAACAATGAATAAGGGGTCTATTAGGATGCTTTTTTATATCATGAAAGAATTGGGCGAAGATGATGATAGAGTGTTTATTGAAAGGAAGGAGGTGGTCTCAAACAAAGTTGTTAGCGACTATGTATCAATGTGGAGAGTCCTTAAAGACCTTATAGAGAAGGGGGTGATAAAGAAAGGGGAAGAGAAGAATGAATATATTGTAAATACTAATATGTTTTTCAACGGAAGCCGAGATAAATACTATGAAAGAAATAAAATGTGAAAATATTAAAATATGATAATTGCAATTTCTGGGAAGGCTGGCTCAGGGAAAGACACATTAGGAGATATAATAAAAAAGTTAATAAATGACAATTCTATAGAGGTCGTACAGTTTTCGGGTTCAATAAAAAAAATAGCTCATATATTATTAGGTAAAGGGAGTTGTGGAGATAATGTATACTCAAGAGAGTTTAAAGACAACCTTTTATCTAAGTATAGCTTTTCTATGGATAGCCATTATACAAGATGTAGTACTGGTAGAGATTTTTATAAAAAAATGGCGGATTTTTACAAATTGCTACTTGGAAGTCGCATATTCATACATATCTTGTTTAGAGACTATAAGACTGATGACAAATGGATAATTACAGATGTTAGGTATAAAAATGAAGTCGAGGCAATAAAAGATATGGGCGGTATTGTTATTAGAATAAATAGGGATAGCGTAGTTCCCGTGAATCATGAAAGCGAATATGAGTTGGATGATTACGAGTTTGACTATGTGGTAGAAAACAACTCTACTATAGACGACCTAAAGAAAGAAGCTGATAAAGCATTAAAGATTTTAAAACAAAATCATGCAATTAATTAAAACGACTAGAATCTCTTTTTAAAAGATTTAAGAGTAAAAAATAGTTAAATAAGTTAAACATAAGGCAAAAGTAGAGCTGGTTATTTTTTGATGCTAAAGAATTAGATATTGTTATTGAAAATAATATAGAAATAAGATGAATAAAGAAACACTTGAAGAAGCTGCTGAAAAATGGTTAAATAAAGATGGATTTAATGTTTACAATCATTATGACACAAGACCATCGTTTATTGCAGGTGCTAAATGGCAACAAGAAAGAATGTATAGTGAGGAAGATATGAGAAAGTGTTGGTATTCTGCATACATAGATGTTATGGCTATTGATGAAGAAACATAAAAGCCATTATTCTTTGAGGATTTTATTAAACAATTTAAAAAGGAGGACAAACAATGAAACAAACAGCAGTAGAATTTTTAGTAAATGAGATGCCTGTAATAGATTGGTCAGATCCTTATTGGAAAGTAAAACTTGATAAAGCCAAAGAAATGGAAAAGGAACAGATAATAGATGCTTATAATATAGGAACTGTAAACGGAATAGACTATCCAGAAAGCTCTTTGCCATTAGTTGGAGATATATATTATAATGAAAACTTTAAATAACAATAAAAAAATGAAAATAGAAATAAGTAAAGAAGATTTAATATCCTTAGTAAAAGGAAGACCACCTTATTATTCTGAATTTGAAAACCCATTAGTTAAAAAAGCAGGACATCGTTATTCTGAAGGTCATGGGGGTAGTTTTGATAACTTGAAAAGCTTGACAGAAGAAGAACTTTACGAATTGTATTTAATATGCAAAAATAGTTGGTAAAAAAGTTAAAACATAAATAAATAATTATGAAAAAATTTCATTCAATTGAACAATTTAGAAATATTATCAAGCAAGTAAGACTAGCACATGATTATAAAGGAAAAGATGAAAATGGAAGAAATAGATTGGGTTAAATACGGCAAATTAAACTTTGCATCAAGGTGTTTTATTGACATTGAAAGTATTGTTAGATGCAAGAGCGCAGGAACTAGGGTATATCTTTTATATCAATTAAACAATAAAACTATTGCTATGACTAACGAACAACGAGCAGAAATATTGAAAAGCGGCAATGCTAGGTATAACTACTTGGCAATGGAAATCACAAAAGGAGAGCAAAAGGAAGAACATAGACAGGTATTGCTAAAAAGTGGGGATAGTACGGATAACTACTGGGCAATGACTATCACAGAAGGAGAGCAAAAAGAAGAGCATAGACAGGTAGTGCTAAACAGTGGGGATAGTACGGCTAACTACGAGGCAATGGAAATCACAGAAGGAGAGCAAAGAGAAGAGCATAGACAGGCAGTGCTAAAAAGCGGTGATAGTATGGCTAACTACGAGGCAATGACTATCACAGAAGGAGAGCAAAAAGAA
>CANHGL010000085.1 GCA_947460245.1 Sphingobacteriales bacterium
CACCTGGAAGATACGCTATAACACCGCCCATTATAATTACACCGTGCAACGCACACCGAATGTAGTAAAGGATGGATTCTACACTACACCACCGACACCGATTGTAACTAAATCCAATGGGCTGACTACCTTTATTATTAACTTCCTTAATTGGAGTGGATACAGGGCTACACGTATTAACACAATGGGTAGGCAAGTGAACGGGCGATGGATACCATCCGCAACCCGAAAAGGTAGTGCCGACATTTCGGCTACCGTGAAAGGAAAGAGCATCCAAATAGAAATTAAGGTAGGCAAGGACAAGCCACGCCCCGAACAACTTGCAGAGCAGCAAAGGGAAAGACAAGCCGGGGGTATATACGAATTTGTATCTACACCGGAGGGATTCTTTGAATTATTTGATAAACTATAAACTAAACACCATGCAAACAGATTATTTAGAGTTTTTAGAAAAGAAAAAACATAATTCTATTGATTATGGAATTAAAACAAATTACCTTCCCGATTTAATGTTTGACTATCAAAAACACGTTAGCGAATATGCAATAAAGAAAGGCAGATGCGCTGTATTTTTAGACACTGGATTAGGTAAAACAATTATAGAGTTAACAATAGCAGTTAACTATGCAAGACATACAAATAAGCCTGTATTAATTATTACGCCATTAGCAGTAGCATTTCAATTTATTAAGGAGGCTGAAAAGTTTGGCATAAATGATATTGAATATTCAAAAGATGGTAAATACAAATCTAAAATTGTTGTATGCAATTATGAAAGGTTAGAAAAATTTGATAGCAATGATTTTGAATGTGTAATTTTGGATGAAAGTTCTATATTAAAAAACTTTGAAGGTTCTACAAAATCACAGATAACATCATTTCTAAAAAAAGTAAATTATAGATTTTTATTTACAGCTACACCATCTCCAAATGATTATATTGAATTAGGTACAAGTTCTGAGGCTTTAGGTTATTTAGGGTATATGGATATGTTAGGTAAATTCTTTAAGAATAATCAAAATACTATTAAGCAAAGTGGGCAACATAGAGCCGGGGAGGAATGGTATTTAAAACCTCATGCCGAAAATGATTTTTGGCGATGGGTTGCTAGTTGGAGTATATCATGTAAAAAACCATCTGACTTAGGATTTTTAGATACTATTCATATTTTACCTGAATTAAATGAAGTACAAACGGTGGTAAGAAATGTTAATCCATTTGCTATTAATGGCCAGACTTCTATGTTTGCTTTGCCTGCAACTGGATTCGCAGAAATTAAAGCAGAAGTACGGGCAACAATTACGCAGCGATGTGAAATGGCAGTTGAAAAATCATTGAATCATGATTGCTCTGTATACTGGGTAAACTTAAACGATGAAGCAAGTTTAATATCTGATTTAGATAAAAATACTTTTGAGATTAAGGGAACTATGGATATTGATAAGAAAGAAGATATTTTACTTTCTTTTAGTAAAGGGGAAATAAAAAAGTTAATAACTAAAACAAGTATTACTGCTTTTGGATTAAATTGGCAGCATTGTAATCATACTACTTATTTCCCTACTTATAGTTACGAGCAATATTATCAAGCAGTAAGAAGGTTTTGGAGGTTTGGACAAATTAATCCGGTAACCGTAGATTTAATACTTTCAGATGGACAGATAAGAATAATGGAAAGCCTGTTAATAAAAAAAGATAAGGCTACCATAATGTTTGAGAAACTTATAAAAAATACAAATAGCAATTTTAAAATTTCTAGCAAAGGATTTGATAATAAAATTCAATTCCCATCATTCATAAACAAAAACTAAACCAATGGTAAAAGATCAAAAAATCACAAATGATTACGCTATTTATAATAGCGATTGTATGTATGTAGTTAATACACTACCTGATAGTAGTATTGACTTTTCAGTTTATTCTCCGCCTTTTGCAGGGCTGTATAATTATTCAAGTCATGAAAATGATTTTTCTAATTGTGAAACTAAAGAACAATTCATTGAACAATATGAATTTCTAGTAAAAGAATTATCAAGGGTAACGAAACCAGGTAGAATAAACGCAGTACATGTTACCGATGTACATACTAACACTGGAAGACTTTGGGACTTTCCTGGGGAAGTTATTAGACTTCATGAAAAGTATGGTATGCAATACCATAATAGAATCACAATCTGGAAAGAGCCATTAAAAGTTAGGATGCGTACAATGGTACAATCTTTAATGCATAAATTTATAGTTGAAGATGCTACAAAATGCTTTACTGCCATGCCTGATTATGTATTGATATTTAAAAAATCAGGTGAAAATGAAACTCCGGTAATTCATCCAAACGGATTAAATGATTTTGAATATTTTGGTGAAACTCCATTTTTGGAAACACATAAAGAAACATACGGTAACTATAAAGACTTTCGTAAAAAATGGGAGTTTTTTGATGGAGATAAAAGGGAAAATAAATTAAGTCATTTAACATGGCAAAGATACGCATCAAGTGTTTGGGATGATGTACGTATTGATAATGTATTACCATTTAAAGATAGCCGGGAAGAAGATGACGAAAAACATGTACACCCATTGCAATTAGATGTTATTGATAGGTTGATATACCTTTATACAAATCCGGGGGAAACGGTATTAACTCCATTTATGGGAGTAGGTAGTGAAGTGTATAGTGCTGTATCTTTGGGAAGAAAGGCTATCGGTATAGAACTAAAAGAAAGCTATTTTAAACAGTCTATATTAAACATGAATACTGCTGAAAAAAGATTTAAGAAAATAGTTAATGGTACCTTAGAATTCTAACCACCACCCATGCACCAATACACCGAATACCGAGCCATCGGCCTAACCGTTATCCCTATACAATGGGATAGCACCAACAAGCAGCCTGTATCACACCGCCTTTGGAGTAACGCATATGACTTACACCTGCGACCGGATGACAACGGCATAATGATTAAGACCTAAAACAATTTCGGGTGCTTAGACTTCGACTTGAAGAACACAAAGGATAAAACAA